>JAFIFL010000177.1 GCA_020832055.1 Gammaproteobacteria bacterium
CGCCCTGTGGGAGAGCGCTATTTCGCGCAGCGAAATGCGCCGATCTCGATGACGTGCAGCGAAGGCAGCGGCATGGGCTTCGACAGAGCTCGACGAGATCGGCCCAATCGCGGTGCGATTAGGGCCTTCCCACAAGCAGGTGGCAGAGCCCCCGCTTTGTGGGAGAGCGCTATTTCGCGCAGCGAAATGCGCCGATCTCGATGACGTCGAGCGAAGGCAGCGAGGCTGAACGCCACGAGAGCAGCTGATTGGCTTACGGCTCCAGAATGGCTTCCAGCGCCAGGGTCAGGCGGCGGCCGTCCACGTGTTCGAGACGCACCAGCAGGTAGTCGTGCTCGGGTGCAACCCAGATCCACGTTTCGCGGTCGGATTCGTGTTCGCGGCGCAGCAGCACCGTCTTGAAGTCGCCTGCGGGCACGCTCAAAGAGGGCGTGCCCATCACCCGCAGTTCGTACTCGTCGGGCTCGCCGCCGCTGCTCACTTGGTAGAAGAAGCTGTCGCCGACCTTGTAGTCCCCGCGCGAGAGATCCCGCTGCAGCGCGAGTTGCCAGCTCACCGGGTCGTAAACCAGGCCGTCGAGGGGCTGGACTGCCTGCTGATCACCGCTGCGGACCAGTTCGGGTACGGACCAGTCGAAGGACAGCTGCCGATTGCGGCTGCCGATCAGGCCGCTGCGTCGCTCCGCGTAGGTCACGGGTCGCAGCGTTCCGTCGTCATCCTGGGTGAAATGGGCGCTTTCCTCCATGTGGGCCATGAACGCGCTGACCCGGGAGGCGAAATGGAAATCGCCGTTGTCGCCATGAATCAGTTCCCGGGTACCGGTGGCGGTGATCGGGACCCCTTCGTAGGTGACGCGGTAACGGGCCTTGAAGGGGCCGGGTTCCCAGCTGGGCGCTGCGCGGTCGCCACCGGATGTCGGTGCCGCTTCGGGCTGCGCTGCGGCCGGCTTCGATGGCGCCGGCGCGGCGCCATCGCCCGCCGAGGAGTTGGCCGAGGCGTTGGCCGAGGCGGTCGCGAAGCCTGCGAGCAGGAGCAGCGACAGCGTGAAACGCATCATGGTACCTCCGAGTGGTCGCTGTGGGCGTGGCCACCGTGTGTGTGGTCACCGCGCGAGCATGTGCTGTGCGAATCGTCGCCACGGGCGAGTGTGCCGCGGGGCGTCAGCGCGGACAGTTCGTCCAGCGCAAAGCGCATTCCTGTGACCGGCAGGACGTTGGCGTCCAGTCTGATTTGCTCTGCGCCGAGTTCGAGCCGGCCGTCTGCATACCATGCTAGGACAGTGGGATAGAGCAGATGTTCCCCCTGCTGGACCCGTTGCGCCAGCGACTCGGGGTCGTCGTCAGTCATCACCGGGACCACCACCTGGGCGATGACGGGTCCGGCATCGAGCTCCGGAGTCACCACGTGCACGCTGGCGCCGTGAATGGGATCACCGCGGGCCAACGCCCGGGCATGGGTGTCGAGACCACGGTGATCCGGCAGCAGCGACGGATGGATGTTGAGCAGACGCGGACTGTAGTGGCGGACGAATTCGGGCGTCAGAATGCGCATGAAGCCGGCCAGCAGCACCACATCCGGTTCGAGCGCGTCGATGGTGGTGGACAGCACCCGCTCGAAGGATGCCCGAGGACTGGCTTCGGCATCGGGCGCTCTCGCATTCGGTTCCTTCGCGTACTGCCGATGATCGATGCAGGCGGCCGTGATCCCGGCTGCGCGGGCGATGGCCAACCCGCCGGCGCCGGGACGATTGCTGATCACGCCCACCACCTCGGCAGGAATGTCGTGCCGCTCGATGTTCGCCAGCAGCGCCTGCAGATTGCTGCCGCGTCCGGACAGCAGGACCACCACCCGACAGCTCATGTCAGATCAGACCCACTGGCCGTGGATGCGTGCAGACCCGTCGCCCGGCACCTCCAGGCAATTGCCGGCAACGGCCGTGCCGGCCACCGCCAGGGTGCCCAGCGTCCAGGCATGCTCGCCGGCTTCGGTCAATTCGGTCAGCGCCCGGTCGGCATCCTCGGCGGCGATGCAGAGGACGAAGCCCACGCCGCAATTGAAGGTGCGCAGCAGTTCGAGATCGGCTATACCGCCGGCGGATCGCAGCCAGGCGAAGACGTCAGGCAGGGTCCAGCTGTCGAGGTCGACGTGGCAGGCGAGGTCGGCGGCCCGGTCCTTGGGGAACATGCGCGGCAGGTTCTCCGGCAGACCGCCCCCGGTGACGTGACACATGGCGTGGACGTTGATGCCTGCAGCCAGCAGGCGCTGCACGGCGGCCACGTAGATCCGGGTTGGTGTCAGCAGTTGCTCGAGCAGTTCCTTCTCCCTGGCCAGATCGATCCCCGAGTCGGTGAGCACGCGGCGGATCAGTGAGAAGCCGTTGGCGTGCGGGCCACTCGAGGCCAGGGCGATGAGCACGTCGCCGGTGGCCAGGTCAGTGCCGCGAATGATCCGGCTGCGCTCCACCACGCCGACGCAGAAACCGGCCAGATCGTAGTCGCCGCGATGGTAGAAGCCGGGCATTTCCGCGGTTTCACCGCCGGCCAGGGCGCAGCCCGCCAGCTCGCAGCCGCGGGCGATGCCGGTGATCACCCGGGTGGCCACCTCCACGTCCAGCGCCGCGGTGGCGAAGTAATCCAGGAACAGCAGCGGCTCGGCACCGGTCACCAAGACGTCGTTGACGCACATGGCCACCAGGTCCTGGCCGACGCCGTCGTGGCGGTCATGGTCGATGGCGAGCTTGAGCTTGGTGCCGACGCCGTCGGTGCCGGTGACCAGGACCGGCTCCTTCAGGTGGGTCGGTACCCGGGTGAGGGCGGCAAAGCCGCCGAGACCATCGAGCATTTCCGGCCGCCGGGTGCGTTCAGCCGCCGGGGCGATGCGCCGGATCAGTTCCGCGCCGGCATCGATGTCCACGCCCGCATCCCGGTAGGTGAGGCCGTTGCTGCCTGCCGGCAGCGGGTTCGAGGCGGAACTCCCCGGAGGATGGTTGGCCTTGGGTTCGCTCTCCGTAGGGTTCGTCAAGGTGCCATGCTCCTTCATTGCAGCGGCCGGGTGCAGCGATCGGGGGTGCGCATCGGGTAGACTGCCAGCGATGCGTTGTCGGGAAGCCGAATATGTTAGCAGATTGGCTGCATGGCCTGCGTGGCAGGATGTGCAAACGAAGGAGTGAGGTGCTGCCGTGGGCGAGCGCGTGTCCGCGCCGCAAGCTCGCCGCCGGCATGCGGACCCACCGCACGCGGTCGGGCCCAGGGGGGGCGCTGCCAGAGCCATGCGTTGTCGCTGTTGCCGCCATGCCCGGGATGGGGGCGGTCACCCTGGGCGTGGTTGCGACGGTCGTGGTCCTCCTGGCTCTGGCCTTGCCGGGCCCGGCCTTCGCCGTGGCAGACCCCTATCAGGTCTCGGTACCGGTGCCCGATCAGAGCTCCGGCGCCCGCCGCAGTGCGGAGCGGGAGGCCCTGGAACGGGTGCTGATCCGCCTCACCGGCGATCCTGACGTGGGGCGGCGCAGTGAGCTGGCTGCAGCCCTGCGCGCGCCTCAGAACCACTTTGTCCGCTCGGGCTATGCCCGCATCAGCGACCGGGATCTGGCCGAGGCCCATCCCGACGCGCGCTGGCTGCTGGAACTCGAAGCGGACCGCAATGGCATTCTGCGGTTGCTGAAAGAGGCAGGTATCCCGGCCTGGACCGGTCGCCGGCCGGAGGTGCTGGTGCTGATCCTGCGCGAGGAGCCGAGCGGAGAGCGCGTCATCCTCGACCCTCGTTCAGACGTGGCCCGAACGCTGGTGCGTGTCGGTCGTGAGCGGGGGCTGCCGCTGTCGGTGCCGCTGATGGATCTGGACGATCAGCTGGCGCTGGATGTCAGCGAGCTCTGGGGGCGCTTCGAAGGCGCCACGGCCCCTTTGCAGGAGCGTTACCAGCCCGAAGCCATCCTCATGCTGCGCTTGTATGAGGATGCGCTCGGGCGCTGGGTCGGCGACTGGGAGGGTGAAGTGGGTGGTGAGGTTTTCGCCGCGGCATTGGAGGTGCCGGAGCCGCGGGCCGCGGCCGCGCTGCTGGTGGACCGGCTGGCAGCGCGCCTGACGGCACGCTATGCGCTGCGTCTCGGCGGCGATGCGGATGCCCTCTGGGTGCAGGTGGACGAGCTGGCCGATGTGGCGGCCTACGCGGGCCTGATGCGCTATCTGGCGGGCGTGTCCGGAGTCAGCCGGGTGCAGCTCGTGCAGGTACAGGACCGGTCGGTGTTGCTGCGACTGGACAGCAGTGCCGAGGCCGACCGGCTGATGGACCTGCTGCGCCTCGAAGCCCGACTGGAACCGGACGCCACGCCGGAGCTGGTCGGTGACGTGCCCGTGTGGCGTGCCCGCTGGCGGCAGCGGGGGTGACGGGCGTGAGCGCTCGAAGTGCGCAGCTGCCTCTGGGCGTGCGGCTGCGCGATGCGGCCACCTTCGCCGCCTTCGAACCCGGCGCCAACGGCGCCGCGCTGGCGTGGTTGCAGGGACGCATCGGAGGCGGCGCTGACCGTGGCTGGCTCTGGGGTCCGGCGGGATCGGGTCGCAGTCACCTGCTGCAGGCGGCCTGCCACGCGGCGGTGGGGCAGGGTCTGCGGGCCATCTACCTGCCCGCCGGGGAGCTGCTCACGGATCCGGCCGCGGTCCTGGAAGGACTCGAGCACTGCCGGCTGGTGGCGCTGGACGATCTCGGCCACGTCGCGGGCCATCGCGGCGCCGAACTGGCCCTGTTCGATCTCTGCAACCGGCTCGTTGAACACGATGGCCTGCTGCTGGCGGCAGGGTCAGCAGCACCCTTGAGTCATTCCTGGTCCCTGGCGGACCTGGCTTCGCGGCTGGCGGCGGCAGCGGTGTTCCGGCTGCGGCCCCTCGACGATGGCGCCAAACTGGCGGCGCTGCAGCGCCGCGCCCGGTTGCGGGGCCTGGAGCTGCCCACGGCCACCGCACGTTTCATCCTCAGCCGCGCCGACCGCCGGCCCGAAGCCCTGTTCGAGTTGCTGGACGAACTCGATCTGGCCTCCCTGGTGGCCCAGCGGCGACTCACGGTGCCCTTCGTGCGCGACCTGCTGGCACAGCGGTTGACGCCTTGAGGGCGCCGCGCATCCTGTTCACCGGCGGTGGTACCGCCGGTCATGTCACCCCCAATCTGGCTCTGATCGACCGGCTGCGGGCGGCGGGCTGGGATGTGCACTACGCCGGGTCCGCAAGCGGTATCGAGCGGACGCTCATCGAGCCCCTCGGCGTGCCCTACCACGCCCTGCCCACCGGCAAGCTGCGGCGCTATGTGTCCTTCGAGAATCTGCTGGATGCGTTCCGGGTGCTGGCCGGCGTCGCAGCAGGCTGGCGTCTGGCGCGGCGGCTGCGACCGGACGTGGTGTTCTCCAAAGGCGGCTTCGTGTCGGTGCCGGTGGTGTTCGGGGCCCGCCTGGCAGGCCTCCCGGTGCTGGCCCACGAGTCGGACTTCACCCCGGGTCTCGCCACCCGGATGGTGGCCCGCCGGGTGGCCGCCGTGTGCACGAATTTCCCCGATACCCGGATTCCCGGGGCGCGACGGGTGGTCTACACCGGCACGCCCCTGCGCCCCGGATTGCTTGCCGGTTCGCGCCAGCAGGGTCTGGCCCATGCCGGGCTCAGCGGCGCCAGACCGGTGCTGCTGGTGGTGGGGGGCAGCCTCGGTTCCCAGGCCCTGAACGCCTGCATCCGCGCCGCCCTGCCGCGCCTGCTTCAGGACTACGAGATCATCCATGTCTGCGGTCGCGGCAACGTTGCCCCGGAAGCTGCCACCACAGGCTACGCGCAGTTCGAGTTCGTCGCCGAGCCCTATCGGGACCTGCTGGCGGCGGCGGATCTGGTGCTGTCCCGGGCCGGAGCTAACGGCCTGCTGGAACTGATCCAGGCCTGCAAGCCGACCCTGCTGGTGCCACTGGGGACTGCGGCCAGCCGTGGCGATCAGATCGAGAACGCGGATTGGGCGGCGGGTCAGGGTCTGGCGCGACGGGTGCTGGAAGCGGACCTGGACGAGGAGGTGCTGGTGACGGAACTCGCCGGACTGCTGAGGGACACCGATGCGCTGAGGGAACGGCTGGCGGCCTTCGAGGTGCCTGACAGCGAGGCGCTGTTGCTGAAGCTGATCGGGGAACTGGCGGGTCGCGGGCCGGTTCAGACGGCGGTATCGGCCACCGACCAGCGGCTGGACGAACCGGACTCGAAGTAGGCGGCCATGTACAGCGCAAGCATGTGCTTGAGCTCCTCGCGGAGCATCTCGCCGGTGTCGCGGTCCATGGTGCCGCAGCGGGTGAGCACGCTCTTGGCGGTTTCCACCACCATCAGCAGGCAACGATGGCGGTGGCTGGGGTCGACGCCGGGAAAGGCCTCCCCGAGCAGCACTTCCAGGGAACCGAGCAGTTCGGCCCGCAGCTGTTCCGCGTGGGGCCGCAGCGGCCCGTCCTGGACCCCGCCCGACCACAGGCCGGCGAAGCCCGGGAAGCTGGCGTAGAGCGCCGACAGACCGTCCACCACAGAACCCACCCAGTCTGCCGTGATGCCCGCCCGGGTGCCCTTGAACTGCTCGCGCACGGCGCTGTGCAGGTACTTGCGGATCTGCGCCCGGTAGCTGTCCACGAGATGAGCGACGGCCGCATCCCGATTCGGGAAAAACTGGTAGAAGGAACCGATGGAGGTGTCGGCACGCTCGGCGATGGCCTTGGTGGTCAGCGCGTCGTAGCCCACCTCCTCGAGCAGTTCGCCCGTGGCCTGCAGCAAGGCACGCACGCGCTCACGCCCCCGGGCCTGGGAGGGTTCGCGGCGACGCTGCAGATGGGTAGCACTCATCCGTACAGTATACCCGTTTCAGCTGCCCATGCGGGCTGGTGAATACGCGGGGAATGCGGGGCGATGACTGAGGAATGATTGACAAGGTGAGGGGGCGCTCATATATTTGTCCGACAGGTGAGCAGATGCTCATAATCACGCCCGGGAGCCCATGCCATGTCCGTCCGTCACGTTCAGACCCCTCGTGAGATCAGCCATTTCGAAGCGCCTGCCTCGGACGATCTCGAAGATCGTCTGGATGCGGCCAGCATCGAGCACCTCGCGGAGATCTTTCAGACCCCGCTGACCGGTTCCTACAACTGGGATTACAGCGTCCAGGACAACCGCATCCAGAAGCTCTATGAACTCGGCAAGGAATTGAACTGGAACGCCACCCTGGACGTGCCCTGGGATCTGACGCCGGACTGGCATGAGCGTGGCCCCCTCAGCGCTGCAGACGCGGCTCTGCGTCTGGAACAGGTCCGTGCCCAGAGCCCCTTCAACGGCTTCGAGCCCTTCGAGCGCATGCCGGACGCGCAGAAGCTCGAGTTCGGCCGTCACATGCAGGCCTGGTCCCTGTCCCAGTTCCTGCACGGCGAGCAGGGCGCGCTGCTGGTGGCCAGCCAGCTCGTCTCCTGTGCGCCGACGTTCAATGCCAAGCTCTATGCCGGCTCCCAGACCTTCGACGAGGCCCGCCACGTGGAGGCCTTCAACACCTACATCCAGCGCAAGATCGGCTTCATGTACCCGGTTTCGCGCAGCCTGAAGGCGCTGCTGGACAAGATCCTCACCGATCCGCGCTGGGACCTGAAGTTCATCGGCATGCAGATCATCATCGAAGGGCTGGCGCTGGCGGCGTTCAACGTCATCAAGGCCAGCACTCCCGATCCGGTGCTGCGCCAGCTGGTGCACCTGGTCATCCGCGACGAGGCCCGCCACGTCACCTTCGGCGTCAATTACCTGGAGGAGTGGGTCAAGCAGCTCACTTTTGATGAGCGCGAGGAGCGCGCCCAGTTCGCCTATGAGGCCTGCGTGGTGATGCGTGAGCGACTGATCGCCACCGACGTCTTCCGGCATTTCGACTGGCCGGTGGACGAGGCCTTCGAAGTGGCCACCGGCGGCGAAGAGCGGCAGAAGTTCCGCAACCTGATCTTCACCCGGGTGGTGCCCAACTTGAAGCGCATCGGTCTGCTCACTCCCGGCATCCGGCCGAAGTTCGAGGAACTCGGCATTCTCGCCTTCGAGAGCCTGCCGGACGATGCCGATACCAGCTGGGAGGCTCTGTCGGCTCCGCTGTACGAGCAGGGCGAAGAGAACGCCGCCTGAGGCGGTACCCTGCAAGACGGCCTGTGTACAATGGCGCGCCCTTCATGCCACTCACGCCAGTTACGGGACGAACGCGCGCCATGCAGCAGATCCTCACCCTGAACCAGATTGCGCTCGAGGGCCTCGAGCGCTTTCCCCGCGATCGCTATGAAATCGGCTCGGCCATCAGCGATCCTGACGCCATCCTCGTGCGCAGTGAAAAGCTCACGGAAGCCCACGCCACGTCTCGCCTGCGCTGCGTCGCCAGGGCCGGAGCCGGCGTCAACAACATTCCCGTGGAGGCCATGACCCGGGCCGGCATCGTCGTTTTCAATACGCCGGGTGCAAACGCCAATTCGGTGAAGGAGAGTGTGATCACCGCCATGCTGTTGGCGTCCCGGGATGTCATCGGCGGCGTACGTTTCGTGGATCAGTGGGCCGGTCGTGGCGACGCGGCAGAGCTGCACCGCCAGGTGGAAGCGGAGAAGAAGCGCTTCAAGGGCGGGGAGATTGCCGGCAAGACCCTCGGTGTGGTCGGTCTCGGTGCCATCGGTTCCATGGTGGCCGACGTGGGTTTGCGGCTCGGAATGCGCGTGATCGGCTACGATCCGGCCATCTCCGTCGACGCCGCCTGGAGGCTGCCGAGCTCCGTCGGCAAGATGGAAAACCTTTATGCGCTGCTATCGCGGTCGGATTTCATCTCGCTGCATGTCCCCGTGCTGCCGGATACGGTGGGACTGATCAACGAGGAGCGCCTGAAGGTCGTCAAGCGCGGTGCGGTGCTCATCAATTACGCCCGCGATGAAGTGGTGGACCCGAAGGCCGTGGCCGCGGCCCTCGATTCCGGATCGCTCAGCCGCTACGTGTCCGACTTCCCGGACCCGGACCTCATCGGCAAGCCGGGGGTGATTTTCACCCCCCACCTCGGCGCCAGCACCGAGGAAGCCGAAACCAATTGCGCCATCATGGCGGCCGAGCAGATCATCGACTTTCTCGAGAACGGCAACATCAGGAACTCGGTGAATTTTCCGACCCTGCTGCTCGATCGCACCACGGGCCACCGTATTGCGTTCAGCAACTACAACGTGCCCCGGATGCTCAACAGCGTGCTGTCCATCCTCGCTGACCACAACCTCAACGTGGTGGACATGCTCAACAAGAGTCGTGGCGAGATTGCCTATAACCTCATCGACCTCGACCGGCTCCCCGACGACAACGTCCTGGCGCAGATCGAAGCCATCGAAGGCGTCGTCAACGTCCGCAGCATCGAAGCGCCCTGATCGCGCAGCGATTGGGCCGATCTCGCGGCGCTGTGCCGAAGCCGATGCCTTTGCCCTCGCTGCATGTCATCGAGATCGGCGCATTTCGCTGCGCGAAATAGCGCTCGGTTG
>JAFIFL010000178.1 GCA_020832055.1 Gammaproteobacteria bacterium
TTCTGCTGGATCCCGCCGAACGCCGTCACCATGGGTGTGAAGGCCAGCACCATGACCCAGAAATTCGGGTTCTTCAGAATGCTCAGGGTGGTGTGCGAAGGGAATACCGGAGCCTGACCACCGGTCACCGCGTAGTCGGTTTCCGGATCCGGCGCCACCCCGCGCTGTTCCGGGGTGTTGCGGACCACGACCCATACCAGCGGCACCACCACGATCATGATGAGGGCGGCGATCACGAGGTGCGCTGCGCGCCAGCCGAAATTGAGAAACAGGAAGGCGACGGTGGGGGCGAGCACGAGCCCGCCGAGGGACGTGCCGACCGTAGACAGCCCAATGGCCAGACCGCGGCGGCCGCGAAACCATTTGGCCGCCAGGGTCTGTGCCGCGAGGGGCCCGGACAGCAGCGTGCCGAGGGTGATCAGCGAAGCGTAGACGGCGATGATCTGCCAGAACGCCGTGGCGCGCGAAATCAGGACGAAGCCGAGGGCGGCGCAGGTGGCTCCGGTGCAGACCAGGGCGCGGATGGACATCCGGTCCATGGCGCGTCCTGCGAAGGGTGCGAGGAAGCCCTGGGTCAGCGTCAGCAGCGTGATACCCCACATCGCCTGGCTGACGTTGACGTCGAGTTCCGGGTCCGCGATCCACTGGTTGACCCACATGGTGTAGGCGAAAAAGGTGCTGCCGAACAGCACGGCCTGGAATATCAACCCCGTCGTGAGGACATTCCAGCCGAAGTACCAGGGCGTCAGTGATCGCGTCACCTTTGAATTTTCTCCCCAAGCAGCAAGCAGCAACCGCAAGCAACAAGAAGGTGCAGTGCTGTTCTCAGACCCATGCTTGTCACGACGATGGGGTCATCGTAGGCTGTCCGTCAAGCGTGAATGTAAATTGACAAGACGCGCATGGTGGCAAATCTGGAGGGACGCGAATGGGAATGCAGGAGAGATTCATGCTCGACGGCAAGGTCACTGTGGTGACCGCATGCGGCAACGCGGGAGGTCGCTGATGTCGGATCTGAAGGGAAGGAATGCGATCGTCACGGGCGCTGCAGTTGGCCTCGGCCGGTCTTACGCACAGGCGCTGGCCCGCAACGGTGTGAACGTCGTCGGGTGCGATGTGCGTGACGAGATCGGAACGCTGCAGGCAGAACTCGAAGCGATGGGAGTCAAGGCGTCGGGCATAAGGGCCGATGTGTCGGTGCCCGCCGACGTCCGCCGCACAGTGGACGAAGCCATCGCCACACTTGGACACATCGACCTCTTGGTCAGCAATGCCGGCACCTGGCTCGGCAGCGTGGCCGACGACGATCTCGACAAGACCCTGAGTGACTACGACAAGGTGGTGGCGACCAATCTCAAGGGGGTGTACCTGTTCGGTCGGGCGATCATTCCCCACATGCTCGAGCACGGGCGCGGCGGTGACATCGTCAACATCTCCACTGACCACGTGAATACCTGCGGTACGCCGTTTCACGTCTGTCCGAAGAACGAGCAGTGTCCGTGGAAGGATGCCCCGCGGCCCACCAGCGGCGGCACCATCATGGATCTCTATGACGCGGCCAAGTGGGGCATTCACGGTTTGACCTTCGCCTGGTGCAAGGCCCTGGCGCCGAAGGGCATCCGCGTCAACGCCATCGCCATGGGAGCCACGGATTCCAACATGCTGCGTGGATTTCACAACTTCGATCCTTCCGAAGAAGAAGTCGCCACCTGGATGCGGGCGGAGGACTCGGCCCAGGTCGTCGTCGACCTGCTGGAGGAGGGGCCGAAGGGTCGCAACGGCGAGTTCATCAACCTCTGCGTCGGTCGTCATCCGCGCCTGGAGCCGGAACTCCCCCACGTCTACATTCTGAAGGAGGACGCCCATGTCATCGCTCGCGGGTAAGGCCGGCATCGTCAGTGGTGCTGCTCAGGGTCTGGGCGTGGGTTTCGCCCGGGGACTGGCCCAGGAAGGTGCGGATCTGGTGATCTTCGATATTCAGCCCGGCGTCGAGCAGGTGGCTGCGACGCTGGCGGAGGAAACCGGTCGCAAGGTCATCGGCATGGTGGCCGACATCTCCAGGCGCGCCGACGTGGAGCGGGTGGTGGCCTCGGCACTCGAGCAGCTTGGCGGCATCGACGTCCTGGTGAACAACGCCGGCACTTGGCGTGACACGCCGCCGGACAGCCCCTTCGAACAGGCCGTGGCCGATTGGGACTTCATCATGGACACGAATCTCAAGGGGTTGCTGATGCTGTCGCGGGCCTGCGTGCCGCACATGAAAGGGCGCGATAACGCCAACATCATCAACATCTCCACCTACTACGTGCTGCCCGCCAAGAGCGGCGGTACCAATCCGCCGAACACGGATCTCTACAATGCCTCAAAGTGGGCGCTGAACGGCTTCACTGATGCCTGGGCGGGCCATCTCGCCGAGGATGGGATCCGCGTCAACGCACTGTGCATGGGCGCCACCGATTCGCCCATGCTGCGCAATCTGTTCGAGGGTGGGCGCCTGCCGCCGGACCTTGCGGATGTGGTCATGCAGCCCGAGCAGATGGCGGAGCTGATGCTCGATGTCATTCGCGAGGGTGCTGACGGCCGTACCGGCGAGAACATCGGCGCCTGGGTGGGTGAGCCGGTAGAACTCGGACCGCGCAAGGTGCCCCACGAGCGCATCACGGGCTTCAATCAGCGTATCGAGCTGCCCCGGTAACGGGGCAGCTCCAGCGCCGGGTTCATGCCCGCTCAGGCGAACGCGATCAGGCTCAGATACAGCGCCGTGACCCCGAGCATGGCCAGAACCAGGAAGGTGAGCAGAGCGCCGATCATGCGCGGGTAGTTGGCGGCCGCCGTGCTTCCCAGCCCCCAGGCGTGCAGCAACCGCGCGGCAAACAGCGTCAGGCCCAGGGCGTGGACGACGGTGGCCGGTGCGCCGCCAAGTTCGACCAGCCAGAGCAGAATCAGGGCCATGGGCACGTACTCCAGGAAATTGCCCTGGACGCGGGACATGCGTTCCGCGGTGGCCGCCCCCCGGGTGCCGCTGCGCACCTTGTAGCGCAACACCCACAGCGACAGAAAGACCAGCAACAGGCCGTGTAGACCGGCGTAGATCAATGCCACCGATGGCTGCCCGGCGGCGGCCACGGTGGGGGTGCCGGCGAGCAGCGTCAGCAGGCCCAGCGCACAGCCGAAGACCACCAGCACCACGCCAATCCAGGCGTACTGATCGATCCAGCGCAGCAGGAAGCGTGCGTCGGCCTCTGGCATGCCCGTGGTGGTGGGGCCTTCCGGTTCGCTTCGGCGCAGGGCTCTTGGCGGTCCGTTCACCGCCAGCACCAGCGATCCGGTGAAGATCAGGGCCATGCCCAGCAGGAGCAGCCAGATGGACATCAGCAATCCCCGCCCGTGACGGCTTGACGCAACGATGGGCCTGGCGAGCGCGGGGCGCTGGCGTGATTCATGACGTTCCCCTCTGGATCAGCGAATGACAGGTGTGCTGTGGCACTTCTGCGTCCGTTTTCCGGTGTGCACCCGGCCCGGTTCCGGACTCTAGCCCGCCGCGGCCGGTAGTCACAAGCACCCCTGCTGGAAAGTCGCGGCAGGCTTTGGTGTCGCGGAAGAATCAGGCATGATTGACGCCTTTCGGGATGGAGACGGGAGTTCCCATGGGAATGCTCGATGGTCGGGTGGCCTGCATCACAGGCGGGACACGAGGCATCGGTTTCGCGATTGCCAGGAGTTTGCTGGGGGAAGGTGCCAGCGTCGTGGTCAGTGGCCGCAGCGCGGAGAAAGGTGAACGGGCCCTGGCGGAACTCGGCGGCGGTGACCGCGGCCACTTCGTCACCTGCGACGTCAAGCAGCGGGACGATTGCGAGGCGCTGGTGGATGCGACGGTGGAGCGCTACGGTCGTATCGACATTCTGGTGGCGAATGCCGGCGGTGCGACCGGTCACAAGCCGGTGGCTGAACTCACCGACGAGGCCTTCGAGGATGCGCTGCGCTGGAACCTCTGGCACACGTTCTGGACCATGCGCC
This sequence comes from Gammaproteobacteria bacterium, assembly GCA_020832055.1. Classification (GTDB taxonomy): domain Bacteria; phylum Pseudomonadota; class Gammaproteobacteria; order Pseudomonadales; family Azotimanducaceae; genus SLTB01. The sequence goes on from JAFIFL010000178.1 coordinate 4,018, forward strand.
GCGCACTGAAGTACATGCTGCCCCAGCGGCACGGGCGGATCATCAGCATCTCTTCTGTGGAAGGGAAGGTGGGCAAGCCGGGTCTGGCCCACTACGTGACGGTGAAGCACGCCATCAATGGTCTGACCAAGTCTGCCGCACGGGAAGTCGGTACCGAGGGCATTACCGTCAACGCCATCTGCCCCGGCGCCATCGAGACCGACGTGATGATCGCCGAGGGTCCTGGAGCGGCCGCATCCATGGGCATCACCTATCCGGAACTGGTGGACATGTTCGCCCAGGAGTCGGCGATCAAGCGCCTCAACGAGGTGGAGGACGTGGCCGCCGTCGCGCTGCTGCTGGCCTCCGACGCCGGTGCCGGCATCACCGGCTCCATGATCTCCGTCGACGGCGGCACGTCACCCTACTGAGCCCCAATGATCCGGGCAGCGAGGACAGCATGAGCAGACTTCAGGGCAAGGTCGCCTGCATCACGGGCGGTACCCGCAGTATCGGACGCGCCATGGCCGAGGCCTTTCTGGCCGAGGGCGCGACGGTCGTCATCAACGGCCGGGATCAGGCCAAGGGCGAACAGTGCATCCAGGAACTCGGTGCGGGAAACCGCACCGCCTTCTTCCCCGGCGACGCCTCCCGCCAGGATACGGTGGAAGGACTGATCGATTTCACCATCGAGAAGTTCGGGCAACTGGACATCTGCTGCCTGAACTCAGGTGGCGTGAAGAACACCGCTCCGGTGGCCGAGATGACGGACGAGGAGTGGCAGCTCGAAGTGGACTGGAACCTCAATCAGGTGTTCTGGGGCATGCGGCGGGCACTGAAGCACATGCTGCCGCGGCAGTCCGGTCGGATTCTGGTGACTTCCTCTGTCGAGGGTAAGCTGGGTAAACCCGGCATCCCCGGCTACGTCGCCACCAAGCATGCGGTCAACGGTCTGGTGAAGGCGGCCGCCAGGGAGGTCGGAACCTCCGGCATCACGGTCAATGCCATCCTGCCGGGGCTGATCGAGACCGATATCGTCCAGCAGAGCGGACCCGACACCGCCAAGGCCATGGGCCTGACCTACGAGGAAATGGTGGCGACCTTCGCCAAGGAGTCCGCCATCAAGCGTCCGAACACGGTGGAGGAGGTGGCTGCCGCCGCCGTCCTGCTGGCCTCGGACGCCGCCCGCAACATCACCGGTTGCCTGTTCCCGGTGGACGGCGGGACGATGCCCTACTGATGGCCGCGCTGGCGGCTGGTCTCGAAAAACCGGTACAGATCGCCTACGGGGTGGCAGACCTCGAAGCAGCCGTGGCCCGCTTCAGCGGGCGCTTCGGGGCCGGGCCCTTCTTCGTGATGGAGCATATCCCCCTGGCGGAAGTCCGCTATCGCGGTAGACCGGGCAACTTCGACCATTCCTCGGCCTACGGGCAGTGGGGCGACGTGATGGTAGAGCTGGTGAAGGACCACACGCTCGGGCCTTCGCCTGTTCGCGACGTGCTCGGCGAGCGGCCCGAGGGGCTGCACCATCTGGCCTACATGGTGCAGGATCTGCACGGCACCATTGCCGCGCTGACCGCCCAGGGCTGGCCGGAAGCCATGTGGGCGCGGACGGGCACGGGGGTCGAGTTCGCATTCTGCGATGCGGCTTCGGACTTGGGCCACATGATCGAACTCTATGAGCCGAGTGAAGGTCTGCTGGGCTTCTACCGCATGGTGCGCGAGGCGGCTGACAGCTGGGACGGCAGCGATCCGCTGCGGCGGCTGTAGCGTCCGGCGTTGTTCCACTGTGGGAAGGCCCTAATCGCGCAGCGATTGGGCCGATTGCGAGGCGTCGTGCCGAAGCTGAAGGCACCGGCTTCGCTGAACGTCATGCCAATCGGCGCATCGCCCTGCGGGCGCTAGCGCTCTCTTATGAAACATACGGCAACTGTCTTGTTTTGAAACAACTTTTCAGATGGGCACACGCCTTTGTGGGAGAGCCCTATTCGCGCAGCGAATGGGCCGATTGCGAGGCGTTGTGCCGAAGCTGAAGGCACCGGCTTCGCTGAACGTCATGCCAATCGGCGCATCGCCCTGCGGGCGCTAGCGCTCTCCCACAGGGCGTCTCGCGCTCTTGAATCTACGCGTGAATGCGCACCGGCAGCGTCAGGTAGCCCTTCACGAAGGCGGACGGTACCCGCTCGGGCTCGCCCACCACTTCCACGTGCTTGAAGCGCTTCATGATCTCTTCCCAGACGATGCGCAGTTGCATCTCGGCCAGGCGATTGCCCATGCAGCGATGGATGCCATAGCCGAATGACACGTGCTTGCGGGCGTCCTTGCGGTCGATGATCAGATCGTTCGGGCGGTCCCAGACGCTTTCGTCCCGGTTGCCGGAGACGTACCACATCACCACCTTGTCACCCTTGCGGATCACCTTGCCGCCGATCTCATGATCTTCCAGGGCCCGCCGCCGCATGTGCGCCAGCGGCGTCTGCCAGCGGATGATCTCGGCCACCATGTTGGGGATCAGCGATGGGTTCTGCTTGAGCTTCTCGTACTGGTCGGGGAACTGATTCAAAGCCAGTACGCCACCGCTGATGGAGTTGCGGGTGGTGTCGTTGCCGCCGACGATGAGCAGGATCAGGTTGCCCAGATACTCCATGGGCCCCATGTTCCGGGTGGACTCGCCGTGGGCCAGCATGGAGACCAGATCGTTGCCCGGTTTTTTGTTGACCCGCTCGTTCCACAACCCGGTGAAGTACTCCAGGCACTCGATGAGTTCGGCCCGGCGCTCCTCTTCGGTCTCGATGAGACCGGCACCCGGGCGCGCGGTGGCGACGTCGGACCAGCGGGTCAGTTTGCGCCGCTCTTCGAAGGGGAAGTCGAACAGGGTGGCGAGCATCTGGGTGGTCAGCTCGATGGACACCCGGTCCACCCAGTCGAAGGTCTCGTTGCGCGGCAGTTCGTCGAGGATGCGTCCGGCGCGCTCGCGAATGACGGGCTCGAGTTGGGCCAGATTGCGGGGCGCGACGACACCGACCACCGTATTGCGCTGGACGTCATGCTTGGGCGGATCCATGGCGATGAACATGGGCAGCTGGAAGTCCTCGTCCTGGTCGGCAATGGTGATGCCACCTTCGGAGGAGAAGACCTTGTGGTTCGTGTCCACGTCCATGATGTCCTGGTAGCGGGTAATGGACCAATAGGGCCCGAACTCGCTCTCGGCAGTGAAGTGGACCGGATCTTCCTGACGCAGGCGCGTGAACATGTCCCACTGCGCATTCTGCCGGAACAGCTCCGGATTCGCGGGATCGAGAGATTCCAGGGGTTGATCCCAGACGCTGACGTCGGCGCTGGGGTCTAGGCGCGCTTCGCTCATGGTGTCCTCCGCGGAAGATGAGTCACTGCTCACAAAGAACCCGTACGATCCTGATAACTGGCGTTGTTGTCAAACCAAACCGCACCTGTCCAGGCGGGTGAGACGGTCGTTGTGGCGGTTGCTTTGTACACCTGCGATCTGTAACGCTTGGCGGCTAATGCACGTGAATCAGGGAGAGGCAGGACAATGGTGAGGCTGGCAGACAAATTCGATACCTGGAAACCGATTGACGCCGATGATGCGACCATGGCGAAAGCGCTTCAGGAAGCGAATATTCCGGCGCTGATGGCCGCCCTGGTGCATATCACCGGAGACCCGGAAGTGATCCGTGGACCCATTCGGCCGAGCAGCGATTTCTTCGGTGACGCTCACGGCGGCATCAGTGAAGCCGATCAGGCCAAGGTGAGAGCACAGGCCCTCGAAGCGCTCAAGGCCTACCGGGACCGGGGCTGCACACTGCCTGCCGATCCCGAGAACGCCGTGGTCCGCGAGATCGTGGACTTCCTCGCCGGGCAGCCTCTGCCCGCGGACTACGAGGACTTCCTCATGAGCGAACTGTCCATGGGGGGCGAGGATCCCTATTGGCCGCCGGAGGTGGATCGCATTCCCTTGGAGCGCAAGCGGGAAGCCCACGTGCTGATCATCGGCGCCGGCATGTCCGGGCTGCTGGCAGGTTATCGGCTCAAGCAGGCCGGCATTCCGTTCACGATCATCGAGAAGAACGAGGAGGTCGGTGGGACCTGGTTCGAGAACACCTATCCAGGCTGCCGGGTTGACAGCCCCAATCACACCTATTCGTATTCGTTCGCGCCCAACGACTGGCCTCAGCACTATTCCCCTCAGCCGGTACTGCTCGATTATTTCCGGCGCTGCGCCGAGGAGATGGACATTCGCGATCACATCCGCTTCGGGATCGAGGTGGATCGTGCCGACTACGACGAAGCCAGCGCCACCTGGAGCGTCACGGGACGCCATGCCCAGGGCACCGTCGAATCCTTCGTGGGCAACGCCATCATCTGTGCCGTCGGCCAGCTCAACCGGCCGCGCTGGCCGGACATTCCCGGACAGGAGAAGTTTGCCGGACCGTCCTGGCACTCGGCCCGCTGGGAGCACGAGCACGACCTTGCCGGCAAACGCATCGCCGTGATCGGCACTGGGGCCAGTGCCTTCCAGTTCGTGCCCAGAATCGCACCCGATGCCGTCGAAGTGGTGATCTTCCAGAAATCACCACCCTGGGTGAGTCCACGCGAGGAGTACTACCAGGATATTCCCGAGGGCAAACACTGGCTGCTCAATCACGTGCCGTACTACGCCAAGTGGTATCGCTTCCTGATGTTCTGGCGCACGGCCGAGGGCCTGCTCGAGCACGTCCGCAAGGATCCGGACTGGAACGACACGGATCTGGCGGTCGGTCGCAGCAATGCCGAACTGCGGGCCATGCTGGAGGCCTACATCAAGGAGATCCTGGCTGATCGGCCGGATCTCATTGCGACCCAGATTCCGGACTACCCGCCCGCAGGCAAGCGCATGCTGGTGGACGACGGCACCTGGCTGAAGACCCTGAAGCGGGACAACGTCCAGGTGGTGACCGAGCGCATCACCGAAATCACCGAGCGGGGTCTGAAGACGGCGGACGGCGTCGAACACGAAGTGGACGTGATCGTCTACGGCACCGGGTTCTACGCCAACCGCATCGCCTGGCCCATCGAGTTCCACGGCATCGGCGGCGTCGAGCTGCAGCAGCACTGGTCCGGTGACCCCAAAGCCTATCTCGGGGTGACGGTCCCGGGCTTCCCGAACCTGTTCCTGATGTACGGCCCCAACACCAACATCGTCGTCAACGGCAGTATCATCTTCTTCTCGGAATGCGAGATGCGTTACATTCTCGGCTGCCTGGCGCTGCTGCTGGAACAGGGGCATGCCGCCATGGACTGCCG
>JAFIFL010000179.1 GCA_020832055.1 Gammaproteobacteria bacterium
GTGCCTGGCTGAAACAGAAGGGGTTCTGGCTGAAAGGTGTGTAAGCCTCGGAGGAAAGTGATGACACTTTGGTCGCGCCGAAGGCATTGCTGGCTTCGGCAGGACGCCTTGGGACGGAAAGCATCGTTGACTTCGCGGTGTTTGTGGGAGTGGACGGAGCGCAGCGGAGACCACGATGGCGGCGCAGCCGCCCGGGAGGGGGCTGGCTCGGGAATGCGTCAGCAATGTCTCACGTCGGCTTCAGCGCCTGCCACTGTCGCGCCAGGATGCTGTCGCGCCTGGATGCGGTGGTCGATGCTGCTGCGAGAACTTGTGCGTGACGCCGACCGATGGATCACGACCCGAACTTCAAGAACCTCATCCTCGACTATCCGCGGCAGGCCCTCGAACTGTTCGCGGCGGCCCACGCCGCTGGGCTCGATGCCGGTGCCGTAGTGACGCCCGTGCGCCAGGAACAACTCCAGGCGCACCTTGGCGGTCGCTACCGCGAACTCGATGTTCCCCTGCTGGTCACCTGGTCTAACGGGAATCGGGACGCCATTGTGTTCGTCCTCGAAGAAGAAACTGACCCGCGTCGCTTCTCGGTCCGCCGGCTGGCCCACTACTGTCTCGACCTCACTGAGCTGCTCGAGACCGACCGGCTGGTGCCGGTCGTCATCTTCCTGCGCGCGGGCGCCTTCCCGCGGGAACTCGTCCTCGGCCACGACGGCGAGGACTTTCTGAGTTTTCACTATCTGGCCTACGCCTTGGCGTCCGTGCCCGCGCGCGACCACCTCGAGAGCGGGAACATCGTCGCGCGGCTGAACCTGCCGAACATGGCTCATCGGCGGGAGGAGCGGGTCGAGGTCTACGGTTTCGCGATGCGGGGGCTTCGGCAACTCGAGCCCAGCTCAGTGCGGCGCCGAAAGTATATCGACTTCATCGACATTTACGCGGGCCTGGATGACACTGAGCGGGCGCGGTGGCAAACCGAATTCGCGGAGGAGGCAGAGGAAATGACCCGGCTGAGCGAACGGTTGTTGACTGAGGGCCGGCAGGAAGGTGTTGAGGAAGTGCGGCAGCAATTGCTGGCGCGGCTGACGGGGCAGCTCACCCGGCGCTTCGGCGCCCTGCCCGACTCAGTGTCAGCACGCATCGAAGCGGCGGATACCGACACCCTACTGGGATGGCTTGAGCGGGCGGCGTTGGCGGATTCCCTCCGGGACGTCTTCGACTGAATCTCAGGAGCCCCTTGGCAGGTGAACAACTGTGCCCGAGCAGGGAAGCGCGCGACCTCTCTTCTGAACAAAGGAACCCTCTCGCAGGCTGCGGGCTTGCAGGCGGCTGGCTGCGGGAAGGCGCTCCTGCGCGGAGCGCATCGCTGACTTCGCGGCGAGCTGCGTGCCGCGGGCAGGGCGCAGCGTAGGCAGCGATTGCGGATTCAGTCCAGCACGGCCTCGAGGGAGTCGGCCGTGAGGACGCGGTCCAACCAGACCAGCAGCGTCTCTGAGTCGGCGGCCTCGATGCGCTCGCGTGCCCAATCCGGCAGCTCGCCGTACTTGAGAGTCAGCAGCCTGAGCAGGACACGGGCTTCGGCCTCGGTAGCAAACCTTTCCGCAAACCGGGTCATCTTCTCTGCCTCCTCGGTGTGGCGCTCGCGGTAGAGCGCCTGCTCAGTTTCATCCAGCGCGGCATAGATGTCGATGAAGTCCACGTACTTCAGCCGTCGCTCCGGGTCGGGCTCCAGCTGCAGCAGCCCCCGGACCGCATGGCCGTAGACCTCCACCCGCTCAGCGGGATCATGGGCCATGTTCGGCAGGTTCAGGCGTGCCACCAAATTGCTGCTCTCGAAGTGGGCGCGGGCCGGCTCTTCGGCCAGTGCGTAGGCGAGGTAGCGGAAGTCCAGGAAGGTGTTGAGTTCAGTGCCCAGGCGCAGGTCGCGGGGAAAGGGTCCGGGGCGCAGAAAGATCACCACCGGTACCACCCGCTCCGTGCTCAGCATATCGGTGAGATCCAGGCAGTAGTGGGCCAGCCGGCGGATCGAGAAGCGGCGCGGGTCGGTGTCGAGCAGGTGGGCCTCGGCAGCAGCGAACAGCTCGATGGCGTCGCGCGGGTAGTCGGCGATCAGGTTCTTGAAGTTCTGGTCGTGGGACATCGGCCGGGCATCGATGGACATGGTGGGGTCAGGATCGACGGTGCCTGGCTGAAACAGAAGTGGTTCCGGCTGAAAGGAGTGTAAGCCTCGGAGGAAAGTGACGACATTCTGACGGCGCCGAAGGCACTGCTGGCTTCGGGAGGACGCCTTGGGACGGAAGGCATCGCTGACTTCGCGGTGTTTGTGGGAGTGGACGGAGCGCAGCGGAGTCCACGATGGCGGAGCAGCCACCCGGCAGCGCGCTGCGCTGCCGGGCGGGAGGGTCAGGCGTCGAAGACCTGGATCAGGACGCGGCCAATGTTGCCATTGCCGTTCCCGTTGCCATTGCCGTACCACACCAGCGAGATGCGGGACTCGTCGACGCCGTTGCGGAGCAGTCGGGCGCGGACCACTTCGGCACGCTTCTGGGCGAGTTCGAGGGCCCGCTGTTCGTCGCCGTTGGCGGTCTGGGACTCGACGAGCAGGCTGGCGTAGTGGCTGCCGCTGCTGACGCGTCGGGAGGCCTCGTCGACGATGGCGCGTCCTTCGGCTGAAAGTTCGACGCTGTCGCCGGCAAACTCGACCGTGTAGATCTCAGGCTCGCCGCTTGCAGGAGCCTGCTCGGGAGCGGGCTCAGGGTCGCGGATTCTGCGCTCGTCCTCGCGCGGCTCGCGCCGGACCACTGGCGGCGCGTCCCGGCGCGGAGCGGGTGCCGGTTCTGCCTCTCTCGGCGTGGTACGCACCTGACCCTGGCCGGCACGCAGTTCTGCACGGGCCCGCTCACGCTCACGGGCGGAGTGCTCACTGGTGGAGCGCTCGCGGTTGATGCAGGGCGCGGGATCGATGCCGTGAAGCCCGCCAATCAGATCGAGCACACCCTGCTCGAGCGCGACCCGGACGCCCATCTGCATGGGCTCCTGAGCCTTGATCCCCGTATTGAGGTCCACCAGGGTGCTGCCGAAGAAGCGGAAGATGTCGAGCCCGACTTCGTAGCCGACAAGCTGCTTGGAGAGGCTCACGGTCCGCTTCACCACCAGGCTCTCGGTATTGACGATACGCAGGTCGACGGCGACGTTGACCGTGAAGGTCCGTGCCTGGGGGTTGATGGCATTGACGCCGGCCTGGATACCGCCGGACGCGATGTTGTAGTTGAGCTCGGTGATGCCGCCGACGATGTAGTAGTCGGACTGCAGCACGGTACCGCCGAGGTAGGGAAGCCAGGGCACCTGCTGCCGGCCCTGCTCGCCGCCGACCACATGGGTCCTGCCGTCGCCGAGCTGGCGGCGGTCCATGTAGGCGAGCTCCATGTCCGCGATGCGGGTGTCGTAGCGTTCGTGGATGCGAACGGTGTTGCCGAGCTTGCCGAGGGCCGACATGACCATCAGGGCACCGCCCTGAGTGATGGGGTTGCCGCCGTCAGCTTCGCTGAACTTACCGGTGAAGTCGCGCACTTCGCCGACCGCGATGCCAAGCTGCCGAGCATTGTTGTTGCGCAGCTCATGGGCAACGCAGATGAACGCATCCTCGAGGCGAGTATCGTTCTCGCGAACCGGAGGTCCTACCACGACAGGCGCCTCTCCGGGCGCGTGTCGCTCTGAGATCGGGATCATGGCGCAACCGGTCGCGACCAGAACTGTCGCCACTCCGGTAGCCAGCCGCGTCCAGCATTTGGGCCCAATTGAAATGAACATCGACCGCCCCCTCAGCTTATCCGCCACTTGTTGTTGTCGTTACGGATGCTCCGGACTGCGGGATGAAGCGGCAGGCCTGGCTGTCGGTGATACTGGTTGTCTGGTTGCTTCCGGTGAACTGCTGTTCGGAATTCAGAACCGGATTGGACGTGGTACCCGAAGCGTTCACCGGACCGGCAGAGATCGAGACCTGGTTGTCACGCGCGTCGGAGGAAAGATTGGATCCGACGTTGCGCTGATCGGAATTGACCTGCTGGGCGGGGAATCCGGTGCTGTCGAGGCCGGCGAGATGCGGGAAGCGACCGCTCAGACCCGTATCGCTGGTGTTGCCGAAGGTCTCCGCCCCGATCGAGGGCGACGGTGCGAACGTCGGCGAGCCGGCGGTGGTGGTCATGCCGTTGGAGCCGAGGTTGCCGATGGTCGAAGCCTGGAGGTCACAGAACACCTGATCACCGTGGACGTTGGTGATCGTGGTGTTGTTGTTGGTGACCTGGAAACTGTCGAAGAAGCCGCCTTTCTTGCGCTGGCGGAGGTCCTCGGTGGACAGCCGCGCGATGGTGTCGTTCGCGGATCGGAACTGCCAGCCGCGGTTCTCGATGAAGCCGTTCGCGGCGGCTCCGGTGGCGGTGAGCAGAAGCGCCGACACGGCAAGACCCGCTGCGAGATGCCGCCCCGTTGCCGACGCGGTTCGGGAGGCGCGCCCGCGCGCTGCACTCCGCATCACTGATCGACGGCTATGGATTTCCATGCTTGAACCCCCATTCATGTAGGCTGCTCACTCTTCAGCCTTCAGTAGTAAATCGTCATTGACCGTCCCTTGGCAATGACTTTCATCTTCATGTTGACGACAATCGGCGAGCCCCCACACGGCTCACACGCGCCAATAATCTACCGCCGTCACTGGCCAGCCGGCAGCAATGCTCCGTGCTGCAGCCCGTAAATCGGTCCGTAAAAACGTCTGACATCGCCGATCGAGTGCCCCCGGTGGACTCGCTGGAACTCGATGATCTGAGGCAGCAGCGGCGTCCGTCCCTTACGTATTGCCCGGCCCGGCCCCATGAAGGCGAAAGTCCCACCCAGGGCCTCCAGATTCTGGCGGTGCTCGGAACTCACCCTATCATGAAGCCTGGGGCCGCCACGGACTTCCGACTGCGTCACAAAAGGCATCCTCTCGAGTTGCGGGAGGCGAGGATTCAGATCCAGCTGCGCGACACCGACCTGTGCCTCGAGTGCCCGCACGTCATGAATGGCCCCGAGATGCAGCACCGACGCCAGCGGCGTGAAGCGCGACCGCGGCAGTATGGGGCGCAGTTCGACGCCACAATTCGGATCGGCACAGCCGACCTGGAACAGCGAGGGGCTGAGCACATGGTTGTGGATCAGCGCGATCTCAGGCGCCACCGGATGGCGGTTGCGGTCGATTCTTCCATCGTGGATGTCGAGCAGCCCGCTGGCCCGGAGCATCTCGCGATGCACCTGCGCGGCTGCGTCGTGGTCGACCCGGATACCGGGCGGGGGCGCCGGCACGTTCGCCGAAGCCAGCCACTGCCGGATCATGGCGCCGGCCTGGTGATCATTGCGGACGATACGGGCCTCGATGACACGGCCATCAGGACGCCTCATCCCGACCCGGCGAACCCGCACCGTTTCGCGCTCGGCCTTCTCGTCACCTTCAGCCTTCAGGGCCGCGGCGAGGGCCTCATCGGCAGGAGCCGTCGGCGCTGCCAGCGGCCGCGCGCGATTGAAGGGTGCTTCGTCCTGAAGCGACCCCACCTGCTGCAGCGGCCCGGTTTGCTGCAGCGAGTCGGTGTCCTGCAGTGGCTGCGGGCCGCGCACCCGCTCCGCTGCTGCCACCCGCTGCGCTTCGGCGACACGTTCGAGCCCGGGGCTTGGCTCGGGTCGGGGTTCGAGTCGGGGCGGCGGGCGGCGCTCGGGAGTCGGCGCGGCAGGGGGCGGTGTGGGTGGCATTGGCAGCGATGCGAGTTCGGCGGCGACGGGGGGCAGGCGGCGGAGCCTCGGCAAGCCTGCGAGATCGATGGGCGTGATGGCCGGATGGGGGCGTGTGGTGATTTCGGGCGTGATCTCGGGAGCGGCTTCAGGTGGGGACTCGCCGCTCGGGGACAGCAGGAGGTAGCCGCCACCGACAGCCGCGGCCACCGCCAGCAGTGCCAATCCCAGGATGAAACCGGGCTTCACTGGACTGGCCCCACTGTGTCACCTGCAACCGGCATCGACGATTCTCCCTTGCGACGGGTCAGCCGCGTGGCCGAAACCCTCTCGGCAGGACCGTCATGCGGCATACCGCAGCAGCCAAGCCTACGCTCGAGTCCGCGCTGACTTTCGGCAGAGCCCGACGCCGGGGGCGCCCTGGCTGCCTGCGCTGTTGCGACGCAGACCCATTCCTGACGCCCGACTTTAAGCCCTCGCTCGCCAAGAGACATCCGGAATCATCTTCAGATTGACGTGAAATTCAGAGCGCGTGAGTCGCTGTGTCTGGTTCGCGGAATGCGCCGGGCCTCACTGGCTGCGCTTCGTTTGCTGTTGCCGCCTGTCCCGGCGAGCCCCGCTTCGGTGCGCGTTCAGGAAGCGAGGTCCGTTGGGCGAATGCGTGACCCTGGAAGCGAATGCTGCCGGCCACACGCGGGCTCAGGCAGGCATGAATCGCCGGCCCCGCACACACGCACTGGGAACGGCGCCCTGATCGCGCGACAATAGCGGGCTGCGTTCATCCTGAACCGCTCACCGAGAAGAGATCTGCAAACGCATGACTGCTCGTACGCTCGACCCAGACTGGGACATGCCCCTGGTCCTCAACATCACTCCAGCCGGGCTGGCCAATGCGCTGTTCGTCACGGCCGACGAAGTCCATACGGCCTGGCAAAGCTGCATCGATCAGTCCCTGGTGGTGGCGGAAAGCGTCGCCCAGGACGGCCATACGGCGAACTACTGCCGGCTGGTGGAACAGGAGTACGAGGAGGACGGTGCCGAAGGCATCTGGCACGACTGGATGGTGGAAGTGCGCATCGGCGAGGTCTTCATTGCCGGCCACTGGCGCCTGCCCGCAGACGGGCGCGGCGCCGACTGGCAGTGGTGCAACAGCGAGGCCCAGAACGCTTTCACCGCCGCCTGCATCCTGTTCGGGCGCCGGGTGGGACGGACGGTGTTCGTCGAGGAGCCTCTTTCATCAGGCCCGCCGGCCACCCGCCACTGATCGCTTGTTATTGACTCCCTTGCCAGCCAGGAATCCGGTATGTCCCTGAAAGCCATGATCGTCCCCGTCACGCCCTTCCAGCAGAACAGCTCCCTGATCTGGTGCGAGGAGACGGGCCGCGGCGCCGTGATCGATCCCGGCGGGGATCTCGATCGCATCCGCGCCGCGGTGGCGAAATCCGGCTGCACGCTGGAGAAGATCCTCATCACCCACGCCCACATCGACCACGCGGGCGCCACCGCCGAACTGGCGGAGGCCGAGGGGCTGCCCATCGAGGGGCCGCACAGGGATGACCTGTTTCTGATCGAGTCCCTGGCCGAGCAGGGAGCCCGCTACGGCTTTGCCGGCGCTCGCGCCTTCGAACCGAGCCGCTGGCTGGAGGATGGCGACACGGTCACCGTGGGCAACATCACGCTCGCCGTACGCCACTGCCCGGGGCACACACCGGGCCACGTGGTCTTCGTCTCGGCCGAGGCGGGTTTCGCCGCGGTGGGCGACGTTCTGTTCGCCGGCTCCATCGGCCGGACCGACTTCCCCCGCGGCAACCACGAACAACTCATCAGCAGCATCCGCGACCGCCTGTTCCCGCTCGGCGACGACATCACGTTCATTCCCGGCCACGGTCCGGTCTCGACTTTCGGCCAGGAACGCCGCGCGAATCCGTTCGTGGCGGACATGCTGTTCGGCTGAAGCGGTCGTGGCGTGTCGCTCGATTCGTGCGTCCCCCCTTCTGTGGGAGAGCCCTATTTGCCGAAGGCAAATGGGCCGATCGCGAAACGCTCGGCCGAAGCTGACGTCGTTGCCTTCGCTGGCCGTCATCCAGATCGGCGCATTTCGCTGCGCGAAATCGCGCTCTCCCACAGCTGACTGCGAACTCACCGCGGCCGATCGCCGCGGACGATGACGCGACGCATGTGGCGACGCTGACCGTGGTAGTCGTTCAGGGCGTAGTGAAACAGGCAGCGGTTGTCCCAGATCGCCAGGGTGCCGGGTTGCCAGCGCAGCCGCGCCACGTAGCGATCGCCGGTCGCGTGCTCGCTGAGCTCTGTGAGTAGCGGCAGGCTCGCCTCCCGACTCATGCCGACGATGCGCAGGGTGTGCACCAGGCTGCAGTAGATGCTCTTGCGGCCCGTCTCCGGGTGGGTGCGGAATAGAGGATGTTCCACTTCGGCTTCCGCCCTGCCCGCTTCATCGCCATAACGCGCACCGAGTTCCGCCTGCACGTCGGCGTCGCCATAGACGCCGGTCGAGCCGTGGACCAGCCTCGGCGTGTAGATCCCCCGGGCGCCTGCCCATCGGTGGCGCAAGGATGGCGGGAGATCATCGAAGGCCGCTCGGGCGTCCGCAAACAGCGTATCGCCCCCCTGCTCCGGCACCTCCACGGCGTACAGTACCGTCGCCTTGGGCGGCTCAGGCAGATAGGAGGTATCGGTGTGCCAGAGGCCGCCAAAGTTGGTCTTTGACGACGCCTCCTTCACCAGTTCGATGACGTGGGGATGGGCATCGCTGCTGCGCATGAAGGGATAGACGTCGAGCTCGCCAAATCCGCGGGCGAATTCCGCCTGCTGCGCCGGCGTCAGCTGCTGATCACGAAAGCAGAGCACGCCGTATTGAAGCCAGGCCCGCTGTATCTCCGCCCAGACTTCGGGCGCCAGCGCCTGGCGCAGATCCAGGCCCGTCACCTCGGCGCCAAGGGGACCGTCCCACTCGACGATCCCGAGCTGTCGATAGTCATCAATGATCTGCCTCTCACGGTTCATGGCGTGGCGCTTCTCTTGCTGCCCCTGGCCCCACGGGAGTCGCTGAGCCTGCGGCTTTCATGATGGACTGCCGGTACGCGGCTCGCACGGCCATCAATCGTGCATTACCGACCTGCGCACAACAACTGCTGGGATCTGCATGACAATCAGAGGGGGCAGCAACGACTTCGGCGGAGCGTTTCGTAATCGGCCCAATCGCTGCGCGATTAGGGCCTTCCCACAAGGCGATTCACCAGCTTCGGGCGATACGCGCTTGTGGGAGAGCGCTATTTCGCGCAGCGAAATGCGCCGATCTGCATGACATGCAGCGAAGGCTGTGTCGTCAGCTTCGGCTGCGTGCTTCGCGATCGGCCCAATCGCTGCGCGATTAGGGCCTTCCCACAAGGCGATTCACCAGCTTCGGGCGATACGCGCTTGTGGGAGAGCGCTATTTCGCGCAGCGAAATGCGCCGATCTGCATGACATGCAGCGAAGGCTGT
>JAFIFL010000180.1 GCA_020832055.1 Gammaproteobacteria bacterium
AGCTGCGAGGAGGCATGCAGTCGGGAACCCGTCCTGCCGCCCGGGCCCGCTCGCGGCGGGCGAGGGCGTCTTCCATGTTCTCGTTGAGCACGCGCATCCGTGCCGAAGGGCCGGGGTGGGTGGACAGGAAGTCCGGCGGGCGACCACCACCGGCTGCGGCATCCATGTTACGCCACAGATCGATGGACTGCCTCGGATCGAAGCCCGCGTCGGCCATGATCTGCAGGCCCATGACATCCGCTTCGGTTTCCTGGGCGCGGGAGAAGGGCAGCAGGACGCCGACCTGGGCGCCGAGGCCCAAGGCGGCCATGACCTGATTGCCATGGGCCGTGCCGCTGGCCACAGCCCCGGCGAGCTCCATGCCGGCCTGGGTGGCGAACTGCGTCGAGATGCGCTCGTTGCCGTGATCCGCCAGCACGTGGGCGATTTCGTGGCCGATGACGGCGGCCAGCTGGTGTTGGTTTTCGGCGACACGGAGCAGCCCACGGTAGATGCCGATCTTGTTGCCCGGCAGGGCGAAGGCATTGATCTGGTCGTCGTCGAAGACGGCGACCTCCCAGTCACCGCCCACGCCGCGGATCATGGGGGCGGCGACGCATTGCACGTACGTGGCCAAAGGCCCGCTGGCGATCTGCGGCTGCTGATCGCGCATTTCAGCGAAGGCGGCGGCGCCCATCTGGGCCACTTCAGCACTGGAAAATATCTTCAGCTGCGTCCGCCCCGTGGGCGATGTGGCGCAGGCGACGAGGCCAATGATGAGGCCGAGAATGAGAGCCCCCAAGGCCCACCGGCGGTAAGAAATCGCTGTCTTCATGGCATCACTCACAGTTTTCTGCAATCAAGGGCCGGCAGCGGCGTTAGCCGCTCTTCTGGTGCCAGAGTGTACGGCCGGCGGCGCCGGCCTGCTCGAGCAGTCTGCGCCAGCGCTTGCGATCCGCCTGCAGCGTCAACCTCAGCAGACGCGCCCGGTGGGCGTCGTCGAGATCCTCGGCGACCGCAGGCCAGATCAGCTCCACATTATAGCGCGTCGCTTCCGGTTGGAGTCGGACCGGCAGCAAACGTTCCGGCGCCATGGCCAGATCGCTGGCCACCATCGTGAGACTCTCGGCGATGTTGCGGGCCTTCGGCGAGCTGGCGGCGTCGAGGTCGTAGGGAGGAGACCATTCCCGGGCCGGAGACAGGCGGTCGATGTGGGTCACCAGGACCCGAACCGGCGGCATGCGGCGCCGGGGTTCCGCCGCGAAACGGGCACGGATCGCGTCCAGGGCAACCCGATCCAGGCTGCGATCCGCACGGTGGCCGGCGGTCACCCAGAGCAGGGCATCCGCGTTCCAGGCGAGATCGCTGAGCGTCTGGATGTCCGCCGTCGTATCCAGGCCCGGTGAGTCGATCAGGATCACTTCCACCTGGCCATCGCGTGCCAGCTCGTGGGACTCGAAGGCCGCGGTATGAGGCAGGACGTCCACGCCGGCGGCGCGAGTGTCGAGCAGGGTGTTGATCAGGCTGGATTTGCCGGCGTTGGTCTGCCCTGCGATCACCAGTCGAACCGGCCCGGCCGTCGCGGCCGGCTGGATGTCGTCGCCCAGGTGGTCGGCCGCTTCGAGTTCGGCCGCGTCCAGTTCGAGGCGGCCCGAGTACAGCTCGATGGCGGCCCGGCCCACCTCTTCGACCCACATGCGGGCGCCGCGGCGCTGGATCCAGTTCCCGGCATCGCCCAGGGCAGCACCGATCAGGCGCTCCCGGGCCTCCGCCAGCAGGGCACTGGCGGGATTCACCAGCCGCGCCACGCGCCAGACCAGATTCAGACCCTTGACCACCTTGGCGCCACGACCGAGCAGGGGTTTGAACTCCCACAGTCTGACCGCATCACCAACACGCATGAGGTGGGATCCCGGCACTTCCGCAAGCAGCACCCGCCGCAGTCGCCCGCTGACCCGCTCGGTGAGCATGAACAGTTCCGGCAGCGTGAAACGCCAGACCGGATGGCGGGCCTCGGGGTGGTAGTGCCGGGCTACGGCATCGATGGTGATCCGGGCGGTTTGCAGCAGCTGGTCACGATCGAAGACGATGGCCGGGTCCACTTCCCGGGCGACGGCTTGCACACTTTGCCAGGCCGCCAGATCCAGCGGAGAAAAGTCCGGATTCGGTCCGGCGACCGGCCCGGTGTCCGTGGCTTTCGCCGATTCCGCGGTCCGGCCCAGCCACCGGGTCAGGCCGTAGGTGGCGACGCCGAGGACCGCGGCAGCGAGCAGCCAGTATGTCAGCCAGCCATGCTGGAACAGCCAGACCGCACCCAGCGGCAACAGCAGGAGCAAAGGCAGCAGACTTGCGGCCAGGGCCACGTAGAGGGCGGCGCGGCGGTTCATGAGGCGCTTGGCGGATCTTTTCGGAACATCGCATGGGCTTCCTTCAGCGCCCCGCGCCAGGTGGCGGCCACGGCCTCCGGATCGGAGCGGCCGCGCCGGGCCAGTTCCAGGTACTCGCAGGCGGCCCGGCCGAGGGCATAAGTCACGGCGGCGCTCGCGAGGCCGGCTGCGGCCGCACCGGCGGTCTGGCCATAGACCGGGATCAGCTTGCCGAACTGCCGGGCGGCGAAGCCGGCGCCGATGCCGAGCGCTGCGCCGGAGCCGAGCGACGCCAGGAAGGCGATCAGCGTCTTGCGGTCCCAGTGCTGGCCATAGAGGCCGGCTAGGCTGTGGAGCAGTTTGGCCTGCACGGCCGGTACGGTGACCAGGCTGGCCACGGGCACCAGATCACAAACGCCGGCACTGGTGGCATAGCCGAGCAGATGGGGACGCGCCCGGGCGAGCCGGCTGTCGCTGCCGTGGCGGGCCAGATTCCGCAGCAGATGACCCTGGCCACTCGCGGAGACCTCATCGAGGGCGTCCAGGAGGTCAGCAAGCCCATGTTCCGGGTTGCTGTAGCCCTCCTCGACCGGGGTGAGATCCACGGCGACACTGCGGAACAGGCCGTTTCCAGGCAGAGCTGCAAAACGCTGTTCCTGAGCGCGCATGGCGCGCCGCAGATCCTCGAAGGCGGTCCCGGTGGCCAGCTCTTCCGTGCCCGGATGATCAGCGCCGTCAGGGTAGCCATCGTGCAGCCGGGTCTGGACCAGCAGCACGGGCCGGTCGGGATCGCGTTGCCTTACGGCCCGCAGGACATCGAGCACGGCTTCCTGGCCCGGGTCCATGGCGCGCGCCACGGCGACGATGGCATGGCTCGTGTCCTCCAGCAGTGCAAGTTCGGCGGTCGGGTCATTGCCGACCTCACCGAGTCCGCGGGTGTCGATGAAGCGCACCAGTGGGGCTTCGACGGGGAAGTCGAAGCTCATCGAGTGCCGGGTGCAGGGTCTGAAGCCGTTGCCGATCTCCGCGCTGGCCGCGCCGGTCATCGCCCGGATGATGGATGTCTTGCCCGCCTGCACCTTCCCGAGCAGCCAGATCACCGGTGCCTGGGCCAGGGTCTGTTCGCGAACAGCCTCGTCGAGCTCCGGATCCGGCTTGGGATCGAGCACCGCCCTCACGAGTTTGCGCCAGGCGAGCCCCAGGCCGGCGGCTCGGGCTCTCACTGTGAATCCTCTCCAAGCGGTGGGAGCTGCTTGCCGAGCTGTGACGTGCGGGGTTCCGTGTCTGCCCGCTCCAGCGAAAAGCCGAGCTTGCGACACAGATCGAGCATACGTCCGTTCTCCCGCAAGACGCTGGCGTAGAGCTGGTGAATGCCGCCGCTGCGGGCGAGATCCCGCAGATCGTACAGCAGCCGGGTGGCGATGCCTTTGCCCTGCCAGGCATCGGCCACGACGATGGCAATCTCGGCGCGATCGGTGCCGGGCTCGCGGATATAGCGGGCAACCCCGATCTGCTCGGGGCCGCTGGCCGTGTCCACCATCGCCACCAGGGCGAGATCATCCGGGTAGTGGCACTCCGTGAAGCGCTCGAGCAGCGCCGGAGTGAGTTCCTTCATGCTGGAGTGAAAGCGGTAGTAGCGGGATGCGTCGGAGAGCTTGCGCACAAAGGCGCTTTCCCGGTCGCGATCGGCAGGTTCGATGGGGCGGATGGTCACATGGGTGCCGTCGACGTCCATGGCGTCGCTGAAATCGGGTATGCATGGAACGTTGGCCATGAGCCTGTTCTGTGATGGCTGCAGCAGCACTAGCCTAACAGGACGGCACCCGGGCGGGCCGCTCTGACACCGCACATGATGTTCCCTGCTTTATCTTCTCTTTCCGCTGGAGATAATGTGCGTACATTAGAAGTGATGATGACCGGCCAATCCTGAGGGGGACGACAACCATGATGACGGGTGAACAGTACCGGGCTTCGCTGCGTGACGGGCGGGCGACCTACTTCGAGGGCCAGCGCGTCGATGACGTGACCGCCCATCCCATGCTCGGCCAGACCGTGGATTCAGCGGCCGCGGGCTATGATCGCTTCTACGACCCGAAGCCGGATGCCATCGGTGCCTTCATGATGGTCCCGAGCGATGCCGCTGAGCTTCGCGAACAGGTGGAACTGCACGAGACCGTGGACCTGCTCACTCACGTCACCTATGCCTCCATCATGACCCTGCTCACGGCAGCTGATCGCATTCAGGAAGCGCTGCCCGAGCATGCCGTTCGCATCCGCGCCTGGGTCAAGCAGGCCCAGCGCGACGACGTCCGCATCACCCAATGCATTACCGATGCGAAAGGCGACCGCAGCCGCCGGCCGGGTCAGCAGGATGATCCGGATGCCTATGTGCGCATCGTCGAGCGCCGGTCGGATGGTGTGGTCATTCGTGGTGCCAAGCTGCATATCTCAGCGGCGTCCATGGGCCACGAACTGATGACCATTCCCACCAAGGGCATGAAGCCGGGTGAGGAACAGTACGCCATCGGCTGCATGGTCCCGGTGAATGCACCAGGGGTGAAGATCATCAACACCACCTATGCGCCGCGGCACGAGGACAAGCGCGACTTTCCCTTCTCGGGGCACCACCACACGCCGGAAGGCTTCGTGATCTTCGATGATGTCTTCGTGCCGAATGAGCGGGTCTTCCTCGACGGTCAGACCGAGTTCGCGGCCGTGTTCGCCCATTCCCTGGGGCTCTGGGAGCGGCTCGGCGGATTGGCCGGCATGGCCAGCGGTTATGACCGGCTGGTGGGCTTCGCCCAGCTCATCGCCGAGTCCAACGGACTGGATCGGGTGAGTCACATCAAGGAGAAGATCTCCGAGATGATCATCAATGCCACCCTGGTGCGCGCCTCATTGGAGGCGGCCATCGCCCATTGTCACATCACCAGCGAGGGTGAGGCGTTTCCCAACGAGCTCTATACCAATGCCGGCAAGTACCATGGTGCAGCCAACTACAGCCTGATGGTGCGCCATCTGCACGACATTGCCGGGGGCTCGGTGCTCACCGCGCCCTCCATGGCCGACATCGACAACAGCGAGACCGGTCATCTTGTGCGCAAGTACATGGGCACCATGCAGTCGGTGGACGGGCTCTACCGGACCCGACTGTTTCATGCCATTCGCGACTACACGGCCGATGCCTTCGGCGGCTGGCATGCCGTCACCCAGATCCAGGCCGGCGGCGGACTCTATGCCCAGCGCATCGTCTCCCGTGCCCACTACGACCTCGACAAGGCCAAGGCCGAAGCACTGCGGTCGGCGCGCATGGATGAATTCCTGCACGCCAGCTGAGGACAGAGTCCGGCTGGAATGGCCGGCAGCCAGGCTGCCGGTCAGCGGATGTTGTGGATGCGCCGGGACTTCAGCGCCGGGTGGTCTGCGGGCTGGTAGGTGATGACCAGGGCCCGACGCGGCTGGTCGGAAGTGTTCGGGGCTGACCCGTGGACGATGTGCGGGTCGAAGAACACCAGGGAGCCGGCGGGAACCTCCAGCGCCACGGCGCTGGCGAGGTCGAAACGGCGCGGGTCGGTATAGAAGCCGCCGAGTTGGGTGCCATCATCGGTGCCGGGCAGGCAGCCTTCGCGGTGACTGCCGCGAATCACCTCGAAACAGCCGTTGACCCTGCTGGCAGCGTCGAGTACCACCATGACGTTGGGCAACAGATCCACATGTTCGCAGTCGTGGATCCAGTAGGGTGAGTCCTGATGCCAGCCGAACCCGCTGCCCGCCCGCGGGCGCTTGAGGTTGAGCTTGTTGGTCCACAGCCCAATGGCTTCACTGCCGAGAATGCCGCGGATCGGATCTGTCAGGCGCGGATCGTCGAGCAGGGTGTCGAGCCTCGGATGCAGTTCGCACACCGGCTCGATGACCTTGATGGCCGGGTCGAAGGGTGGCGGCTCGAACTGCACGGTGATGTGATCGAGATCCACGAAGCGCTTGCCGTCGAGAACGTAGGGACGCGCGTTCTCCAGATCCTCGCTGCGCGCGAGCGCGGTTGCGGCTGCAGCTTCCACGGCGCTGACCAGCGAATTGACCTCCGGCGTGTCGAACTGACTTTCCCGGACGAGAAAGCCTTGCGCCCGGTAGTGGCGGAACTCCTCCTCGCTCAGGCGGTGGTTCGCCTGACTGGCCTGGATGTCAGCGGTCATCGCAGCTCGTTGCCGACGCGGCAGCGCTTGCGCTCGCGGCGGCGCAGCCAGAGGCCGTAGCCCCATTCCATCGGGCCGATCAGGCGCAAAGCCCGCACCAGCTTCGCCAGCCAGCGCCAGCCGGGCAGTTCGTCCCAGATGACGGTGAACGCCATGGCGCCGGAGCGCAGTTCACCTTGCCGGTCGATGACGTGAAGTCGCGTCATGGCATCCTCGAAGCTCACGCCACTGCCTTCGACGGCCGCAGGTTCGGCGTGAATGTCGCACCAGTTCACGCGATTGCCGCTGTCGAGCTTGCGGTAGTGGTCGATTTCCCGGCGGCAGATGGGGCAGCCGCCGTCGTAGAACACAGTCGGGTTCATGGTTCGCACCTGGACGGTTCGGGCCCGTGTCCGGCATCGTTCATTGTCCCGATCGCCGTCGCTGAATACCAGCGGCGGTCAGCTCGCGAGATCTCAGGTTTCCA
Organism: Gammaproteobacteria bacterium; assembly: GCA_020832055.1. Taxonomy (GTDB): domain Bacteria; phylum Pseudomonadota; class Gammaproteobacteria; order Pseudomonadales; family Azotimanducaceae; genus SLTB01. The sequence continues at coordinate 7,005 of JAFIFL010000180.1, forward strand.
GACCAAGATGCGCGACGAGTTGTTCGCGCAGATCCTCTGCGGCCGGCTTGGCCTGTTCGAGAATGGTGTCGATGCGGTTGAAGTGCAGCAGTCGGATGCCTTCGGTGTCCGGTTGGACGTAAATGTCGGCATCACCGTTGAGTCGCCGCGAGGTGATGATCGATTGCTGCATGATCTCGAAGGTGCTGAAGAGCATCTGGATGATGGAAGGGTCCTTGCCCTCGACACGCTTGCGGGTGCTGGAAACGTCGATGGCGACGATGAGGTCGTAGCGGCCGGTGAGGATGTCATAGGGCAGCGGGTTCGAGGTGCCGCCGTCGATCAGCAGCTTGTCGCCGGCCTTGACGGGCGCGAACAGCCCCGGGACGGCCATGCTGGCCTCGATGGCTTCGAACAGGTCGCCGCTGTCCAGGATGGTCATTTCGCCGGTCCAGTAGTCCGTGGCCACCACCTCCAGCGGAATCTTCAGGTCGGCAAAATCCCGTGCTTCGATCTTGCCCGCGATGAAGTCGAGGAATCCGCTGGCATCGATCAGGCCGCCGTCAGCGACGCCGAGACGAAGCAGATCCGTCAGGCCAAGGTCGGCGTTGGGCCGCATCATGCGCGAGAGCGCATCGAGATTGGAGCCACCGAAGTCGTCGAAGACATCCTCGATGGCTGCGGCGTCGAGGCCGGCGGCATAGAGGGCGCCGATCACCGCACCGATGCTGCTGCCGGTAATGCGATCCGGCTGGATGCCGAGATCGTCGAAGACGCCGAGCATGGCGATGTGGGCGAGGCCGCCAGCGCCACCGGAACCCAGCGCCAGGCCGATGGAAGGTGCTTTGCGTTCATCCTCGGCGCCACTCTCAGCGAGCACGACCTGTGCCGTTGCGATCGTGCCGAGCAGCATGCAGGCCAGCATCAGGTGGCGCAGTGGGGCACGGATCACGGGCATCTCCGTCGGCGGAAGAGGGTCCGGTGGGCCATCATGTCAGCGTCAGCGGCGCGGTGAAGCGCTTCAGTCGCAGGGCATTGCCGACCACGAACACACTCGAAAACGCCATGGCCCCTGCCGCCAGCATGGGCGACAGCAGGATCCCGAAGGCGGGATAGAGCAGCCCCGCCGCCACCGGGATCAGGGCAGTGTTATAGGCGAAGGCCCAGAACAGATTCTGCTTGATGTTGCGCAGGGTCGCCCGCGACAGGGCGACGGCATTGGGGACATTGCGCAGATCGCCTGACATCAGCACCACGTCGGCGCTCTCGATGGCGATGTCTGTGCCGCTGCCGATGGCGATACCGACGTCGGCCGCGGCCAGCGCCGGCGCGTCGTTGATGCCGTCACCCACGAAGGCCACCCGCCGGTGCCCCGCTCGCAGACGATCAAGGGCGTCCACCTTGTCCTCGGGCATGAGTTCGGCCAGCACTTCGTCGATGCCGAGTTCGCGGGCAATGGCGTCCGCGGTGCGCTGGTGATCGCCGCTCAAGATGGCGACCTTCAGTCCCATGTCGTGCAGCGCCCGGATCGCGGCCGGCGTTCCGGCCTTGATGGGGTCCGCAACGGCCAGAATGGCGGCGAGCCGGCCGTCCACGGCCAGCAGCACCGGTGTGCGGGCCTGCTCGGCCAGTGCGGTCAGGCGCTCGCTGCAGGCCTCGGTATCGAGCCCGAGTTGCTGCATGTAGCGCGTGGTTCCGAGTTCGACCCGCCGGCCGTCCACGGTGGCGCGCATACCCATGCCGGTGACGGTCTCGAAGCCTTCTGTCCGGCCCAGCTCCAGGCCGCGCTCCCGGGCGGCTTCGACGATGGCGACAGCAATGGGATGCTCCGCGTCCCGTTCGGCCGCTGCAGCCAGCGCCAGCGCCTGATCCGCCGTAAAACCTTCGAGCACCTCGAGATCGGTGAGCGTCGGGCGACCTTCGGTGAGGGTGCCGGTCTTGTCCACGGCGACCACGTCCACGTTCCGCAGACCCTGCAGCGCGTCGCCACCGCGGAACAGAATGCCCTGATCGGCGGCGCGCCCGGTGCCCACCATGATCGATGTGGGGGTGGCCAGCCCCATGGCGCAGGGGCAGGCGATGATCAGGACCGTGACCGCCACCACCAGGGCCATGGGCAGGGCCGGCTCCGGGCCCAGCAGCCACCAGACGGCTGCGGTCAGCATGGCCACTGCGATCACCACTGGAACGAAGTAGGCGGTGACCCGGTCCACCAGGGCCTGGATGGGCAGTTTGGCGCCCTGGGCCTGCCG
>JAFIFL010000181.1 GCA_020832055.1 Gammaproteobacteria bacterium
GAAATGCGCCGATCTGCATGACCTGCAGCGAAGGCAGCAACATCAGCTCCGGCAAAGCGCGTCGAGATCGGCCCAATCGCTTTGCGATTAGGGCCTTCCCACAGTTGCGGCGACGCGCCCTGTGGGAGAGCGCTATTTCGCCATAGCGAAATGCGCCGATCTGCATGACCTGCAGCGAAGGCAGCAACATCAGCTCCGGCAACACGCCTCGCCAAGATATGCGCCCCGGCCGCTGGTGCATTACCATGCGCGGCTGTTTGCATACGCCACGAGACCACAGGGGAAGGGACAGTCATGGCATTCAAACCGTTCGATCTCAGCGGCCGGGTGGCGCTGATCACTGGCGGCAACGGCGGCATCGGCCTCGGCATGGCCGAAGGCCTGGTCCAGTCCGGTGCCGACGTCTGCATCTGGGGCACCAATCCCGACAAGAATGCGGCTGCTCTGGAGCGCCTGCGCCCCCACGGTACCCGGGTCGCCGCAAAAGTCTGCGACGTTTCTGACGAGAACGCCGTGATCAGGTCGTTCAATGAAACGCTGGAGGAGTTCGGCCGAGTGGACGGTTGTTTCGCCAATGCCGGCATCGGTGGGCGCGGAACAGACTTCGAGAACCTCTCCACGGACACATGGCGGCGCATGCTGGCCGTGAACCTCGACGGCGCGTTCTTCACCTTCCGCGCCGCCGCGGGGCACATGAAACAGCGCGCCGAGGCCGGCGACCCCTTCGGCCGGCTGGTGGGCACCGCGAGTCTGGCAGCCATCTCGGGGCAGGCCCGGGGCGAGCACTACGCCGCCACCAAGGGCGCCCTGGTGGCCATGATCAAAGCGCTGGCTGTGGAGTATGCACGCTACGGCATTACCGCCCACACCCTGCTGCCGGGCTGGATCGCCACTGAGATGACCGAAGGGGCGTTCGCCTATGACAAGTTCGTCGACAACGTGATGAAGCGCATTCCCATGCGCCGCTGGGGTGCGCCTGAGGACTTTGCCGGCCTCGCCATCTACATCATGAGCTCGGCCAGCAGCTACCACACCTCCGAGACCTTCCTGGTCGACGGCGGCTACTTCCATTTCTGAGTGGCGCTTTCCACTGCCACTTCAGAAGGTCATTTGCGAGGACAACGATGCCAGCTTTCGATGCGATTCTCTGGGACTTCGGTGGCGTACTCACCAGCAGTCCCTTCGAGGCCTTCAACCGCTATGAACGCGAACGTGACATTCCGCTGGACTTCATCCGCCGCATCAATGCCACCCATCCCGACGACAACGCCTGGGCGCGCTTCGAGAGCAACCGCATCAGCCTCGACGACTTCGATGCGGCCTTTCTCGAAGAATCCACCTCTGCAGGGCATCCGATTCCGGGGCGCGACGTGCTCGCCCTGCTCTCCGGTGACGTCCGCCCGCGCATGGTCGCTGCACTCAAGCAGTTCAAGCAGCACCTGCGCAATGCCTGCCTGACCAACAACGTCAAGGCGGGCAAGGGTCCGGGCATGGCCACCGACCCGGCGCGGGCCGAGCGCGTCGCCGAAGTGATGACGCTGTTCGATCTGGTGGTCGAGTCCAGCGTCGAAGGGGTGCGCAAACCCCAGCCGCAAGCCTACGAACTGGTGATCGAGCGCCTCGGTGTCGAGCCGTCACGGATGCTGTTTCTCGATGATCTCGGCATCAACCTGAAGCCGGCAGCGAAGATGGGCATGACCACCGTGAAGGTGCTCAGCGAGGAGCAGGCCCTGGCCGACCTCGCCCGCCTCACGGGCATCGAACTCGACGTCTGATCAAGGCTGCCAGTCCCTGACCACGTCCTCCAGGACGGGTCTGGGACGCTCGGGGGGCGTACCGGCCGCCGAACCGATGTGGATCCATCCGGCCAGGCGTTCGTGGGGCGAGAGGTGCAGCGCTCGCGCCACGGTGGCGTCGTAGCTGAACCATTCGGTGAGCCACTGGGCTGCGAAACCCATGGCGTGGGACGCCAGCAGCAGGTTCTGGCAGACCGCGCCCGCGGACAACTGCTGCTCCCATTGGGGAATCTTGTGCTCCGGCGTGATCCTGGACACGACGGCCAGGACCACCGGCGCCCGCTCGAGTCTGCCGCGCTCGAGTTCCGCCCGTGCAGGCGCATCATCGGGATGTGCGGCCCGCCAAGCAGCCACCAGCACTTCCCCGAAGGCGCGCCGACGATCACCGGTGAAACGCAGAATGCGCCAGGGACCGAGTTTGCCGTGATCGGGCACCCGGATGCCGCAGCGAAGGATGGTCTCGATCTGCCCGGCGTCCGGCCCCGGCTCGATCATGTCGATGGCTTTCACGCTGCGCCGCGTCAGCAGCAGTTCCAGCGTCGGATTCATGGTCTACCTCTTGTCGTCAGTGCGTTCCCGCCAGTGCGGTCCGCGGGCCGCCCGCAGTCGTTCGGCCGCCGTTTCGGGGGTGATGTCCCGCTGGGATTCCGCCAGCAACTCGAAGCCCACCATGAACTTGCGGACGCTGGCAGAGCGAAGCAGCGGAGGATAGCAGTGCGCGTGGAGCTGCCAGGGAACCATGGCATTCTGCGCGGGTCCAGGCAGCCCATGCCACCCGAAGGAGTAGGGAAAGGCACAGCGGAACAGGTTGTCGTAGGCCCGGAACAACTCGCCGAGGACCGCTGCCAGCGATGCCGACTCGCCATCACTCAGCCAGGCGAAACCCGGGCAGGGGCGGCGCGGCAGGATCAGGGTCTCGAACGGCCAGCGGGCCCAGAACGGCACCACCACCAGCCAGTCCCGATCCTCGATGACCACCCGTATACCTGCCGCCGCCTCCGCTTCGGCAACGGCAAGCAGCAACGGTTTGCCATGGTCATCCAGATAGGCCTGCTGCTGTTCCCATTCGCGCCTTATCAGGGTCGGCAGCACGTCCAGCGCCCAGATCTGGCCGTGGGGATGAGGGCTCGAACAGCCCATGCTGGCGCCGCGATTCTCGAAGCACTGCACCCAGCGCCAGTCGCGACCGAGGTCGATGCTCTCACGCTGCCAGGCCGCGACGATGCGTGCCAGATCCGGATCAGCCAGCCGGGCCAGGGACTGATCGTGCTGTGGCGCATAGCACAGCACCCGGCAGTGGCCTCGCGTCGGCTCACTCTGGAACAGACCGTCCCCAGTCGACCCGATCGACGCCGCATCCAGCAGGGCCGGAAAGTCGTTGTCGAAAACGAAAACGCCCGTGTAGTCCGGGTTGCGCGCGCCGTTGGCGCGCAGGTTGCCAGGGCACAGGTGGCAGTCAGGATCGTGCTCAGGCCATTCAGATTCGGGGGCCTCCACCTGACCCTGCCAGGGCCGCCGGTCGCGATGGGGCGACACCAGGATCCACTCACCCTGCAGGGGATCGAAGCGGCGATGGACACCGGGTCCGGCATCGTCCTGGGTCACGAGCGGTGGTCCAGGGAGCGCGCCGCGCCGCCGGGGCTGGCAACGAAATGGTCCAAAGTCCGAGGGCTGCGATCCAGGGCATCCGCTGCCGCCCTCAGCACCTTCTCCCGGGCGGCGCGCTGCACCAGGGCAATGGCCCAGCCGCCGAAGCCGGCCCCCGTGAGCCGGGCACCATCGCAGCCGGGGGTACTCACCGCAGCCGCCACCAGGGCATCGAGCGCCGGGACGCTCACCTCGAAGTCATCGCGCAGGGATGAGTGGGAGGCTGTCATGGCAGCGCCCAATCCTTGCCAGTCTTTTCCTGCGAGTGCCTCCCGGGCTGCCAGGACCCGTTGCTGCTCGCTGATGACATGGCGCAGGCGTCGAGCCTCGACCCCCTTGCCCAATCTCAGTTCGACTGCCTCCGATGACAGTCCAGGGATGCGATCTTCCGGCAGGCCCAGCGCCACCAACCCACGTCCGAGTTCCGCACGACGCTGGTTGTAGGCTGCATCGGCAAGCCGCCGCGGCTGGCCGCAGTGGATCACGAGCAGCTCCCGGTCCTGCCAATCCGTCGGGACCTCGGTGACATCAGCGGTTGCACAGTCGATGGCCACGGCCCCCATGTCACTGCCGTGGACGATCGCCAACTGGTCCATCAGCCCACAGGCCGTACCCACGTGCTCGACTTCCACCGCCCGGGCGAACCGGGCCAACTCATTGCCCGTAAGGGGTCGCAGCCAGCCATGGGCCATCATGGCCAGCGCCAGCGCCAGCGTGAAAGACGCCGAGCTCGACAGCCCGCCGCCCGCGAGATCGCCGCTGACGATGAGATCGAGGCCCGGCCCCGGCTCCGTCGGCTGCCGGTCGTCCAGCGTCAGCAGACCTGAGACGAAATCCCGCCAGTTGCCCTGGCGCGAGGCCGATCCATGATCCGCCCGGGGATGACCGAAACAGGCGTGCTCAGCGGCATCCAGGGTATGGACATGCAGTTCCCGATCAGCCCTCGGCAGCACGAACACTGCCGTGCCCCGATCCAGGGTCATGGGCAGTACCGTGCCGCCGAGATAATCGATGTGGTCCCCGATCAGGTTGATACGGCCCGGCGCCCAGTAGGCGCCCAGCGGGACAGCGTCCGGGCGCTGTGCCAGCCACCACGCACGGGTGCGGTCCAGGGCAGTCAAGGAAGGATCCAGAGAGTGCGGGACATGGCAACTTTCCGCGGCTGAACGTTCAACCGCCTCCCAGGCGATGCAGAAAATGAATCTCACTGTCAGCCGGTATGGCTTCGAGCAGCGGGTCGTTGATGATGTCGCCATCGATGACCAGCGCGAAATCCTGCTCAATGGCATGCCGGAAACCCGGGAAGCGGCGGTCGAGGTCGGCCATGAGGCCGCGATAGTCGTCCACCACCACATCGAGCTGCGCTGCACCGCCGGTGAGGCGGTGCAGCTGCTGAGGCAGGAATACCCGGGCCATGTTCAGCCCTTGGCAGCCTCTAGGGCCGCCAGGATCCGCGGCGGTGACATGGGCAGTTCCGTCATCTGCAGTCCCGTCGCCGCATTCACCGCGTTGGCCACAGCTGCCAGCGGCGCGACGATGGGCGTCTCACCCACACCGCGCACTCCGTAGGGATGACCAGGGTTGGCGATCTCGATGATCTGGGTGTCGATCATCGGCAGATCGGAGGCCACCGGGATCCGGTAGTCGAGGAAGCCCGCGTTCTCCATGATGCCCTCGGCGCTGAAGATGTATTCCTCGTTCAGCGCCCAGCCGATGCCCTGCACCGCCCCGCCCTGCATCTGGCCTTCCACGTAACTCGGGTGAATGGCCTTGCCGGCATCCTGGATGGCGGTATAACTGATGACGTCCACCTTGCCCGTGTCCGGATCCACTTCCACGTCACACAGGTTCACCGAGAACGACGGGCCTGCCCCGCGGGCATTGAGCGAGGCGCGCCCGAGCAGGGGACCGCCGGTCTTGGCCGCCTGACCGGCAATGTCAGCCAGCGTGAGCGGATCCGCCTCGACGTTGACCCCAGGCCGGGCGACCACCTTGCCATCGACCCAGTCCACCATCTCCACGTCCACGTTCCACAGCGCCGCCGCCCGGGCCTTGAGTTGACTGATGATGTCCCGGGCCGCCTCGATCACGGCCATGCCGGTGGCAAACGTCACCCGGGAACCGCCGGTGACGTTGGTGAACCCCGCCGCTTCCGTATCGGCCACCAGGACGCGGACGTCCTGATAGGGAATGCCGAGTTCCTCCGCGGCCATCAGCGCCATGGAGGCACGAGAACCGCCGATGTCCGGATTGCCCTCGATCACCGTTGCGGTGCCGTCCTCGTTGATGTGGATCTCGGCCGAGGACTGCATGCCGACGTTGAACCAGAAGCCGACGGCGACGCCGCGGCCCTGATTGGGACCGAGCGGTCGCTTGTAGTTCGGATGCTCGCGCGCTGCCTGAAGGCAGGCCTCCATGCCGATGGCATTGAACTTCGGCCCATAGGACGCCTGGCTGCCGTCACGCACGGCGTTCTTCAGGCGCAGCTCGATGGGGTCCATGTTCAGCACCCGCGCCAGCTCGTCCATGGCGGACTCGGTGGCGAACAGCGCCTGGGGGGCGCCCGGCGCCCGGTAGGCCGCCACCTTCGGTTTGTTCACCAGCACGTCGTAGCCCACCGCCTTGAATGCCGGCACGTCATAGGGTGCAAACACGCACATGACGCCCGGAACCATGGGCGAGCCCTTGAAGGCTCCGGCCTCGTAGGCCAGCCAGGCCGACATGGCCGTGAGCCTGCCGTCCTTCTTCGCCCCGATCTTGAGCTTGATCTTGCTGGCCGACGCAGGACCTGAGGCGCGGAAGACCTCTTCCCGGGTCATGACCAGCTTGACGGGACGCCCCGACTTGCGGGACAGAAGGATCGCCACTGGCTCCAGATAGACGGTGGTCTTGCCACCAAATCCGCCGCCGATCTCGGTAGGGATGACCTTGAGCCGGGAAATGCTCATGTCCAGCACCCGGGCAGTCATGGAGCGGACATCGAAACTGCCCTGTGTGGAACACCACACCGTCGACTGCTCGTCCTGTCCCCAGCGTGCCAGACAGGCATGGGGTTCGATGTAGCCCTGATGGACGGTCGGCGTGAGATAGGTCCGTTCGATGATGACATCGGCTTCGGCGAAGCCGGCTTCGATGTCGCCGCGGGTGGACTCCATGACCTGCGCGACGTTCGACGGCCGTGCCGGCTTCTCCGGCAGGCCCTCGGTGTAGAGATGGTCGTGCAGCAGCGGCGCGTCCGGCGCCATGGCGCTGTCGATGTCCAGCAGGACCGGCAGCGGCTCGTACTCGACCTCGATGAGACGGACCGCTTCCTCCGCTGCCCGGGTCGACGTCGCGGCCACCGCAGCCACCGCATGGCCGTGATAGAGCACTTTGTCCCGGGCCATCACGTTGACAGCCATGTCGTGGTAGTCGCCACCGCCCTCACCGCCCTCGATGTCGCCCGGCGCAACGTCCGGGAAATCCTTGCCGGTCACGATGGCCTTGACGCCGGGAACGGCCAAAGCAGCAGTGATGTCGATGCTGCGGATGCGGGCATGGGCGTGGGGGGAACGCAGGAAGCGCCCATGCAGCATGCCCGGCAGGCTGAAATCGGCGCCGAAATTGGCCCGCCCGGTCACCTTGTCGAGGCCGTCAGGCCGGATCGGCCGGGTGCCGATCTGACGGAATGCCCCGGCTTCGCTGATGGCCTCGCTCATGACGTCGCTCCTCGCATCTCGGCAGCGGCATCCATCACCGCCCTGATGATCTTGTCATAGCCCGTGCAGCGGCAGAGATTGCCCGCCAGCCAGTAGCGGGTCTCTTCCTCGGTGGGCTCCGGATTGGCATCGATGAGGGCCTTGGCCGCCACCACCACCCCGGGCGTGCAGATCCCGCATTGCAGCGCCGCGTGTTCGAGCAGCTTCTGCTGCACCGGATGCAGGGCTTGTGGGGTGGCGATCCCCTCCACGGTGGTCACGCTGCGGCCTTCGAGCTCCGCCGCGAACACCAGACAGGAACACACCAATCGGTCGTCGAGCAGCACCGAACAGGCACCGCAATCCCCGGTGCCACAGCCCTCCTTGGTGCCGGTCAGGCTCAAGCGATCCCGCAGGACTTCAAGGAGGGTTTCGTCTGCCGCACACAGAAACTCGACGGGCTCGCCGTTCACGGTGCTGGATACTTGCTGCTTCATGCCTGGCCTCCCAGCGCGCGATCGCGTGCGATCACCGCTGCTCTTCGGGTCAATACGCCCACCACCTGGCGGCGGTAGGTCTCGGTTCCACGTTTGTCGCTGATGGGGCGCGCCGCAGCGCTGCTCGCGGCAGCCGCCGCGGCGCAGGCCGCGTCGTCCAGACGGGTGCCGATCAGGGCCTCCGCCGCTTCCGGGACCAGCAGGGCGGTGACCGCCACGGCGCCGATGGCGACCCGGGCAGCCGTACAGACACCGTTTTCATCCAGGGCCACCCGGACGCCGGCACTGGCCACGGCGATATCCATTTCGGTGCGGGGGATGAATCGCAGGTAGGCATCGGCGCTGCGGGGCTGGGCGGCCGGCAGGCGCAGGGCCACCAGGAACTCACCCGGCTCCAGGGCGTTGCGACCCACCCCGACGACGAAGTCCTCCACCGCCAGTTCCCGCCAGCCGCCGGGGCCCGCGATCTGGCAGATCGCGCTGTTGGCGATCAGCGCAGGGATGGTGTCACCCGCAGGCGAGGCGTTGCAGAGATTGCCGCCCACGGAGGCCCGACCCTGGATCTGGGTGGAGCCGATGAGATCAGCCGCCTCCACCAGGCCCGGATAGATCGCCGCCACGTCATCACGGGCGGACAGCTCAGCGCCGGCGACAGCTGAACCGAGGATCAAACCGTCCTCGCCGAGCTGAATACTGCGCGTCTCGGGGATACGCTTGATGTCGACGATCATGCGCGGCGCGCGATCGACGGACCGCATCTGCACGATCATGTCCGTACCGCCCGCCAGGATCTGGGTTCGGACGGAGGCCTGGCGCTGTTCTGCCAGCAGCGCCACTGCGGCATCGAGCGAAGTCGGCGCCTGAAAAGCAAAGGAATCCATGGTCTCTCCCCGAGGTCATTCGAACGCGCATGTATAGCACGCGCGCAAGTCGTGCTGCACCCGGCAGGCGCTCAAGGCCGGGGGCTGATTCCGGACCGGGTGAATGTTAGTGTCCGCTTCGAATCCCGATCCCTGCCCTCGACCATGGAGCACATCGTTCAGGTGAATTCCCAACACGCTGACCCCGACGCCCTGTTCGCCGACCATCTCGACACCCAGCTCGCGCGCTACTTCGATGCCATGGAGCGCTGTCACCATGACGCCCTGGTGATTGCCGCCGGCGAACCGGCCCTGCACTTCCTCGACGACATGCCGGTGAGCTTCAAGCCCAATCCCCACTTCCGGCTGCTGACCCCTCTGCATCCAGCCGAGGGGTCGAGCATCGTGCTGCGGCCCGGCCAGCGGCCGGTCCTGCTTCACCTGCGGCCCCGGGATTTCTGGCACCTGCCGCCGCAACCGGCGGCGGGCGCCTGGACTGAAGGTTTCGAGATCCAGGAATACGACAGTCCCGACGCGCTGCAGCAGGATCGTGACGCCCTCATCAAGGGCGCCAATGCCCCGGCCTTCATCGACCCGGACGCCGCGCCGGCCCCGCCGGGATTGCTCGCCCATCTCGATCACGGCCGGGCGCAGAAGACCGCCAACGAGATCGCCTGCCTGGGGGTGGGCAATCGGCGCGCCGCCAAGGGCCCCCGCGCCGCGCGGGTTGGCGTCGTCGCCGGCGAGGCGG
>JAFIFL010000182.1 GCA_020832055.1 Gammaproteobacteria bacterium
GGTTCAACCGGACGGGGGCGCGGCAACGGGCGGATTGGGAGGCTTTCGTGACGGCTCTTCAGAGTTGAATGGGGAACTTTGGGGGTAGCCCACTCAGAACCCGGCAGAGCCGAATGACATATCGATTAAGTACAATATGTTGTCCATCGTACTCACTCGCCGCCGCACCCTGCCTTGTTGCGATGCGCTGCTGCGTCACGTGCTCAGTCGCACGCGCTTGAGCAACAGCGAATTGCCGATCACCGACAGCGAACTCGCGGTCATGGCGATGACGCCGATCATCGGATGCAGCAACCCCAGGGCCGCGATCGGGATGGCAGCGACGTTGTAGGCGCTGGCCCAGAGCAGATTCTCGGCGATCTTCCGGAAAGTGGCCTTCGACAGGCGCATGGCTTCGACCACTCCGGTGAGTTCGCCGCGCACGAGGGTCACGTCCGCCGCCTCGATGGCGACGTCCGCGCCCGCTCCGATGGCGATACCCACATTGGCCTGCTTGAGCGCCGGCGCATCATTGATGCCATCGCCGACCATGGCCACATGATTCCCGAAGCGCGCCTGCAACGTTCGGATGGCGTCGACCTTGCCTTCTGGCAGCACGCCGGCCTGGACTTCGTCGATGCCTACTTCCGCGGCGACCGCACGTGCCGCCCGCTCGTTGTCACCGGTGATCATCACCACATGCAGCCCAAGGTCATGCATGCCGCGAATGGCAGCAACGGATTCGTCCTTGATGGTATCGGCCACCGCCACGATGCCGTGTGCCCGGCCGTCTGCAGCGACCAGCACGGCGGTACGACCTCGGGCCTCCAGGTCCCCAAGCGCATCATCGAGCGCCTCGAGCCCGGACACGCCGTCCTCCTGCAGCAGCCGACGGTTTCCAATCAGCACGTGCACGCCGCCGACATTGCCGGAGACACCGCGCGCGCCCGTGGAGCGGAAACCGGTGACTTCACCCGGTTGCACCCCACGCTCCCGAGCGCCATCGACGATGGCGCGGGCGATAGGGTGCTCGGACGCATTTTCCACCGCCGCCGCAAGCAGCAGCAGGTCGTGCTCATCGACACCAGCCGCAGGCACCACTTCGGTCAGCTTCGGTTCGCCACGCGTGATGGTGCCAGTCTTGTCCAGCACCATGACCTTGACGTCCTTGAACGTCTGGATGGCTTCGCCGGAGCGAATCAGGACCCCGCGCTCAGCACCCAGTCCCGAGCCGACCATCAGCGCCGTGGGGGTGGCCAACCCCAAAGCGCAGGGACAGGCAATAACCAGCACAGAGATGGCCGCGAGGATGGCGAGCACCGGCGTGGCTGCATCCGGGTTCACCCAGGGCAGGAACGTGGCACCCCACTCCAGTATCGGTCGCAGGTTGTCCGCAAACAGTAGCCACGCGATCAGGCTACCCACCGAGATCAAGATCACCACCGGCACGAAGCGACCGGTCATCCGGTCGGCGAACTCCTGGATCGGCACGCGTGAGCCCTGGGCTTGTTCCACCAATCGGATGACTTGGGACAGGAAGGTATCCCCACCCACGCGGGTAGCGCGGACACGCAGCCGGCCCTCCTTGTTGATGGTGGCACCGATGACGCTGTCGCCGGTGCTCTTGTACACAGGGATGGACTCACCTGTGGCGATGGACTCGTCTACGTGACTTTCGCCGTCGACGACCTCACCATCCGTTGGCACCTTGTCGCCCGGGCGAATGATCATCACGTCACCCGGCTGCAAGGCCTTGGTCGGGACCTCCACTTCCTCCCCGTCACGCTCCACGCGCGCGGTCTTCGCACCCAGCGTGAGCAGCCGGCGGATGGCCTGCGACGCCCGCCCTTTGGCCTTTGCCTCGAGCAATCGGCCGAGCAGATGGAAGGTCATGATCGTCGCCGCCATCTCGATGAACGAGGTCATCGGATAGACGAAGCCCACCAGCCCGATCAAATACTTTGTTAGGGTGACCATCGAGATCAACACGTCCATGTTGGCGTTGCGGTTGGTGATCGAGCGCCAAGACGCTTTGTGCGTGGCAGCTCCGCCGTAGAGGAACACCACCGGGAACGCCAGGATCGCCACGATGGCCAGGTAACCGGGAATGGGCTGGACGAACATGTGGGGCAGCATCAGGATCATGATGAGCGTGGTGGGGATGGCCGCGATCCACAACCGCTTCGAGGCTTGGCGCAGATAGGCCTCCTCGATCTCAGCATCCGCCTCTTCGGCGCCTCCAGATTCATCGTGGACAGCTGCCACGTCGTAGCCGGCGCCTTCCACCGCCCGCTGCAAGGCAGCCGCGTCAGCTCCGGCGGCGTCCAGCGTCACGGTGACGTGATGGTTGCCAATGTTCGTCCCCACGTCTGCAACGGCGTCCATACGTTCCAAAGTACGGCGGATGATCCCGGCACAGTGATCGGAACCCATGCCGGGAACCACCAGGGTGATCGTCGTCTGCGTCATGTCGGTTTCCTCGCGCGCATCAACGCCCCGCTTGGTCGGCCCCAATCTGCTACATGAACCTCGGCCCCGGGCAAATCCATCCACCCATGATTCAGTTCTCCTCACTCGAGCTCGATGCCGGCAGCGTTCGCGCATGCCAGAGGTAGAAGACCGCCGGCAGAATCACCAGCGCCGCAATCCAGACCGTGAACACGCCACCCACCATGGGCGCGGCGATGCGCTGCATGACCTCGGCGCCGGTACCGCTGCCGAGCATGATCGGCAGCAGCCCGATGAAGACGGTACTTTCCGTCATCGTCACCGGCCGGACCCGACGCAGGGCGCCGTCGATCACGGCCTGACGCAGATCCTCCCGCGTGGCGCCCTCGGCAGCTGTGGCCGACCAGCGGTCGCGGGCATCGTTGAGGTACACCAGCATGATGACTCCGGTCTGTGCGGCGAGACCGCCCAGCGCAATGAATCCCACCGCGACCCCCACCGACAGGTCATGGCCGAGCAGCCACATGAGCCAGAGCCCACCTGCCATCGCCAGGGGCACTGTCAGCAGCACCATCAGGATGTCGGCCAGATTGCGGAAGGTCAGCATGAGCAGGACGATGATCACGACGAAGGCCAGCGGCACCGCCAGCGCGAGTTGCGCTCGCGCTCGCTGCAGATACTCGTACTGCCCCGTGAAACCAACGCTGTAGCCCGGGGGCAGTTCCACCTCCCGGGCCACGCGATCCTGGGCGTCACGCACCCAGGCCCCGAGATCGCGGCCGGCGATGTCGACGAACACGAAACTCGCAGGCCGCGTGTTCTCGCTGCGGATCATGGCCGGCCCGTCTGTGATGCGAATCTCAGCCAGTTCTCCGAGCGGCACGTGGGTCCCCACCGGCGTGACCACCGGCAGGTTGCGCAGCGCTTCGGGCGAATCCCGCCACTCCGGCAACAGGCGCAGATTGACCGGATAGCGCTCGAGGCCCTCGACGGTTTCGGTGACGTCCGCGCCACCGATGCCGAAGCGCACCACCTCGTGAACGTCGGCGATGTTCATGCCATGACGCGCCGCAGTGACCCGGTCCAGCAGCAGTTCGACGTAGCGCCCGCTGGCGGGACGGTCCGCGAATGACGTGTGGGTACCGGGAACCTCCCGCACCACCGCATCGATGCGCTCGGCGATGGCCTGAATGGTCTCGAGCTCCGGCCCCGAGATCCGAATGCCCACATCGGTGCGAATGCCTGTCTGCAGCATGTCGATGCGGGTCTGGATCGGAAACACCCAGGCATTGCTCACACCGGGTAGCTGCACCTTGCGGTCCAGCTCCGCGATGAGATCCGCCGTCGTCAGCCCTGGGCGCCACTCGGAGCGTGGGCGCAGGGTGATGAAGGACTCGAACATGGTCAGTGGCGCCGGATCCGTGGCGGTTTCGGCTCGTCCCGCTTTGCCCATCACCCGCTTCACTTCCGGTACTTCCCGGATCAGCGCGCTGGTCTGCTGCAGCAATTCGCGGGTCTTGTCCGGTGCCAGACCAGGCAGTGTGGTCGGCATGTACATGAGGTCACCTTCGTCGAGCTCCGGCATGAACTCGGTCCCAATGTGGCTTGCGGGATAGAGCGCAGAACCGAGCAGCAGCACGACGGCGAGCATCCCCAGCCAAGGCCGTCGGACGAGCAGACCCACCAGCGGACGATAGGCGCCGACGAGGCCACGCGTGACTGGATTGTCCAATTCCGGACGGATGCGCCCACGAATGAACCAGCCGAGCAGCACCGGCACCAGCGTCACTGCCAGACCCGCCGCCGCGGCCATGGCATAACTGGCCGTAAAGGCCAGCGGTGAGAACAGGCGGCCGGCCTGGGCCTGCAGCGCCAGAACAGGCACAAAGGCGGTGGCCACCACCAGCAGGGACAGGAAGATCGGCCGCGCCACCTCCAGCGCCGCGGCCTCGATGGCCTGCCAATGTTCCTCAGGCTTCGGCGGGTCGCGGGCGAAGCGCTTGTGCACCGTCTCCACCATGACGATGGCGGCGTCCACCATGACGCCGATGGCGATGGCGATGCCGCCCAGCGACATGATGTTGGCGTTGATGCCCTGGGCGGACATGACGACGAAGGCTGCCAGCACGCCCAGCGGCAGGCTGATGACGATGACCAGCGAAGAGCGCAGATGCCAGAGAAAGATGGCGCAGATACCCATGACCACCAGGAACTCGATGCCGAGCTTCAACCACAGCGTGGCCACGGCACGGTCGATCAAGGCTGACCGGTCATAGGTCTCGACGATCTCCACGCCGTCGGGCAATCCCACAGCCAGCGCGTCGAGGCGCTCGCGGACCGCTCGGATCGTCGCGCGGGCGTTCTCACCGTGGCGCATGACGACGATGGCACCCACCACCTCGCCCTCGCCGTCGAGTTCGGCGATACCGCGGCGGGCCGCGGGTCCCCGCCGGATCTCGGCCACCTCACCGAGCAGCACGGGAGTTCCGTCCGCGTTGCGCGCCAGCGGGATCTGCCGCAGGTCGTCCAGGCTTTGGATGTAGCCGGTGGCGCGAACCATGTATTCGGCCTCGGCGAGTTCCAGCAGCGACCCGCCTGCCTCGGCGTTACCGCGCTCGATGGCCATGCGCACCTGCGACAGCTGCAGGCCATACGCCCGCAGGGCATTCGGATCCACGGCCACCTGATACTGGCGGACCATGCCGCCGAGGGTGGCCACCTCCGAGACGCCCGGCACCGCCTGCAGCTCGAACTTCAGGAACCAGTCCTGCAGGGCACGCAGCTGCGCCAGATCGTGCCGCCCGCTGCGATCGACCAGCGCGTACTTGTAGACCCAACCCACGCCGGTGGCATCCGGACCGAGCTCCGTCCGAGCGCCGGGGGGCAACCGCCCTTCGACCTGACCGAGGTACTCCTGCACGCGGGAGCGGGCCCAGTAGGGATCGGTGCCGTCCTCGAACAGGATGTAGATAAAGGCATCGCCGAACATGGAGAACCCGCGCACGGTGTGCGCCCCGGGGACGGCCATGAGCGTGGTGGTGAGGGGGAAGGTGACCTGCCGTTCCACCACGTCCGGCGCCTGGCCCGGGAAGGACGCCCGGACGATGACCTGGGTGTCCGACAGATCCGGAATCGCATCCACCGGAGTCATGCGCACCACCTGCACGCCGGCCACCGCCAGCGCGAGGGTCAGGATCAGCACCAGCAGTCGATTGCGGATCGCGGCGCGAACGATGGCCTCAATCATGATCGTGTACCCGTGACTGCGTGGGCTTGTGCAGTGCCCGGATCACGTAGTCGCCTTGTGCGTCCGGCTCACGCAGCATCTCGAAGTGCACCGCATCACCCGGCTTGAGACCGGCGGGCAACTCGCCCTCGATGCGAAATCCCATCACCATGGCCGGCCAGCCCAGTTCCGGTATGGGGTCGTGCCTGAGGCGAATCCGACCCTGTCCGGCATCGATGCTGCGGACGTCACCGGTGCCCGCTACGGTTTCGGGATGGACCTCCTCCGAGCCCATCTCCGCTGCCTCAAGGCGCTCGAACCCGGCGCGGAAGGACGCTTCGGAATCGAGCAGGAACTGACCGGACACCACCACGTTCATGCCGGCCTCCAGACCTGCGCGGATCTCGACCCGTCCATCGCTCTCCATGCCCGGCTCGACCCGATGCACCCGGAAGCGGTCACCGTCCTCGCGCGTGACCACCCGATGCTCGGTCCCGGTGCGGATCAGGGCCTCCCTCGGAATCGACAGCACCGGGTCGCCCGCCTTCCCCAGCAGGCGTACGGACGCCCAGGCCCCGGGCTGCAGCGTGCCGTCGCTGTTGTCCAACGGCACCCGCACGCGGACCGTCCGGGTCACCGGATCGAGCGTTGGATAGATGTAGGCGATGCGAGCGTCGATGGTCCGCCCCGGCCACTGCGGCAGCCGCACCTCGGCCCCCTGCCCGATCGCCAGCTTGGCGGCATCGGCGGGAAACACCTCGGCCGTGAGCCACAGCGATGCCAGATCGACGGTTTCGAGCAGAATTTCACCCGCGCCGACGAACATGCCCTCGCGCATCCCGAGGAGGCTGACCACACCGGCGTGGCGCGCGCGCCACGGCACTTCCCGCAGGAGGTTACGCGTCCGCTCAACCTCGCCGATCACTTCACTCTGGACACCGAGTGCGCGCAGCTTTTCCCGAGCCGCGGCCAGCAGGCCGGGCTCGCCACGGCCTGCGGCGTGCAGCAGTTCCTCCTCGGCGTTGACCAACTCAGGGGCGTACAGGGTGAAGAGCAGCTGGCCCTTGGCAACCGGGTCACCGACCGCGTGCACGTGGACGGATTCGATCCAGCCTGCCACGCGGGCATGCAGATGCATCACCCGCGTCTGGTCGACATCGATGGCCCCCACGGTCGACACGATCCGCGTGAGCCGAGCGTACTCGACGACAGCCGTGCGGATGTTCATCCGCTGGGCGAGGCCCGGGGCCAGACTGACCACGTCGGGAGCTTCATCCGCATAGCGCGGCAGCAGGTCCATGTCCATGAACGGCGACGGGCCCGGCGCATCGAAGCGGTGTTCGGGATGCATGGGGTCATACCAATAGAGCACCTCGCGCTCTTCGCTACCCGCAGCGCTCTCGCGGGGCTGCGGGTCGCCGCCGTGGCGGTGTTCCTGAGCCAGGACAGGCGCCACAGCCCCCAGCAGCAGGAGGAGGAAAGCCGTTCGCATGGATCCGTTCATCTTCACTCCCCTCCCAGAAAGAGCAGCTCGATGTGAGCATCGTCCCGCTGCCTTGCGGCGAGCAGGGCACCAAGACGCCGTTCGAGTTCATCGAGCTCGGACCTGACGACTTCGTCGAATCTGGCGCGGTCGTTGCGATAGGCATGGAGGGTGGCGTCACGGGTGTCCGCTGCAGCCGGCAGCAAGGCATGCTCATAGAGTTCGACCCGGTCGGCATGGCGGCGCCAGGCTGCCCACTGCCGCTGCTGACGGCCGAGCAGATCGCGTTGCAGGTCCAGACGCTCGAAACGGGCGGCCTCCCGTTCCCCGACCGCTGACCGCAGCCGTTGATCCTGCCGCCGGGCTGTGAACAGGGGCAGGCTGACGGAGACCATTCCTGTCACCATGTCGGAACGCGACTCGCCGGTCATCGGGTCGCTGCCACGGCGCAGGCCATAGCCGAATTCCAGCATCCAGCTCGGCTTGTACGCTTCGAGGGCGAGGTCACGCCCGACCTCGCCAAGCGCTTCGCGCAGGCTCGCGGCGCGCAACGCAGGATGCTGTTCGAGCCGCAGAGCAAGCTGCCCTGGATCCGGCTCTTCCCGATCAAGCGCCCTGCCCGGTGTGGAGACAGGCCCACCGAGCCACCGGCTCAACTCGGCCGCCGTCGCTTCCCGCTCTGCCGACCATGCCAGTCCGCGCTCAGCTAAGGTCGCAAGCTCGAGTCGAATCCGCGCCAGGTCCTGACGGTCGGCGCCACCGGTGGCGAAGCGCCGCTCTGTGACCACGAACAATTCGTCGAGCCGCGCCTGCGCAGAGCGGATGAGGGCCTCGGCCTCCATGGCCAGGCGCCAATCGAACCAGACCTCCCGCACTCTGAGTCGAATGGAGAGCGCATGTTGGTCCCGCTGTGCGCGCAACAGATCGGCCTCGAGTTCACCACGTGAACGGCGCAGGTGGCGCGTGGCTCCCGCCGGGAACTGCTGGCGCACGCTGACCATCGTCATGGTCATCATGTCGCCCGAGCCGAACAGATCATCGATCGGGGCGTCGATGTAGCCGAGGCTGAGTTCGGGATCAGGCAGGGCACCGTCTGCAATCGCTCGAGCGCCAGCGGCAGTTGCCTGGGCATCGAAGGCTTCGAGCTGGGCGTCGCGCGCGAGCGCACGCGTCACCGCATCGTGCAGGTGGAGTACTGCTTCGGCCCGGGCCGGCGCTGCCGCCGCCGAGCAGGCAATGAGGAGCGCCGCACACGCGGCGCGCAAGAGCGTTTCCATGACCTTCCTCGCAGAATCGGGGCGCGGCCGTCAGCCGCAGAAAAACCGATCAGAGGTGGGTCAGGATGGGAGGTCGAAATCGAGGACGACTGTGGGCGAGGGCAGGTTGCGCGGTAGCGATTGAGCGACGCAACGTGGAAGCCAGGCGCGCATCCTTCGCCAGCTGCACTGTCGGCAGGGCAGCACAACAGATTCCAAGCAGGCAGCAGTGGAGGCAGCTGCCCGATGAAGCAGCGTCACCCTCCTCCAATGGCGTCGTGGACGCTGGGGCCACCTCATGACACGGCCTCGGATCGGCAGCTGCCGGCGGAGCCTCGGTCTCGAGCCCTGCCGCCTGGACCGGCAGCGATACGGTCGACCCGAACCCAGCAAACACCTGGAGGATCAACCCGATCAAGGCTATGGAGGCGGTCCGACGAAACACGTCAGGTCCCGGGCGACCGAAGAGAATTTCACCATACACCTGCATAGTACGGCTCACAACGCGAGGCAGGTCACTGGTGGGTTGCACGCAGTCTGACCTTGCCAGAGCTCATGAACCGGTCCGTCACGCCGATTCGCGGCAGGTGAAGAACAGCCTGCAGCGCCTTGGCCAAACGCTCGACAGCATCATCTTCCTGTCCCGGCAGCTTCAGGTATCGGCGACCGGTATCGGGATCGGTTTCCATCCCGACACGGTTCTCGCCATACATTGGCGGCCAAACACTGGGAGCCTCGAGCCGGGCATTGCCTGAGCCGGCGGCTGTCATGGCTCTGACCGCACCTCCTCCGCCAAATATCGGCGGTCACCATCTCAATTGCGCAGGCTGCCGGCC
>JAFIFL010000183.1 GCA_020832055.1 Gammaproteobacteria bacterium
CAGATCGGCGCATTTCGCTGCGCGAAATAGCGCTCTCCCACAACGGCGTAGCGCTTTGTCGAAGCTGATGACCCTGCCTGCGCTGAACGTCATCGAGATCGCTGCTGCGCTACCGCGCCGCTGCCAGTTTGAGATCCGGCCCGCGGCGCAGGGCGTTTCGCACCAGCAGCGCCGTCAGGTCCGCGAAATCATGGCCCAGGGCCCGGGCACCGTCCGGATACAGGCTGGTGGGGGTCATGCCGGGCAGATTGTTCACTTCCAGCAGCACGAACCGGTCCTCGGCCAGGACGAAATCCGCCCTCGACAGATCCCGGCAACCGAGCCAGGCGTGGGCGGCGACGGCCACATCCTGCAGCGCGCGGCCCACATCTTCGGGCACCTCCGCAGGCACTCGATGGTCACTCTGCCCGGGTGTGTAGCGATGCTCGAAATCGTACCAGGTACCGGCGGGCGTGAGGATCTCGATCACGGGGTGGGCGATCCGCGTCACCGCGCCGGCCTCGTCCACCACGTCGAGCACCCCGACGGTGATCTCGCGGCCATCCACGCGCTCTTCCACCAGCACCACATCGTCCAGGGACAGGGCCAGTTCCAGCGCGGCCGCCAGCTGCTGCGGATCGTCCACCAGGGTGACGCCCAGCGCCGATCCCTGTCGGGCCGGCTTCACCACCACCCGCTCGCCCAGGACATCCAGGATGCGCGCCATGGCGGCGGCGAAATCATCCTCGGCGCGGACCACCACATCCCGCGCCAGTGGCAGCTCCGCGGCGCGGAAGATCTGTTTCGACACCAGCTTGTCCATGGCGCAGGCGCTGGCCCGAACGCCGCTGCCCACATACGGATACCCCAGCAGTTCCAGCAGACCCTGCACGGTGCCGTCCTCACCCGGCGGGCCGTGGAGGGCGGGAAACACCACGTCCGGTGCAAAGGCACGCAACGCGTCCACCAGACCGTCATCGAGTTCGATACAGGCCACCTCAGCGCAGCGTGCGCGCAAGGACTCGGCCACCCCCGCCGCGGACACGCGGCTGACGGCGGCCGCCCCCCCCCGGCCCCCGTGCCGCACAGCGCCGCGGGGACCGGCCTCGATGATGACGGCTCCTGGACGACAGACGCGGAAGGCGCATTCTACTGAATGTCACCGGTCCGGCGAGGTGGATCGACCGAGTGCGGCACGCATGGCCCCATCAATGTCCAGAGGCAGGTCTGATTGGGCCAGCAGTTGCCTGGCAGCATCGAGAATCGAGGCCGTCTGTGTGGTGTCGGTGGCGTGCAGCGTGCGGACGCCCTGACCGCGCCGGTCGGCAAAGGGGTTGAACTCATGGCGGCTCGTCACCCCGACTGCCAAGCCTCTCTGGCAGGACCAGCTGACGAAATGTTCCTGGAACAGCAGTTGGAACTCTTGGAGTTTGTCATCGTCCCCCGTCCAGACGAAGAGATGGAGGTCGCTGCGCTCGGCACAACCGAAACTGCGGCGATGCAGGACGCCGCCGTCTGCGGCCGTCTCCGCCTCGTCGTTGCGCGCCGACAGAATCTCGTAGAATTCGTACCGGGCCACCCCGCTCCCTCATGCCGTACCAGGGCCCATCCGCCGCCCATTGTAACCGTCCCGGGACCCCGACAGCCGGGAACCCGCGGCGCGGCTTGCGGTCACAAAACGGTGCCTGCCAGCCGAATCGGGACACGCCCCTCCGCGTCCCCTAAACTGTCGCGCTCGCGCGCGTCGCCGGACTCGACCCAGCACCAAGCCGAAGCACCAAGGAGACATGCATGGGGCAACAAGCCGCCGTCCACAGCCTGCAGGACTGGCTCAACAGCCGCATCATCGGCCAGGAACAATTGGTCCGGCGCCTGCTGATGGCCCTCCTGTGCGACGGCCATCTGCTGGTGGAAGGTGCGCCCGGTCTGGCCAAGACCCGCGCTGTGAAGGACCTCGCCGCAGGCGTCGAGGGCGACTTCCACCGCATCCAGTTCACCCCTGATCTGCTGCCCTCCGATGTCACCGGCACGGAGATCTTTCATCCGGAAACCCGCGCGTTCGCCTTCCAGCCGGGCCCCATCTTCCACAATCTGCTGCTGGCCGACGAGATCAACCGCGCCCCGGCGAAGGTGCAGTCCGCCCTGCTCGAGGCCATGGCCGAGCATCAGGTGAGCGTGGGCCGTGAGACCTTCCGGCTGCCGGAACTGTTCCTGGTGATGGCGACCCAGAACCCCATCGAGCAGGAAGGTACCTACCCGCTGCCCGAGGCCCAGCTCGACCGCTTCCTGCTGCACGTTCGCGTCGGCTATCCGGATGCCCAGGCCGAGCAGCGCATTCTGCGTCTGGTACGCGGCGAGGCCCGGGGCGAAACCGCTGACACACCGCCGGTAGAGCTCAGTCAGGCCAGTCTGTTCGCCTCCCGCGGTGAAGTGCTCGACGTCCACATGGCGGATGCCGTGGAGACCTACCTGGTACAACTGGTCATGGCCACCCGGCAACCCGCCACCTGGGGCGAGGATCTCGCCCGCTGGATCGAATACGGCGCCTCACCCCGGGCCAGTCTCGCCCTGGACCGCTGCGCCCGGGCCGGTGCCTGGCTGGACGGCCGCGACTTCGTCACCCCTGACGACATCCGCGAGGTCTGTCACGATGTCATGCGCCATCGCCTGATCCTGAGCTTCGAAGCGGAGGCCGCAGGCATCGACACCGACCGCGTCATCGATGAACTCCTCGACCGGGTCCCCGTCGCCTGAGCCATGTCGACCGCAGCCCATCCAGTCATCGCCACGACGCCGGCCACCGGAGGGGGTCTCGAAGGCGCCGTGCCGAGCCTCGAAGATCTGATCGCGCTGCGCGGCAACGCCCGCCATCTCGAATGGCTGATGCGCCAGCGCGTGCGCACCGCCCGCTCCGGAACCCGCCTGTCCCGCTTCCGCGGGCGCGGCATCGACTTTGCCGAGGTGCGCGTCTACGAACCCGGCGACGACGTCCGCCACATCGACTGGCGCGTCACCGCCCGTACCGGAACACCGCACACCAAACTGTTTCAGGAAGAGCGCGAACGGCCCATCCTGGTGCTGGCCGACCTCGGCCCGGGCAGCTTTTTCGGTACCCGTCGCCGCATGAAATCCGTCGCCATTGCCGAACTCTCTGCCCTGCTGTTGTGGCGGGCCTTCGATCACGGCGACCGGGTCGGCGCCCTGATCCGCGATGCCGACGACCATCAGGCCTTCAGGCCACGCCACGACCGGCGCACCCTGCTGCGCATACTCGCGCGCCTGGCTGACAGCTGCACCCTCCTGGCTGAGCGCTTCCGGGCCGATGCCCCCGCGGCACCCGCGGTGTCGTCATTCAGCCTTGCCGACGCCCTCACGCAGATCCGGCGGGTGGCTCGGCCCGGCAGCCGTGTGCTCATCCTGAGTGATTTCGGCGAGCCAGGTGACCTCACGGACGACGGCCACGGCGCCCCTGGGAAAGTGGCGCGCAATCTGCGCGAGCTCGGTCGCCACTGCGACCTCGAAGTCCTGCACATCAGCGACCCTTTCGAACGGGAACTGCCTCCGGCCGGCGTCTATCCGCTCACCGACGGCGCCCATCGACGCCTGATCGACACCGCCCCGACGGACACCCGCAGGCAGTGGCAGCAACACCACGCGGAGCGGGTCGCGCGCCTTGACGAACTCGTCCGCAGCGCCCGCGGACGACTGGGTAGCTTCAGCACCGATGACGATCTCGCCCAGGGTCTGGGAGCGTGGCTGCGATGATCTACCCGGCCCGCGACTTCTGGCTGCCGTGGAGCAGCGAATCCCTCCCACCGGGCTCCCTGGACCTGCTCAACGCCCTGCGTGACATTCGCGAACCGGCAGTACCCGGTTTCTGGCCACCTGCCCCGGGCTGGTGGCTGCTGGCGGCAGGGCTCCTGGTCATGGCGATCATGCTCGTCTGGCGGGCATGGCGCCGGCGTCAGCGCCAGCGCCCCATCCGGCGCGCCCTGGAAGAACTCCAACGCTGGCAGACCCGCACTGCAGGCAGCATCAAAGCCGGGACCGAGGCCGAGGCCGCCAGCGAACTGGCGGCCCTGCTCAAGCGCGCCGCCCTCACCCGCTATCCGCGCCAGACCGTGGCGCGGCTCTCCGGCGATGCCTGGCTGGCATTTCTAGACCGCAGCGGTGACACCGACCGCTTCTCCAGGGGCGCAGGACGCGCGCTGGGCGACCTGCGCTACGCGCCGGTCCTCACGTTCGATCCGGATGCCCTGGCAGCCCTGGCCCGCCAATGGCTGCAGCGCCACCTGGACGGGCCACGGCCTGCTTCCGGACGCCCGCTGACGGAGGCCGCCGCTTGATGTTGACCTTCGCCTGGCCCTGGATGTTCCTGCTGCTGCCGCTGCCCTGGCTGCTCCGGCGCCTGCTGCGTCCGAGTGACCGGCGCGAGGCCGCGCTCAGGGTGCCGCAGCTCTCCACCTTCGAATCGCTGCTGCCCCGGCGCGGCCCGAGCGCTGCCGTCCGCTGGCTGCCCCTGGCGGCACTGTGGCTGATCTGGATCGCCCTGCTGGTGGCTGCGGCCCGCCCCGAGCGCCTCGGTGACACCGTCATGGTGCCGGTCTCCGGCCGCGATCTGATGCTCGCCGTGGACCTGTCCGGATCCATGAACCGGGAAGACATGGAGTTGAATGGTCGCCCTGCGTCGCGCCTGGAAGTGCTCAAGCTGGTGTTCGAGGACTTCGTCAGCCGCCGCGGCGGCGACCGGGTCGGGCTGATTCTCTTCGGCACCAACGCCTACCTGAAGGCGCCGTTGACCTTCGACCTCGCCACCGTCAACCGCCTCATGCAGGAGACGCCTCTCGGCATCGCCGGCGGCCGCACCGCCATCGGCGATGGCATCGGTCTCGCAGTGAAGCACCTGCGCCATCGACCGGCGGAGAACCGGGTCCTGGTCCTGATGACCGATGGCGCCAACAACTCCGGTGAGCTCGAACCCATCAAGGCCGCGGAGCTCGCGGCCCAGGCGGGCATTCGCATCTACACCATCGGCTTCGGTTCCGACGAGATGGACAGGCCCAGCCTGTTCGGTGGCGCATTCGGCCGGCGCGGCCTCGAAGGCGGCGGGGACATGGACGAGGATGTCCTCATCGAAGTGGCCGGCATGACCGGCGGCGAGTATTTCCGCGCCCGCCACAGCGAAGAACTGATGCAGATCTACCGCAACCTCAACGCACTCGAACCGGTCCCCGGGCCTGAAGAAACCTTCCGGCCGCAGCGGCCGCTGTTCGTCTGGCCCCTCTCGGTGGCGCTGTTCACCAGCCTGATGCTGGGCCTGTTGCAGGGGCGGCGCGGCCTCGGTGGCCTGCTGTGATGGACGCGCTGGCCGACTTCCACTTCCTGCGGCCCATGTGGCTGTGGGCTCTGCTGCCTCTGGCCGCAGCAGCCCTGCTGCTGCTGCGTCAGCGCCTGTCCAGCGGAGCCTGGCGCAAGGCCGTGGATCCGCACCTGCTGCCCTGGCTGGTGGAGTCCAACTGGCGGCGCACGGGACGCACTCTGCTGGCCACGGTTTTCGCCGCCTGGGCCCTGGCCGTACTCGCCCTGGCCGGCCCCACCTGGCAGCAGCAGCCCCAGCCCGTCACGCGCAGTGGCGATGCACTGGTGATCGTCCTCGACCTCACCCTGTCCATGTACGCGGAAGATTTGCCCCCCGCCCGCTTTGTCCGCGCCCGACTGAAGATCGAGGACATCCTCGCCGACCGCGGTGACGGCCAGACCGCTCTGGTGGTCTACGCGGCCGACAGCCACGTGGTGGTGCCGCTGACGGACGACGTTCGCACCATCACGAATCTGCTCGGGCCCCTGGAGCCGCGCATCATGCCGCTGTTCGGCAATCGCCCCGACCGGGCGATCCGCCAGGCCAACCAACTCTTTCTCGATGCCGGCGTCGATCGCGGCCGGATCCTGCTCATGACGGCCGGCGTCCACGAGCCCTCCCGCCTCCTCGCTGCCGTGGACAACCGGTTTCCGGTCTCCGTACTCGGCGTCGGCACCGAATCCGGTGCGCCCATCCCCCTGGAGCGGCTCAACCGGGACGGACAGCTGCGTGCGGATGGGCAAGTGGTCATCACCCGCCTCGACGAAGCGGTCCTCAGCCGCATCGCCCGCAGCGGCGGCGGCCGCTACGCCCGTTTCGCCGCCGACGGCAGCGATCTCGAGCGCCTGTTCAGTGCCTCAGATGCCGCCCGCGTCGAAGCCAGCGATCGCCAGCGGGAGCATGAACTCTGGATCGATGCCGGGCCCTGGCTGGTCCTGCTGCTGCTGCCCGTGGTCCTGTTCGCCTTCCGCCGCGGCATCCTCGCCGCCCCCCTGCTGGCGCTGATCCTGCTGCCGCCGGATGCCGCCGCCTGGGAATGGCGCGACCTGTTCCAGCGCCCCGACCAGCAGGCCCACCGCCATCTGCAATCCGGGCGCCCGGAGGCCGCCGCCGAGCGTTTCGAGGATCCAGACTGGCGCGCGACGGCACTTTACCGCAGCCAGCAGTACGATCAGGCGGCACGTGCGTTCCCGGGAGACGATGCCCGCAGCCACTACAATCGCGGTACGTCCCTGGCGCGCGCCGAGCAGTTCCAGGCTGCGCTGGAACAGTTCGAAGCCGCCCTGGAACTCGATCCGGATTTCGCCGACGCCCGCTACAACAAGGAACTCATCGAGCGCATTCTCGATCAGGACCCGCCGCCGGCGGCCAATGACGAGGCCAGCCAGCGCGACCATCCGAGCTGGGATGACGACGACGAAGGCTCGGCCGTATCCCGCCAGGGTGAAGGCGGCGATCCCGACACCAGCGACCGGGATCCCACCGAGGGAGCGGAGGACGCGCAGAGAGAAGGCGACCAGACCGAGGACCCGCAATCCGAGAGCGGGCAGCCGGATCAGCCCCAGCAGGCCGAGCAGACCCAGGCTGAACGCGAGGCCAGGATCGCCGAGGACCGGGAGCGTGAGCAGGCTCTCGAACAGTGGCTGCGGCGCATCAACGACGACCCCAGTGCCCTGCTGCAGCGCAAATTCCGCTATGAGGCCGAGCGGCGGCGCCGGGAAGGCCACGAACTCTCCGAGAGCGGGCCGCCATGGTGATCCTGGCGAGCGGGTCGCCTGTGCGCGCCACCCTGCTGCTCGGGCTGCTGTTGCTGTCCCCGTGGCTGCGCGCCGACCTCGCCGCTCATGTGGATCGTCAGGTCATCGACGAGAACGACGTCATCGTCCTGGAAATCCGCTATGGCGGCCAGGCTCGTGACGACTTCGGCAGCAGCGACCTGCGTTTCGACAGGCTGGAGGAGGACTTCGTCATCCTCAATCAGCAGCGGGCGCATCAGCTGACCCTGATCCAGGGGAGACCCCACGCGGTCACCAGCTGGTCACTGACCCTGCAGCCGACACGACGCGGAGCGCTGACCATTCCCAGCTTCAGCGTCGACGGCCAGCAGACCGAGCCCATCACCATCACCGTCACCGAGCCCACCGCCCAGGCCCGGCAGGAAATGGCCCAGATGGTGTTCATGGAGACTTTCGTCAGCAGCAACGAGGTCTGGGTCCAGGAACAGATCACCTACCGGGTGCGCCTGTACTACTCCGAGAATGCTGTCCTGTTCGGCGAACTGCCGCCCATGCCGCGCTTCGAAGAAGCCGTGGTGGAGCCCATGGGCGGAGCCAGCAATCACGTCGAGGTTCGGGACGGCCAGAACTACCTCGTCATCGAACGGCGCTACGCCCTCGTGCCCCAGCGCAGCGGGACGCTGGAACTGCCCCCCGAGAGTTTCGTCGGCGCGGTACGCCTGAGCACTCCCGACGGCGCCATCCGCCGCCGCAATCTGCGCCTGTCCAGCGAAGGCCACAGCATCAAGGTGAAACCCCAGCCCGACGCCTGGCCCGCCGACGCACCCTGGCTGCCCGCCCGCGACCTCACCCTGGACGATGCCTTCGACCCCACGCCACCCCGCTTCCGGCAGGGCGAACCCGTCCATCGCGTCCTGACGCTGCAGGCCCAGGGACTGGCGGCCAGCAGCCTGCCGGAGCTGGACTTCGGTACCGTCGCCGGCGTGCGCAAGTACCCGGAGTCCCCGGCTCTGGACGAGGATCGCCGCGGCGATCGCTTCATCGCCACGCGCATCCAGGCCGTGACCCTGATCGCCCAGGTGGTGGATTTCATCGACCTGCCCGAGATCAGCGTACTGTGGTGGGACCTCGACACCGACACCATTCGTCGTGCCGTGATCCCGTCACGACGCTTCCCCGTGGCGCCATCGAACCTGCCCCGGGCCCTGCCCGACCCTGAGGCGGGCCCCGATGCCGCCAACGGTCGGGTGAGGATCGAGGCCACCGATACACAGCCGGAGACCCCCGTCGGTGAAATCCGGACCTGGCCGGCCCTGACGCTGATCGCCATCCTGCTGTGGGTGGGCGCGGCCCTCTACGGACTGTGGCATCTCCGCCAGCGGCGCAGGCAGCCGGTGAGCACGATCCCACCACCCCTTCATGCCGCAGCGGAACGCAAAGCCCTGCTCGCCGCCTGCGCTGCCAACGATCCAGAAAAGGCGCGCAGGGCCCTCGACCGCTGGCTCCGCGCCTGCGGCGACCATGGCGACACACTGCTGCAGCGAGCCCGTCTGCAATCCAGGCCAGCCCTGCGCCCCGTGCTCAGCGAACTGGACCGGGCCCTCTATTCACCCACCGCCGCGGCACCCTGGAACGGCAACGCCCTGGCCAACTGGGTGCGACAGTACGATCACAGCGTCCAACCACGCCGCCCCCGCCCGGCCGCCCTGCCGAAGCTCTACGCTCCCAACCGCTGATTCACCGTGCCGAGCACGCACCTCATGGGAGAGCCCTAATCGCAAAGCGATTGGGCCGATTACGTAGCGCTCTGCCAAAGCTGACGACATTACCTTCGCTGAATGTCACGCAGATCGGCGCATTTCGCTGCGCGAAATAGCGCTCTCCCACAGCTCTACGCTCCGAATCGCTGATTCACCGTGCCGAGCGCGCACCTTGTGGGAGAGCCCTAATCGCAAAGCGATTGGGCCGATTACGTAGCGCTCTGCCAAAGCTGACGACATTACCTTCGCTGAATGTCACGCAGATCGGCGCATTTCGCTGCGCGAAATAGCGCTCTC
>JAFIFL010000184.1 GCA_020832055.1 Gammaproteobacteria bacterium
CAGCGCAGCGAAGCAGCGATCGGCATGACATCCAGCGAAGCCAGAGTCGTCAGCTCCGGCAAGCGCCTCGAGATCGGCCCATCCGGCGGTGCCGGATAGGGCTCTCCCACAAGTGGGGCGTACCAGCTCCCGGCGGCACGCCATTGTGGGAAGCTGCGCAGCGCAGCGAAGCAGCGATCGGCATGACATCCAGCGAAGCCAGAGTCGTCAGCTTCGGCAAACGCCTCGCGATCGGCCCATCCGGCTGCGCCGGATAGGGCTCTCCCACAGTGGGGCGCGCCGGTTCCGCGCGATGATCAAAGCCCTAGAACAAGCTTGGCCATGATGTTGCGCTGTACCTCGTTGGAGCCGGCATAGATGGACGCTTTGCGCGTGTTGAAGTAGCGCGGCGGAGCCTTGTGGGACTCCCAGTCGAACACCGGTTCTTCGTTGAAGCCCGGCTCCGGTGGCGGGTGCAGAAACGCCAGTCCCTGCTGACCCACCGACTCCAGCGCCAGCTCCGTAACCTGCTGCTGCAGTTCGGTACCACGGCACTTGAGCATGGAGGACTCCGGACCTACATTCTGTCCGGCCGCCAGGGCCCCGAGGATCCGCAGTTCGGTGAATTCCATGGCCCGGACTGAAATTTCAGTCTCATCGAGACGCCTGCGGAAGGCCGCATCGTCCAGCAACGGTTTCCCGTCCCAGACGTTGTCCGCAGCGTAGCTGCGGATCCGGTTCAGACTGGCCTGGAGACCCGGCGCATAGGCGTTGCCGCGTTCGAATTCGAGCAGGTACTTGGCGTAGGTCCAGCCCTTGCCCTCCTCGCCCACCAGGTTTTCCACCGGCACCTTCACGTTCTCGAAGAAGACCGTATTGATCTCCTGGTAACCCTTGGCGGGACGATCGATGGTGACGATGGGATCGACGGTAATGCCTTCGGACTTCATGTCGATGAGCAGGAAGGAAATGCCTTTCTGGGGCCGGTCCTCCTTGGAGGTCCGTACCAGACAGAAGATCCAGTCCGCATGCTGCGCCAGGGTGGTCCAGGTCTTGGTGCCATTGACGATGTAGTGGTCGCCCTCGCGCTTGGCCTGGGTGTTCAGCGATGCCAGGTCCGAACCGGAGCCCGGCTCGGAGTAGCCCTGACACCACCAGACCTTGGAATCACGGATGTCCGGCAGGAACTTCTGTTTCTGCTCCTCGCTGCCGAACTTCATGATCACCGGCGCCACCATGGTGACGCCAAAAGGCAGCATGCGTGGCGCCCCGGCGCGGCTCATCTCCAGATCGAAAATGTACTTCTCGCTCGGACTCCAGTCGGGTCCACCGAGTTCCTTGGGCCAGTTCGGCACCGACCAGCCCTTCTTGGCCAGACGCTGCTGCCACTCGATCTGCAGTGCCTTGGATAGATGTCCGGTGGGGCTGCGCCCCTGGACTTCCCGCATTTCGGCGGTGAGATTGGCTTCGATCCAGCTGCGCACTTCTTCCTGGAAGGCCAGGTCCTGTTCTGAGAATGCAAGGTCCATCTGAACTCCTCGTCGAGACCAACTCGGTCCTGCCCGCACCGGGAGTATAACCAGTCGACTGCCTGCGTGCAGATACGAGCCCCCCTTTTTGGGGGATGGCAACACGATCGCTGACAGGCCTCAATGATCACTATCCCGGACCGACCGTCCGGCATGTCCAACGGGAGATCAGACATGAAACGCAAGATTGCGCTCGCGGCACTGCTCACTGCCATGGTCACAGCAGCGCTGGCCCAGGACGGACAGGTCATTCGCATGGGCGATTCAGCCCTGTCCTGCACCGATATCATCTTGCAGGCCAATGCAGCGGCCGAGACGCTCGGTGGGGCGCCTGAAGGCGGTCTCATGACCGGAGAGAATGCTGTGGCAGTCGCTCAGACTGCGGCCCTGCATACCGGCATGGGCCAGGCGATTCCCGGGCTCGGTGCGGTCGGCGGGATGTTCCGGCAGGCTTCACAGGCCCGGCAGAAACAGCAGGAAGAGGCGAGAACGGTGGCCCAGAGTCGCTGGTACTACCTCAACGGACTTTATGCGGGTCGCCAGTGTGACCAGGTGCTGGCTGCCGAGGCTGCGGCAACTGCCGCGCCAAAGGCTGACGCTGAAGAGATGATGGACTGAGATCCCGGGTTGATGTTGCGTGCAGCGGGCGCCCGGAACGCGCCCCCCCCCCCCCCCCCCCCCCCCCCCCCCCCCCGCTGCACTGTCTCCGTGACCGCCCCTCAGTGATCGCCGCCCTCATGGCGCTCACCCAGGGCCAGACCACCGAGCCACCCCAATACCAGACCCACGCCCGCATAGCTCAGCACCGGTCCGAAATACCAACCCACCCCGGTACCGATCACCAGCCCGATCCCGGCCCAGATCAGCGCTGCTGCGCCGCCGGTGTAATCCGATCCCGCCATGGTCAAACCCATCCAAGTCCGAAAAAACAGCGCGCGATTATAGGCACGTCCGGCCATGGAATCACGCCAGCAGCGCCCGCCCCACGACTTTCAGCGCCAGCGTCTCCTCGGCACCCTCGAAAATCGACAGCACCCGGGCATCGGCCCAGTAACGGGAGACGTCGGTTTCCTCGGCATAGCCCATGCCACCATGGATCTGCAGGGCCTCACGCGTCACCCACTCCGCTGCGCGACAAGCGAACAGTTTGACGAGGCTGGCCTCCATCTGTCCCTTGCCGGCGTCGAGCATGCGGCCGACGTCGTAGCTGAACAGGCGGGCGGCCATCAGCTGGGTAGCCATGCGCGCGAGTTTGATCCTGGTCAGCGGATAGGCCGCCACCGCCTGCCCGAACACCTTGCGGTCGCCGGCGTAGACCACGGCCTTTTCGTAGGCCGCCTGCATCAGGCCGGTGGCGCGGGCCGCGGTCTGGATGCGACCACCGGAGAAGCCGCGCATCTGATAGTAGAAGCCCTTACCGAGTC
Organism: Gammaproteobacteria bacterium; assembly: GCA_020832055.1. Classification (GTDB taxonomy): domain Bacteria; phylum Pseudomonadota; class Gammaproteobacteria; order Pseudomonadales; family Azotimanducaceae; genus SLTB01. Next base: position 2,933 of record JAFIFL010000184.1, read on the forward strand.
CGGCGTCTCCGCCCACCACGTGACTCGCGGGGACGTAGAAGTCGTCGTAGAACATCTCGAAGGAATGCATCCCGCGATAACCCAGGGTCGAAATGGCCCGGGCACTCACCCTGCCGCCACCGGGTGACTGGAACTCGAAGTCATGGCCATCGAAAACCGGCTTCTCGACCATGAACAGGGACAGACCCTTGTGGCCGGCATTGGGATCCGGGTCAGTGCGGGCCAGCACCAGAATCACGCCGGCCTTGCCGGCGAAGGTGCACCACGTCTTGGCGCCGTTCAGGCGCCAGCCGCCGTCCACCGGGGTCGCTCTCAGTGCCACGGCGGCCACATCGGAACCGGTGTTCGGCTCCGTGACGGAAATGGCCACCAGGGGATCCCCCGCCGCGATGCGCGGCAGCCATTCGGCTTTCTGCTCGTCGGTGCCGCCTTCGAGCAGGGCGCGGGCCATGATCTCCGGGCGGGTGATGAGACTGCCAGCGGCCCCGAGCGAGCCGCGGGAGAGTTCCTCGGTGGCGACGATCATGCCCAGGGAATCCTCCCGGTCATCCGGCAGCAGGCCCCCGAAGCGTTCGGGCACTGACAGCCCGAAACAGCCGAGCTCCCTCACCCCATTGATGATGGCATCCGGAATCATGAGATCCTGACGATGAATGTCCGCAGCGCGCGGCATCACCACGTCCTCGGCAAAGCGCCGGAAGGTGGCGCGCATCATGCGCTTGTCGTCATCGAGCGCTACCGGCCCGGTGTCGCCATCGCCTTCGAGCAGCAGCGTCCCGAGCCGCTCCAGCGCCTCGGCACTGCCCGCCTCCTGCAGAGTCGCCTCGATGACGCCGGTGAACGGTGCGTCGAGCGATTCCCGGGTGAAACCGTAGTCTGCAGCCCGGGAGCCGATCTTGTGGCGCAGGTTCGCCACCGCCTCGGCAATGAAGGCGCCGGCGTAGCCCGCGGCCAGCGTCTCGTGACCGGCCCCCCGGGCCTCCCGGGCATAGTCGAGCAGGGCATGAGCCGCCGAACATTCAGCGCGGGTGAAGGAGAGGTCGTAGAGCTGGAGCTGAAATCGATCCAGGGCCTGATTGCTCAGTGCGCCCTCACCCGCCGCTTCGGCCTCGCCCCGGACGTGGGCGATGGCACGACTGAGACGATCGTCGAGGGCCGCCACTGCAGCGGCAAGATGTTCGAGGAGCAGACTGGATGAGTGACTGATTTCGGTTGCGCTGGACACGGGGCTCTCCGACGGCGTTCAGGCGGGAGCACGGATTGTAGCCCCTCGGGCGGCGAGCGTCAGGGCCGCGTCTCCGTGCGCAGGCACGATATCTGAGTGCCTGCCTGGAGGGGAGGAATCAGTTCATGTCCGCGCCCGCGTTGCCGGCCTCGAGCACCTCCACCACGTCGGCGACGAACTCGTCCATGGCCCAGCGCGCCCGATCCGGTGTGTAGCCGAGCCGGATCACCACCAGATCGTGGCCAGGAACCACGGTAAGGTATTGTCCCTCGAACCCCGATGCTCGATAAGCATCCCGCGGCAGTCGCGGCCAGGGGCGCGCCTCGGGACGGTCAGATGGACCTGCATTCAGCCACCACTGGGCACCATAGCGACCCAAGGGATCAGCCCGGGTTGGTGTCACGCTGTAGGCCACCCAATCCTCGGGCAGCAGGCGCTCGCCCTCCCAGACCCCATCGTGCAGGAACAGCAGACCAAAACGCAGCCAGTCCCGGGCCGTGCCATAGCCGAACGAGGAGCCCACCAGCGTTCCCGCAGCGTCAGGCGCGATGGTCGTCCGGGTCATGCCGATGGGGTAGAGCAGGCGTTCGCGGACGTAGGCGTGGTAGTCCTCGAGGCTGTCGAAGCTGTCGCGCAGGATGCGCTGCAGCAGATTGGTGGTGCCGCTGGAATAGTTCCACAGCGTGTCCGGCTCGGCGATCAGCGGTTTGCTGGCAGCAAAGCTGCCCATGTCGCCGCCGTGGGGGCCGAACAGCATCTGCACAGCGTCGGATTTCAGGGAACCGTAGACCTCGGCGAACTCGAGCCCACTTGACGCACGCAGCAACTGATCGAGGGTGATGTGCCGGCGGGGATCATCCAATTCCTGCCATTCGGGAACCGGTGCCGGGTCGTGCAGACTGAGCACCCCATCGCCGACCCGCAGGCCGATCAGGGCACTGGTCACGCTCTTGGTCATGGACCAGCCTGTCAGCGGCATGTGGCGGTCGAAACCCGCCGCATAGCGTTCGGCAATGATCTGTCCCTGCCAGGCGATGGCCAGGGCCCGGGTACCGGTAGCCGTTTCGCCGTCGCTGATAAAGGCCGCGTCCAGCAACGCCTCCAGGGATGCCTGATCAAATCCGGATGGCGGCCCATCCGCCAGCTCATCGCCGGTGGGCCAGGGCAGCCCGCTGAGATCCGGTGCAGGTGGCAGTCGATCCAGGTCGATCTGCTGCCGCAGGGCGGCTACATCCGTGCCCACCACGCGGGTACAGCCCAGGCCCGGCCGATGCACGCTGTCCGCCCGAACCCAGAACAGGGCCGTGGTGGTACGGCCGGTCTGCGGATCGATGGAGACGGAGACCTGGTCGAGGGCGCCGCCTCCGAGTTCCGCATCGAGCACCGCGTCAGGCGCGCGCCCTGAGACGAACACCGCCGAACACAGCAGCTTGCCCTTGTTGGCCGATCCCACGGACGCGAGGATGTGGGCTTCGCGCAGCCCCCAGACAACGAATGCCAGCAGGACCAGGATCCCAGCCCCAATCAGCAGGGGAAGCGTCGCCACCCCCTCCTGCTGTCGTCGAACCGCAGATATGGATCTGCTCACGCAAAACTCCCCGGGACACCCATTGGATTCGGCAGCGCGGATGATTGCTGCATCTGGCCGCCGAATCCAGGGGCAGGATCATGAGCGCGAGCGATCCTGCCGATTCCACGCTCCCTGCCGGCCGCGGCGCTCCGACTGCCGCTCGGTCCGCAGGCCATCGAACTGCTCGAGCTGTTCGGGCGTCAGAATGCCCTCGAGTTGCTCCCGGGTGGCAGCCGCGATGCGATCACGCTCGGTGACCATGGCTTCACGCAGGGCGCGGCGATCGAGAACTTCACCGTCCTGCTCCGAGCGCAGCGCGCGCATCTGCTCGCGCATGTCGCTGAAGGACTGTTCGAGCACTTCACGCACCGGTTCGACCTGGCTCGAATGCAGATCGAGCCGCTCGCTGAGCCGGGCCATCATGCGATCCAGGCCGGCTTCACGCCGACCGCTGTGGATGGCGTCAAAGCGATCCATCTGCGCCGGAGTCAGGATCTCGGCAAGTTGCTCCCGCGCCGCGGCCCGACGCTCTTGCCAACCGGCACCATCACTCCGGCCGGTTCCCTTGCGTGCCTCGGCCAGGATGGCCAGCACCGGATCGACCTGATCGGAATGCAGATCCAGCGTCTCGGTGAGACGATCGCGCTGCCGGGAGCGCCGCTCCTCACGCAGGCCGTCGAGCTTCGCGAGCTGTTCGTGGGTCAGGATGCCCTCATACACTGCTCGCATGCTCTGGGCATGTTCGCGCCGCAGTTCGGCCCGAGCAGCGCCATCCTTGCGCGCCTCTCGATGCGCCGCCATGGCTTCACGCCGGGCCTGCTTCAGGGCTGCCTGCTGTTCGTCTGTCAGGCCGAGGGCCTCGCTCATGCGGTCCCCGCCAGGACCGTAACCCGGGTGGGCATGGCCCGGTTCCGCGAGGAGCAGAGCACCGGACGCGATCACCGCGCAACAGGCCATACGGATGATGGGATTCACCATGATGTCTCTCCTTTGGGCTTCTGTCCGCCGCAACCACAATGGTCACCGGACGCTGCCAGTCTCCCCTCCGACTGCGCAGAGGTTGCGGGCCAATCGAGGAGAAAGCGTGAAGTTCAGGTCCCAGGCGCCTGTGCCGGCGCGAGCAACGGGGTATCTTGGGCACATGTCAGCGTATCTCAGACCATGAGTCGATTTCGATTGCCCGCCTTGGGCCTGCCGTCTCTCGGCCTGCGCGCGAGGCTGGTCATCATCATGATCCTGATGGCGATCACGGTCGTGGTCCTGGACACCATCCTCACCCGCTGGGCCTTCCAGTCCCGCTTCCTCTCCTACGTCAACGAACAGGAGCGGGAAGTGGTGGAACGTCTGGCGGAGCAGCTCGCTGACGTTCATGCCGAATTCGGCGACTGGCGCCTGCTCGACAGTCGTCGCAATCTGGCGCGACTGCTGATGCGCAACCTCAGGGAAGATTCCCCCCTCGATCTGCACGCAGGCCCACCCCTGCCTGAACAACGGGAAGCCTTTCGTGAAGGTCTGCGCGAGAACATGCGTACCACCCGCATGCTGTTACCGCGGCTGCATGTCCTCGATGCCGATGGTCGACAAGTGGCGGGCCCGCGGGAAGACATCCCGTCCGAACCCCGCCCCTTTTTCGCCCCGATCATCGTCGACGGCATCGAAGTCGGCCAGGTCGCGCTCACGCCCCTCGACAGCCTGGCTCGGGAGGCCGATCTGCGCTTCGTCCGCGACCACATGCGGACACTCTGGTGGATTGCGCTGATCGCAGTGGTGCTGGCCAGCATCGTCGGCATCGCCCTGGGGCGCCATCTCCTGGCACCGGTTCGTGCGGTGGCATCCGGTGCCCGCGAACTGGCCGCGGGCCAATACGGAACCCGGTTGGCCGTCGATCGCAGTGACGAACTCGGCGCTCTGGCCAGGGACTTCAACGTGCTGGCCGCGGGGCTCGAAGCCAATCGGGAATCCCGCCGACGCTGGTTGGCGGACATCGCCCACGAACTGCGCACGCCGCTGGCCGTGCTCCGGGCCGAGATCGAAGCCCTGCGCGACGGGGTGCGGACGCTGGACCACGAGGCCATGGCCGCCCTGGCAGGCGAGGCCGAGCGGCTTGGACATCTGGTGGACGACCTTCATCAGCTGGCCCTGGCGGATGCCGGTGCCCTCTCCTACCACTTTGCCACCGTCGAACCCATCGCCCTGCTGACAGCGACCGCCCAGCGTTATCAGGCGCGGCTCGAAGCCGCCGGGCTGACCCTGAAGCTGGTGCTGCCGCCATCAGCCCCGGTGCTCCATGCCGACGGCGAGCGGGTCGAGCAACTGCTGGCCAACCTATTGGAGAACAGCCTGCGCTACACCGATGCACCGGGAACGGTGCAGCTCTCGCTGCGTACCGGGGACGACAGCCGCGAACTGCGGATCGACGTCGACGACAGCGCCCCCGGCGTGCCTGAGGACGAACTGCCGCAGCTGTTCGAACGCTTCACCCGTCGGGAGGCCTCCCGGGACCGGGCCAGCGGTGGTTCGGGGCTCGGACTCGCCATCGCACGGCGCATCGCCGAGGCCCACGGCGGCCGCCTCGAAGGCGGCGCATCCCATCTCGGCGGCGTGCGCATGACCCTTTGGCTGCCCTGCCCGTCCGATTCCGCCGGCGGGGCGGCAGCGTGAACACCCCGAAAGCCCCCGGTCGCATCCTCGTGGCGGAAGATGAGGTGCGCCTGGCGACGGTGCTGCGAGACTACCTGCTCGCAGCTGCCTACGACGTCACCCTCGAACACCGCGGCGATACGGCGCTGGCGTCCATCGAGGCCGATCCGCCAGATCTGCTGCTCCTCGATCTCATGCTGCCGGGGCTCGACGGCATGGAGCTGTGCCGCCGCATTCGCAGCGCCCCCGACCCCCGCGTTCAGGAAATCATCGTGATCATGATTACCGCCCGGGTGGACGAAGTGGATCGTCTGCTCGGCCTCGAAGTGGGCGCGGACGACTATGTCTGCAAGCCATTCAGCCCCCGTGAGGTGGTGGCGCGGGTCCGCGCCCAGTTGCGTCGCGTCCGGCGCCTGCAAGCGGGCCCGGTCACTCAGGGTGTGGTGGTGGATGTGGACGCGATGCGGGCCCGGGCCGGAGCGGTCGACATCGATCTGACGCCGGTGGAACTGCGCATCCTGGCGCGGCTGCTCGAGAATCCAGGGCGGGTGTGGTCACGCCAGCAGCTGATGGATGCGGCCTATACCGATCACCGTGTCGTCAACGACCGGACCATTGATACGCACATGAAGAATCTGCGCCGCAAGCTCACCGAGGCGCTGGGAGCCGAGGCCCCCATCAGCTCGGTGTATGGGGTCGGGTATCGCTATGAGGGTTGAGGGCAGCG
>JAFIFL010000185.1 GCA_020832055.1 Gammaproteobacteria bacterium
CTTGTGGGAGAGCGCTATTTCGCGCAGCGAAATGCGCCGATCGACATGACATCCACCGGAGGCAGCGATGTCAGCTTCGGCGCAGCGCCTCGAGATCGGCCCAATCGCTGTGCGATCAGGGCCTTCCCACAACAATCTTCGCCAGACGTTGCGCTGTCAGCGGCCCCGCGGACGCAGCAGGCAGAGCAGGTCGTATTCCTGCTCCGCCACACGCCGGCCGCTGGCAGCCATGACGATGTTTGAGAAAGTACCGTCGAGATGGGCGCGTGCCTGACCGGAGAGGCCGAGGCCCCAGCGCATGGTGCCGAGCACCTTCCACCAATGGAAACGCCGGGCATCGAACTCGCCCCCGCCTTCCCCATAGCCGCGGATCAGACCTTCCCGGCCGGCGAATCCTCCCACCTCCTTGTCGTCCTCACCGAAACGCCAACAGCGCAGGCACGGCCAGGCCAAGTCCTCCATGGGATCTCCGATCTTGGCCACTTCCCAATCCAGCACGGCCGCCAGACCACTGTGATCGACGATGATGTTGCCGTTGCGGATGTCGTCGTGAACGATGGTCAGACGTGGCGGCGGGGGTGGCAGTTCGCGCGTGAGCCAGCGCAGGCCCAGACTGAACACCGGCGCCGGCTGCAGCAGCATGTCCATCTGCTCGGCCAGCCGCGCCAACGCCGCCTCAGCGGGATTCGCCTCTTCCGCATGGGCCAGGGCCGCCGGGGCCTGCTCCACAGGTATCTGGTGCAGCGCCGCAAAGGCACGTCCGAGCGCCCGGACGACAGCCTCGCCGGTACCGTCGGCGGCCACCTGCCGCAGGACCCGGCGTGGCACCGTTTCGCCTTCGACCCGGTCAGTAATGAAGAACGGACCCCCGACCCAGGAAGGGTCCTCGCTGGCGAAGTGCACGTGAGGTACCGGCATTCCGGCACGCTCGGCGAGGGAGATCAGCTCCGCCTCGGTGAGGATGTTCATCAGTTCGATGTTCAGCGTCGGCAGGTAGGTCACGCACAGCGGCAGGCGCCGGCCGTCTGCCGTGACGGCATCGAACAGCACGTTGCCACGGCGGGCCCCGGCCGACGTCTCCACCACGCCCTCGATTCGGACCTCGGTGTTCCACTGCGAACCGAGATAGCGGGCGAGGCCATCCGCGACCCGCGCCCGGCGGGCCTCACCCGTTTCCGGCAATCCGTTGGCCTCGCTCACAGCGATTCCTCCCGGGCCTCGTAGTTGTCATAGCCAGGACGAACGATGGCCAGCTTCTCGCGGGTCGTCGCCATCAGCGTGTCCCAGGCGGCGGCTTCGAATCCCGCCGGCAGCGTGCCGGCTGCCAACTCGCTGGCCAACTGCTGATTGAGATCCTCGACCTGATCGTGCAGCGAGCCAGGCAGCAGGTCCTCGAGACCGAGACCGAGCAGCCGGCACAGCCGCTCACGCTCACGCAGCAGGTAGGAACTGCCCAGACGCGTCTCGCGTTCCAGGATTCGGCACAGGTTCAGCGCGACGCGGGTCCGATAGTTCAAAGGCCCCTCCAGGGCCGGCAGCAGTTCACCTTCCAGATAATCCCCCAGCGTCGCCAACAGTTCCCGCGCGTCCGGCCGATCCTGCATGCCCCTGCTCCTCGATTCCGCCAACCGTTCTGCTTGGACCAAAACTCCTGGCTCAGGCGCCCTGCAACAGATCCAGAGCCGCCTGGGCCCGATTCACCACCGAATCCGCAAAGGCTTCGAGGTCCATCTCGCCCCGCTCACCCATGGCCCCGACCAGATAACGTTTGTAGACCCCCTCGCCAATGGCGGCGAGGCGCCAATGGGAGAAGGCCCGATAGTAATTGATCGACTCGAGATCCCGGCCGGTAGCAGCCTGATAGCGCGCAACCAGAGCATCCCGGGCAGGGAAACCCCCGACCGTGGTGGGCGGTTGATCACCGGGTCGCGTATCGAGTTCGCCAGGCTGGATCCAGGAGTTCAGCAGATAGCCGAAGTCGGCCAACGGATCACCCAAGGTGCAGAGTTCCCAGTCGAGGACCGCACTGATGCGCGTCCCCTTGACGAGAAAATTACCGAGCCTGTAATCGCCGTGGACGATGCTGGCGCCCACCTGTTCCGGCATGCGTTCCGCCAGCAGTCGCCTGGACTCTTCCATGGCCGGAATGTCACGGGTCTTGGAATTCTCCCACTGCTTGGTCCAGCGCTTGAGCTGACGTTCGAGGTAGGCCTCCTTGCGGCCGAGCTGACCCAATCCCACGTCATCCGGATCGATGGCGTGCAGCCGGGCCAGGACGTCGACCACTTCCAGGCCCAGATCATGGCGTTGTGACTCCGGAACCTGCTGGGCCGCATCCGCATCGTGCAGCACCATGCCATCGACGAACTGCATGATGTAGAACGGCGCATCGTTGACGTCCCGGTCTTCACAGACGCCGAAAGTCGGCGCCACCGGCACATCAGTATCGGCCAGAGCGGTGATGATGCGGTGTTCCCGGGCGACGTCGTGGGCGCTTTCCAGCACATGCCCCAGCGGTGGACGCCGCAGCACCCACCGCTGCCCCCGCTGGTCAGTGATGGCATAGGTGAGGTTGGAGTGGCCACCTGCAATCAGCTCGAAACTGAGCGGCGGGGCAATGCCCTCGATGCGCTCCTCGAGCCAGGCCGTGACTCGCTCTGCGTTGATTCCCTCCACCATGGCGTCAATACTCTCCCGTGCAAACCTCGAGGACCACGCAGCCAGCGGCAGGACAGCTCACCTCTCGGCGGCACTCCCCCGGCCGGACCACCTACGCAACGGCTCGGGAGATTGCCACATCCGGCCATCCGAGGACAGACACGGGCCCCGCACGACCCTGGCCAAAAGTGCCAGCTGCCGACACGACTTTTGACCGCCGAACTTGCCTGCCGACGCAGACATCCGCAGAGTTGCGGGCGAGCAGCCGCTACCCTGTTTACCCGCGAGGAACCGCCAAATGTCCACCGCAGCAGCCGATCGCCTCACCTTCCGCAGCCCGGACGATTGGCACGTCCATCTGCGCGACGGCGACACCCTGGCCCTGGTCGCAGGGCAGACAGCGCGTCAGTTCTCCCGCGCCATCGTGATGCCGAATCTTGCCCCGCCGGTGACGACCGTCGCGATGGCCCGGGCCTATCGCGAGCGCATTCTCGCCAGCATCCCCGCAGAGCGCGCGTTCACGCCGCTGATGACGGCGTACCTCACCGACCACATCGACGCCGGGGAAGTCGCCCGGGGGCATGCCGAAGGGGTGTTCACAGCCTGCAAGCTCTATCCCGCCGGCGCGACGACCAACGCCGCCGCGGGCGTGACCAACGTCCGTCACATCGACGGCGTCCTCGAACGCATGCAGGCCATCGGCATGCCGCTGCTCGTCCACGGCGAGGTGGTCGACGGCGACATCGACGTGTTCGACCGGGAGGCGGTCTTCATCGAACGCATACTCGCACCGATGCTGCAGCGCTTCCCGGAACTGAAGGTGGTGCTGGAGCACATCACGACCCGGGAGGCCGTGGACTTCGTCAGAGAGGCCGGGGCCGGCGTCGCGGCGACCATCACAGCGCACCATCTGGTATTCAATCGCAATGCCATGTTCATGGGGGGCATCCGTCCGCACTTCTACTGCCTGCCGGTCGCGAAGCGCGAGCACCATCGACGGGCCTTGCGCGCAGCCGCCACTTCGGGGAATCCCAAGTTTTTCCTGGGCACGGACAGCGCACCCCACGCTTTGGCCGACAAGGAAAGCGCCTGCGGCTGTGCGGGCATCTTCAGTGCCCCGGTGGCTCTGGAGAGTTATGCAGCCACCTTCGAAGAGGAGCAGGCCCTCGACCGGCTGGAGGGTTTTGCCAGCGTATTCGGGCCGCGCTTCTACGGGCTACCGCTCAATGAGGGCACCGTGACGCTCATTCGGCGTCCCAACGTCGTGCCTGAGGTGGTCGCGTCAGGCAGCCTGCGCATCCGGCCTTTCCATGCCGGAGAGACGCTCGCCTGGACCTTCGAGGAGCGCGACTGAGGTGCCTTCAATGCAACGAGGGGCCGGAGCAGAAACAGCCTCCGGGCTCTCGTCATGACACCGATCGCAGCGCAGGCGGATCAGGCCACTCGCACCAGTTTCGCGATGTCAGCCGGCTCCTCGATCTTCTCGATCACACAATGATGCAGCGCGCAGATCGCCCGCTCGTAGTCGTCTTCGTCGATGACGAACTGGATGTCCACCGCCCGCATGTTCTGGTGAATGGAGAGAATGTTGACCTCCGCCCGCGACAGTTCCCGGGCACAGTGGGCCAGTAGCCCGGGCACGTCGAGGTCGCTGCCGATGGCGCAGACCATGGACACTTTCTTCACCGTGATCATGGCCGAGGGATAACGCTCCTCGATGAACCGGGTCAGTCGCTTCACCTTCTTCAGCGACCCCGCCACGTAGTGGGTGATGGAGTTGGCGTTGACGTCCTTGGTCACCACCGGAATCCGGAACCGCTCGATGAGACCAAGAATTTCGGTGTCGTACGCCGCAGCCATGCCGACCATGTCCTGATCGAAGACTTCCACCGCGATCAGGTTGCGCATCCCGGCGACGATCTCCACACAGGGGCGCTCGCTGCGGTAGACGCTGTCGATCAGCGTGCCAGCATGATCGGGCTCGAAGGTGTTCTTCACCCGCAGCGGAATGCCGTTCTGGCGCAGCCCCTTGGCCGCACGGGGGTGGATGGCCTCCATCCCGAGATTGGAGAGCTGATCCGCCACGTCGTAATTGGTGCGCCCGATGGGGGTCACCTTCTCCGCGCCCACCACCTTGGGATCGGCGCTGGAGAGGTGATACTCCTTGTGGATGATCGCTTCCCGGGCACCGCTGATGACGGCCACCCGCGACATGGTGATCTCCGTATAACCCCGATCGTAGAGTTTCACGAGGCCCTCTTCGCACTTGACGTAGCCGGGAACGATGGGCAACTCGCGGCTGAAATCCACGTCTGCAAAGGCGGTGCGGATCTTCTCGTCGAGCGGCAATGTCGCGTCCTCGCGCCATCCCGTCATATCCATGAAACGCGCGTTGACGCCTCTTTGCTTGAGCAACAGCGTGGTGTTGTAGGCACTGTGGGCCTCGCCGACCGCGGCAAGCATCTCCCGAACGGTGATCAGGTGCTGTTCGAGCTGAAAGTGGCCGTAGGAGCACAGTCGCTGCAGATCCATCAGGCAGCTGCGGGCGCCTTCCACCCGCTCGCGGATGAACTGGTCTGCGGCCTGACGGTAGACATCGTCGTCGAAGATCTGCGCATTCTTCTCACACATGCGCTCACCGACCCGGGTCAGCGCGTCGCTCCACAGCCACTCGCTCTCGCCTTCGCTGAACAGTGCGTAGACGCCGGCATCGCCGGACTTCTTGTGCTCGAGCAGCAGGTCAGTCATGCCGCCGTAGGCCGAGACGACGATGACGCGCTGATACATGTCGTCGCCTTCGCGATCCCCGAGCAGGATGTTGTCCAGCACCTGATCCACTTTCGACATGGACGTGCCACCAATCTTCTCGACGGTATGTGCACTCATGTTGCTCTCCTTCCCTGTATCGACTGCCTTGCCTGCATCACGTATCCCGATTTCAGCTGAAATCGGCTTCAACCCGCGGCCTGTGTGTGCTCGACGGCTTCAAACACCGCCCCGAAGCTCTGATCGAGAATATCCAGACATTCCCCAAGCTGCTCATCAGTGACGATCAGGGGCACCAGGCACTTCACCACTTCGTCATTGGGACCCGAGGTTTCCACGATCATGCCCCGCCGGAACGCCTCACGAATGACCTGGCCGGCGAGCTCACCGTCCGGGCAGGCAATGCCCTGCATGAGACCGCGGCCCTTGCGGAACATGCCGCGTCCGTACTTCGCGATGATGCCGTCGAAGCCCTTGGCCAGAGCCTCACCCTTGCGGCGCACTTCGGCGGCGAAGCTATCATCGGCCCAGAAGTGATCGAGGGCAGCAGCCGCCGTGACGAAGGCGTGGTTGTTGCCGCGGAACGTGCCGTTGTGCTCGCCCGGCTTCCAGATGTCGAGTTCTGGCTTCATCAGCACCACGGCGAATGGCAGGCCGTAACCGGACAGGGATTTGGACAGCGTCACGATGTCGGGTTTGATGCCGGCGGGCTCGAAACTGAAGAACGTCCCGGTCCGACCACAGCCAGCCTGAATGTCATCGACGATGAGCAGCATGTCGTGGCGGCGGCAGCAGGCCTCGAGGCGCTGCAGCCACTCCATGCTCGCCGCATTGATGCCGCCTTCGCCCTGCACGCACTCGACGATGACCGCGGCCGGATGTCCCATGCCGCTGGAATTGTCGTTGAGGGTGGTGTCGAGCACGGCAATGGTGTCCACACCAGGACCGCAGTAGCCGTCATAGGGCACGAACACCGTTCCCGGCAGGCCGATCCCGGCCCCGCCACGGTGATGCTGATTGCCGGTAGCAGCCAGCGCCCCAAGCGTCACGCCGTGGAAACCGTTGGTGAAGCTGATGATGGTCTCGCGGCCCGTCACCTTGCGCGCCAGCTTCATGGCCGCCTCGACGGCATTGGTCCCCGTCGGTCCGGGGAACTGCACCTTGTAATCCAGGCTGCGCGGTTGAAGGATCCGCTGCCGGAACGTGTTGAGGAAACGCTCCTTGGCCTTGGACTGCATGTCCAGACCATGGGTGATTCCATCCGCGGCGATGTACTCGAGAAGTTTTTCCTTGAGCAGCGGGTGATTGTGGCCGTAGTTCAGCGTGCCGGCACCGGCCAAGAAGTCCAGATAGCGGTTACCGTCGGTGTCGTGCAGGTAGACCCCTTGCGCGCGATCAAAAGTGACCGGGAAGGACCTGGAATAGCTGCGAACTTCCGATTCGAGCTCCTGAAAAACGTTCATGGTGATTCCTTGCATCTGTTGAATTCGTGACGGCACATGAGGGATGTGCAATGGGGGCTGTACATCAGGCAAACGGCTGCGCCTTCATCAGCGACGCCAGGAGGCGTCGCGGAAGCGCAGCCGTCGCAGCCAAGGATGAGGTCAGTTGGCGCCCGCGTCATCCAATTCGAACGGCCCGATCTGGATGAGCACCTCGTCATCGTGGCGACCATCGAAATGAGCCTCGCTGTCGAACATCACCGTGGTGTGTACCGGTGCGTCGAGATCCCGCGCCAGGGAGCGGAACATGCCCCAGGACGCATCGTTGTCAGGCGTCACCGTGGTATGCAGATACCGGACGTCAGGGCTCCGCTCGAGGATGTCTTTCAGCATCTTCTTGCCGAGCCCCATGCCTCGGGCGTCCTTGGACACGGCCACCTGCCAGATGAACAGCGTGTCCGTCCGATCCGGTACCAGATAGCCGGAGATGAAGCCCAGCAGATTGCCATCCGGCGCTTCTGCCGCCACGGAAGTCTCGCGGAAGTGGGTGGCCTGGATGAGATTGCAGTACAGCGAGTTCTCATCCAGCGGCTTGCAGCGGCGCACGAGATCGTGGATCAGCGCACCATCGGTGCTGCGCGGCGCGCGCAATTCGAAAGGCGCCACCGGCACCGAAACTGTCCGTCGGGTCGTCAACGTACTGACTGCAGCACTGCTCATTGCTGAGAATTTCCTTCACATCCAAGAAGCGCTAAAGATTACACCACTAAAGAAAAAAGGGCAACCGGATGCCTCGCTCCCGTGCAGGCGGCACTTCTGCGCACCAAGAAGAGGCGTTGCTTGCTCAATTTGTCCGATCATGAGACAGTGACGCATACGGCGACATGTGGCCACGGGTCAATTTTTATTACGTGGGCTAAAGATTTCGGCTTCAAGGCAAGCCAACGGGTTGGCCACTCTCGTCCGTCATGAGGGAGCGTCCGCCAAAGGCATTCCGCCCCCAAGCCCGTTCCTCTAGAGGTGTCAACAAGATGGCATGGCAGACGACGCAGGTTAGACTCGCGCCCCCGGCCCGACAGATGGATCCAGCGGTGGAAAAGCGCTACGACGATGTTCTGGTGGCTCTGCGGCGCATCATGCGCGCCACCGACCTCTACTCGAAGCAGTTGTCGAAGGTGGCAGGGCTGACCGCACCGCAGATGCTGATACTGCAGGCCGTGCGTGACCTCGGTGACGTCACCATCGGTACGGTGGCCCGTCAGGTCAGCCTCAGCCAAGCGACTGTTACCACCATTCTCGACCGGCTGGAGAGGCGGCAGCTGGTCTATCGGGAACGCAGCACTGTGGACAAGCGCAAGGTGCATGCCCACCTCACTGAAGCCGGCCGGGCCGCACTGGACGACGCCCCCACCCCGCTGCAGCAGTCGTTCACCCAGCGCTTCCAGCAACTCGAGGAATGGGAGCAGCACATGATCACCGCTGCCCTGCAGCGGGTCGCTGACATGATGGATGCCGGCACCCTCGACGCCTCGCCCGTGCTGCACGTGGGTCTGATCGATCGCTTTCACGAGCCGGACGGGAACTCCGACGCCGGCACCCAGCATTGACGCGACTCAGTCGCGACCGCTTCCTGTTCCCTCTGACGCCTGACCTTGATCGGCCTCGCGCAGCCCGCGAGGCCAGCCCGCCTGTCTCACCGCTGCACGGCTGCGGACGCGCTACTGCCTGATGTCGTCAAGGGAGGTGAACGGCGAACCATCCGCCCAGGCCACCGAACCGCCCGCCCGTATCACGCCTTCCAGCGCCCTATGCAGCGCACCCAGCGCCAGCTGCAGGGCCTGCAGGGAATCCACACCCCGCGCCCGCGCCCGGTCGCGGAACAGGTTCACGAGGGCCGCCTCACACAACCAGCCGTCACCGTCCTCAACCGGCGCGAACAGGCAGAGCCGGACCATCCGCTCCGGCTCGCCAGCCGGGCGGCAGATCAAGGCCCGCTCTGCAATCGGCGTGGCGCTGTCGGCGACTTCCGGGGCACTGTCCACGGTCACATCCAGCCCTCGGTCAGATCCAGTGTCGAGCAAGCCTACCTGCCACCGCGCCGCGTTGCAGTGTCCGGAAGACATGCAGCGGAGGCAGTGCCTTCAGCTTCGGCACAGCGCCTCGAGATCGGCCCAATCGCT
>JAFIFL010000186.1 GCA_020832055.1 Gammaproteobacteria bacterium
ATCGGCGCATTTCGCGGTGCGAAATAGCGCTCTCCCACAAGGGGCGCGCTGCCACTTTGTGGGAAGGCCCTAATCGCAAAGCGATTGGGCCGATCTCGAAGCGCTCTGCCGAAGCCGTTGTCGCCGCCGCCGCTGAACGTCATGCAGATCGGCGCATCGCCCTTCGGGCGATAGCGCTCTCCCACAGGGGCGTAAGCCTTGCAGCGGGCATTTTGCCGGGCGTTCATTTGCCGACCTGCAGTACGGCGAGGAAGGCTTCCTGGGGGATTTCCACGCGCCCCACCTGTTTCATGCGGCGCTTGCCCGCTTTCTGTTTCTCGAGCAGCTTTTTCTTCCGCGTGACATCGCCGCCATAGCACTTCGCGGTGACGTCCTTGCGCAGCGCCTTGACGTTGGAGCGGGCGACGACCTTGGCACCGAGCGCAGCCTGGATCGCCACGTCATACATCTGGCGCGGAATCAGCTCGCGCATTTTTTCCACCAGATCACGGCCCTTGGACTGGGCCTGATCGCGATGGATGATCAGGGCCAGCGCATCCACCTTGTCGCCATTGATGAGCACGTCGAGGCGCGCCACCGGCGAAGTCTGAAAACGCTGGAAGGCGTAGTCCAGGGAAGCAAAGCCGCGGCTGACCGACTTCAGGCGGTCGAAGAAGTCCAGCACCACCTCGGCCATGGGCAGATCGTAGAGCAGTGACACCTGACCGCCGACGAACTGCATGTCCACCTGGTTGCCTCGGCGCGACTCGCACAGGGTCAGCACCGCACCCACGTGCTCCTGGGGCACCAGAATGCTGGCGCGGACGATGGGTTCGCGGATCTCCTCGATCCGCGACGGGTCCGGCAGCTCCGAGGGGTTGTCGATCTGGATCGTACTGCCGTCCTTCAGGACCACTTCGTAGACCACCGACGGTGCCGAGGTGATCAGATCGAGGTCGTACTCCCGCTCGAGCCGCTCCTGGATGATCTCCATGTGCAGCATGCCGAGGAAGCCGCAGCGGAAGCCGAAGCCCAAGGCATCGGACACCTCCGGCTCATAGACCAGGGACGCATCGTTCAGGGTGAGCTTGCCGAGCGCATCCCGGAAATCTTCGAAGTCGTCGGCATTGACCGGGAACAGGCCCGCGAAGACCTGGGGTTTCACCCGCTCGAAACCGGGCAACGCAGCCGCCTCCGAGCGTTCGTGGACCAGGGTGTCGCCCACCGGCGCGCCGCGGACATCCTTGATGCCGGCGATGATGTAACCCACCTCACCGGCCTGCAGGACACCGGTGGCCGTCTGTTTGGGGGTGAAACGGCCGACGCTGTCCACCTGGTGCAGCTTCTTGAGCGTCCGGGCCATGATCTTGTCGCCCTTGCGGAGGCTGCCGTTGACCACCCGCACCAGCGACACCACGCCCTGATAGTTGTCGAACCAGGAATCGATGATCAGCGCCTGCAGCGGCGCTTCCGGGTCGCCCTGGGGCGCCGGAATCCGCTGCACCAGACTTTCGAGCAGGTCGTCGATACCCAACCCGGTCTTCGCACTCACTTCCACCGCATCGGTGGCATCGACACCGATGATCTCTTCGATCTCACGCCGCACCTTGGGTGGGTCGGCGTGGGGCAGGTCCATCTTGTTGAGAACCGGAATCACCTCCAGTCCCTGATTGATGGCGGTGTAGCAGTTGGCCACGGACTGGGCTTCGACGCCCTGCCCGGCGTCGACCACCAGCAGGGCCCCTTCACAGGCCGACAGCGAGCGCGATACTTCGTAGGAGAAGTCCACGTGACCGGGGGTGTCGATGAAATTGAGCTGGTAGCGCTGACCATTCTTGGCATCGTAATAGAGCGTCACGCTCTGGGCCTTGATGGTGATGCCACGCTCGCGCTCGAGGTCCATGGAATCGAGGACCTGTTCGGCCATCTCGCGATCGGCGAGGCCGCCACAGCGCTGAATGAATCGATCCGCCAGCGTCGACTTGCCGTGATCGATATGGGCGATGATCGAGAAGTTGCGAATGTTGCAAAGGTCGGTCAAGGGGTTTGGTCCTGGCAGTGGCCCGCAGGCAAGCCGCGCATTCTATAGCAGACGGAAGCGGAACGCTTTGTCGGGCCGGCATTCAGGCGCCCCGCCCTGCGCCGATGCAAACAGCGGCGCAGGGCGGGGGCAATGCATCGGGCGCCCCCTCGGGTAACCCTTGAATTACTCGGCGTCGGGGACACGCAACGCGAGGAAAGTGGGATTGCCGCCGCGCACCACCAGAACCGGCACTGACCGTCCTGCCGGCAACTCTGCAGCGATGCGCTGGAATTCGGTGGCGGAAGTCACTTCCTCATTGTTCAATCGGGTGATGACATCACCACGCCGGATGCCCGCCCGGGCCGCCACACCATCCTCCACCGCCGACACCTGGACACCCCCGCTGACGCCGAGGCGCTGCGCTGCGTTCTCGGACAGGTCCTCCACGGTGAGGCCAAGGGGATTCTCCGCGCTGCGGCCCGGCGTCCGACTGGCCACCTCCGCACCCGCGTCCGCCAGTTCCCCCACCTCTACGGTCAGGGTCATGCGCTGGCCATCGCGGACGATGACCATGGGCTGCTCGGAGCCGGCCCGCGTGCGGCCGACAATATGGGGCAGATCGCTGGAGAGATCGATGCTGCGGCCGGCAAACTCGACGATGATGTCACCCGCCTGGGCACCCGCCGCCTCGGCGGGAGAATCCTCCACCACCCTCGCGACCAGGGCACCTGCCGGCTTGTCGAGACCGAACGATTCGGCCAGATCCCGGTTCACGTCCTGAATCAGCACCCCGAGCCAGCCCCGCGACACGGACCCGGTTTCCCTGAGCTGTTCGATGACGTCCATGGCGATGTCGATGGGGATCGCGAACGACAGCCCCATGAATCCACCGGAGCGGGTAAAGATCTGGGAATTGATGCCGACGACGCGACCGTCGAGATCGAACAGCGGACCGCCACTGTTGCCCGGATTGATCGCCACGTCAGTCTGGATGAAGGGCACGTAGTTTTCCCGGTTACGATCCGGCAGGCTGCGCTCCTTGGCGCTGACGATGCCGGCGGTCACCGAATAGTCGAAGCCGAAGGGCGAGCCGATGGCCAGCACCCATTCCCCAACTTTCAGCGAGGCGGATTCACCGATCGTGACCGTGGGCAGGTCGTTGGCCTCGACCTGCAGCAGTGCCAGATCCGAGCGTGGATCGGTCCCCACCACGGTCGCCACATACTCGCGGCGATCGATCAGGCGGACGAAGATCTCATCGGCACCGTCCACCACATGATTGTTGGTGATGATGAAACCATCCTCGGAAATGATGAAGCCGGAGCCCAGGGAGCGGCGCTCGCGCTGACTCGGCGCACCACCCTCGGGCATGCCCCGGAAGAAGTGGCGGAAGAACTCCGGCAGGTTCTCCGGATCCATGCCCCGCGGCAGACCGCCCTGGCGGGAATCCGCACGCTGCACGGTCGAGATGTTGACGATGGCAGGCGACGCCTGCTCCACCAGTTCGGTGAAATCGGGCAACCCGCGCGCTTCGGCGTGGGGCGCCAGGGCCGTCGTCAAAAGGCCCAACAGCAGCAATCCCCAGGGCAGGACGGTTAGGCTCGAGAAAGCGCGTACAGATGCGAACATGATCACTCCAGTTGTCGTTTCGGCTGGGTGGGGTCCATGAATCCCGGTACAGACGGTTGGCGGACGGTTGCCGGACGAGTGGCTGGCGCCAGACGGTTGCCCGAATCAGACCACCGAAAGCGTCCTTGGTTCAGCTTCGGACGCCGGCACGTGACTGAGCGGACGTCGGCAGCGCAGCGTGGTGGCGCCCCGACTTCCGAGCACCCGGCGGGCCAGCAGCCAGCCCAGCCCGAAACCCAGGCCTGCCAGCAGCAGCGCCGAACCATCGCCGGCCGGCGCCGTGACCGCACCGACGACGAGCCCGGCCAGCGGCAGGCCATAGACGGCAGCTGCCGCCCTCACGATGGCGCCTTCAGGGACGCCAACGAGCAGTTCCTCGCCGACGACCACCTCTCCCGGGACCGAAGACCGGGGCAGCGAGAACGTTCGCCGGCGAGCGCGACCGAGGGTGTCGAGCAGGCCGTGACCACAGCCGGACCGGGCCGCACAGCGCCCGCAGGTGGAAACGTCCCGGGCCGCGAGTTCGATGCGGTCCGGATGGACCGCCACCACTTCGGCGCGCTCCTCATTCATCCGCGCACCGTCATCTGTGCGCCAATTCATTCGTGCAGACTGCATGGCAGGCCCCATCGCTCGCGGGCAGTGTAACAGGATGACGCCGCGTCAATCGCCGGCAGCGGCGAGGGGGCGAACGTTCTCCGCGACCCGCTCAGCCGTCTCGACGGGAACCTCGCCCACCACGGTGACCAGCCAGGGTTCCGGGGTCGCGGCTGACACCCGGCGCATCACCGCCACCGTGGCGCCATGACGCGCCACATGCACCGGGGACAGATCTGCAGGCGCCCGCTCGACGAACACCGAGAACGTCGCCATCCCATCGCTGTAGACCAGATTCGCGATGGAATCACTGCGTGAGGGTACCCGCCGGATGTCCGCCGAGGACATCGCGAATCCAGCCGGCAGCCAACCCGCCTCCCATTCCACGGTGTCGTCATCCGTCGTGACACTGGACGAATCCAGGGCGAAAGGTCCAACAGCCTGCAGGCGGTCGCTGCCGGTTTCGGCGGACGCTGCCCTGCCCTGCGAGGCCCGGTCGCGCCTGGCCGGGTCACGCCTGACCGGGTCACGCTTGAGCAGTTCATGCTTGACCAGGTGATCGCCCTCGGACACTTCGAGTTTGCGCGCCGCGATGGGGCCGCCGATCTCGATCCGAACGAACTGAAAGATTTCCAGCGGTTGATCGGAAGTGTCCAGCAATTCCGAACGCAGCAGCAAGGCCGTCTCCCGATCGAGCCAAAGCCGATAGCCGTAGCGGTCCGGCATCTCAGGCTCGATCCGCAGCTGCACGGCCGTACGACCGGCGATCCGATCTTCGCCGACCAGCGTGGCCTGATAACCCTGCGGGAGCCCATCGAGGACGCGGCCATAGCTCTGGGCAAAGGGCCCGGCCGGAACACTCTGTTCGAGATCGATCAGGCGATCGCCCGGGTGCAGCACGCAGGTGACTTTGTCCCCATGGCGCACCACCTCCCGCGGCATGCCATTGAGATGCACGAGACGCTCCCGCCTCACGCCGTCGACCACCGCATGGGCTATGCTGAGACTGGCGAGTTCACCGCCGTGAAAATAACTGAATTCGCCGTGGTAACTGAGCTCGGCCAGGGCTGCGTGCATGCGATCCAGCCAGGCGCCGGGATCATCTGCGTTCGCCGGGCCGGCAAGCATGGCCAGCAGCAGCAGAGTACCGGATACCACGACGCCGGATCGGTAAGCGCGCGGTCTCACTGCCGACGCCCTCACTGAGAGCCGTCGAAGGCAGCCATCCGGGCGAAAGGCATCATGCCCGACCGGCTGTGGAAGGCATTGTGTTCGGCGTGGCGGACCATGTAGGCCTCGACCTGCTGACGCAGGTCGCGCTCCACGGTATCCGCCGCCATGGGCACGGCAGGAGAAGGCCGGGAGCGCGGGGGATCCATCCCCACCCGAGCCTGCTCGGAGGCCTGCAGCAGACCTCGCTGATCTGCTGCCCGCAGCGCCGGCAGCATCGAGCTCGATGGCGCCGTCGCGGGTGCCGTCACCATCGACGCCCCCGCAGCCACCGGAGCGGACTCCGCCTCAGCGTCGGTCTGCCACTGCCAACCCACCACCGCTACCGCGGTGATGGAGGCCGCTACGGCAAAACTGCCGAGGGCGCGCCGCGCATGTCCACGCTCGCGCGCAGCACCCGCTGCCGGGGACCCATTGCCGACGCCATCGACCCCGTCGGCAGCCCCACCGGCCGGCTCCACGTCGGCCGCCGTGAGATCAAGCGCCAAAGGGCGCAGCCCAACCGAGCCCGGATGGCCCTTGAGGACGGCACTGACCAGCTGATAGCGGGACCAGGTGGCAGCCAGATCCGCCTCACCACTGTCCATGGCCCGCAGGATGCGACCGAGTTCGAGATCGTCGGCCTCGTCGTCCATCAGTGCGGAGAGAGACTCCCGCAAGCGCTCACTCATAGTCTTTCACCTCGTTGATCCTCCGAACGTTCACCTGCGTCCGCGCTTGCCTGCTATGACCCTCGTGGCAGGGGATTGTTCCGCGTTCAGTTGATGTTCATCAAGCTTCCGCCAGCCATTTCACCGTCAACCTTCCAGCAACGGACGGATTTCGGCATCGATCGCTTCGCGAGCCCGGAAGATCCGTGAACGCACCGTCCCCACGGGACAATCCATGACGGCAGCAATGTCCTCATAGGACATGCCATCGAATTCGCGGAGCGTGACCGCCGTGCGCAGGTCCTCGGGCAGGGCCTCAATGGCAGCGAACACCACCCGGCTGAGCTCTTCGCCTGCCAGCCGGTTCTCCGGGGTCTCGATTTCCTGCAGGGCCTCGCCACCGGCGTAGTACTCCGCTTCCGAAGCTTCCACGTCTGCTGCAGGAGGCCGCCGACTGCGGGCCACCAGAAAATTCTTCGCGGTGTTGATCGCGATGCGATAGAGCCAGGTGTAGAACTGGCTGTCCGCACGAAAGTTGGGCAGTGCCCTGTAGGCCTTGATGAACGCGTCCTGGGTGACGTCCTGAACATCGTCCGGATCCCGCAGATAGCGGGACACGAGCACCTGAATGCGCTGCTGGTACTTGCCCATGAGCAGATCGAACGCGTGCTTGTCGCCGCGCTGGACCCGCTCGACCAGGCGGGCGTCAGTGGCTTTCGGTGCACTCATGCGACTCGGGCCAACTTCCGTTTCGCGATCGCGTGCCGGCTCGGCCACAGGCCACTCCCGTCCTGTTTCAGTTCACCCATGTTGACCACTACCGCCACGCTTTGGTTCCCCGGTGCGTCGTCGCCCGAGGCGGAACGCTGCATTATGGTTGTCTTGCAACGGTTATGTTGAACTGCTCGCTGCGCAGCCATCGACGAACAGCCGGCGAAGAACAGCCAGATGACGGTCGCCGCCTGCGCTGACGGGCCGGCACGCCCCGATCACTGATTCTGCCGGTCGCATCAGGACTATACTAGCCCGCTTTCAGGATTGCGGCTTCAAGCCCGCTTCCAGCGTCTGACGTTCCGCAGCCCGTTCGAGCCACGAGAGCCAACGGCCCTTCAGGGGTCCGCACGGCGGAGTACATGCATGACAGCGCACCACGCATTCGACGTGATCATCATCGGCAGCGGCGCAGCCGGCCTCACCGCGGCCCTCGGCCTCTGCGATGATGCCCGCGTCGCCGTGCTGTCCAAGGACCGGCTGCCGGTCAGCTCCACGAGCTGGGCACAGGGCGGTATCGCCGCAGTGCTCGGCGACGAGGACCGGCTCGAGGCCCACGTGGACGACACCCTCGAGGCCGGCGCCGGACTCTGCCACCCGCAGGCCGTGCGCTACGTGGTGGAGCGCGGACCGGACGCCATCCGATGGCTGGTGGAACAGGGGGTGTCCTTCGACACCGAGGCCGGCCCTGACGGCAGCCCCCGCTTTCATCTTGCCCAGGAAGGCGGCCACAGCCATCGCCGGATCCTGCATGCGGCTGACGCCACCGGCAGCGCGGTCAGCGGCAGCCTGCTCGAGCGGGTCAGCGCCAAGCCGGGTATCGCGCTGTTCGAGCACTACGTGGCCGTGGACCTGCTGGTCCAGGAGAAACTCGGCCTGCCGGGAACAGGCTGCAGCGGCGTCTACGCCCTGAATCGAACCACGGGCAGGGTCGAGGTGTTCGAAGCCCCTTTCGTGGTCCTGGCCACCGGCGGAGCGAGCAAGGTCTACCTCTACACGTCCAACCCGGACGGCTCCACCGGCGATGGCATCGCCATGGCCTGGCGCGCCGGCTGCCGGGTCGCCAACATGGAGTTCAATCAGTTCCATCCCACCTGCCTGTTCCACCCCCAGGCCAAGAGTTTCCTGCTGTCCGAGGCGCTGCGCGGTGAAGGTGGCCTGTTGCGACTGCCGAACGGCGAGCGCTTCATGGACCGCTTCCACCCCCGCGCCGAGCTCGCACCCCGCGACGTGGTGGCCCGCGCCATCGATTTCGAGATGAAGCGACTCGGCGCCGACTGCCTGTTCCTCGACGTCACGCACATCGACCGCGGCAAGCTCGCATCGCACTTCCCCAACATCCTTGGGCGCTGCGCGGAACTCGGCATCGACATCAGCGAGCAGCCGATTCCGGTGGTCCCCGCCGCCCACTACACCTGCGGCGGCATCGTCACCGACCGTCATGGTCGCACCGACGTGCCAGGGCTCTACGCGGTGGGTGAATGCTCGTCGACAGGCCTGCACGGCGCCAATCGCATGGCCAGCAACTCCCTGCTCGAATGCGTGGTCTTCGCGCGCGCCGCCAGCGCCGACATCCTCCGGCAGCTCCCCTCCATGGCAGCGGTTGCCCATGCCCCCGCCTGGGACGAGAGTCAGGTCACCGACTCCGACGAAGACGTGGTGATTTCGCACAACTGGGACGAACTGCGCCACTTCATGTGGGACTACGTGGGCATTGTCCGCACCAACAAGCGGCTGGCTCGGGCCCGCCACCGCATCGATCTGCTGCGCCGGGAGATCCACGAGTACTACTCGAACTACAAGGTCTCCAACGATCTGATCGAACTGCGCAATCTGGCCCTCGTGGCGGAACTGATCATTCAATCCGCCCAGAGCCGCCGTGAGAGTCGGGGGCTGCACTACACGCTGGACTATCCGGAGCCGATTTCGACGCCGCGGGACACGGTCCTGACCCCCTCGCCACGACGCCTGGATATCAACGTCAACCCGAACTGGCAGTTCGAGCGTCCCTGACTGCCTGCTCAGCAGCTGCGTCGGACAGGCGCCGAGCGACACCCCCACTGTGGGAAGCTGCGCAGCGAAGCGGAGCAGCGATCTCGT
>JAFIFL010000187.1 GCA_020832055.1 Gammaproteobacteria bacterium
CGGAGCCGAGGGCGCTGCCTTCGCTGCACGTCATGCAGATCGGCGCATTTCGCTGCGCGCAATAGCGCTCTCCCACAGATTCGGCGCGCTGCCCGACGCTGGCGATGCCCCCATTGTGGGAGAGTCCTAATCGCGCAGCGATTGGACCGATCGCGAGGCGCTGCGCCGGAGCCGAGGGCGCTGCCTTCGCTGCACGTCATGCAGATCGGCGCATTTCGCTGCGCGCAATAGCGCTCTCCCACAGATTGCCTGGGCCGAACCACTGCCTCAATCGCCGCCGCCGATGACCACCGGTACCGGTTCCCTTCCTTGAGCCAGACACAGCGAGAGGTACTCGCTGAGGAAACGGTTGAGCTGAATCTTCTCGTCCGGCTGGCGCATCTTGCCGTTGGGATAGTCGTAACGCCCCGCGAAGCGATCCTCGCCCTGGTAGGCGGTGACCTCGGCCGTCCGGGCATCGTGGTAAAGGCGGACGGTCAGACGCGGCGCCGGCAGCAACGGATGCCATGGCGCTGCCGAGAGGCCGAAGTCTACGGTCAGGGTCGTGGTGTAGGGGCAGCGCTCGAGGACCCGGAAACGCAGCACTCGATGCTCGGCCTTGGGCAGCGTCAGGGTGAGGCTACGCTCGTCACGGTCGAACAGTTCGGGCAGCAACCGGTGCAGACGCACGTAGTTGGCATCGCACTCCGCCATGTGTGCGACGAGATCCACCTTGTAGCGCTGAAGCGCCATGTCTGCTCCTGCCACCGTGATTTCGAACCCGTGTCGATCATCGTGATCGTCACAGGGACGATAACACGGGTGCGCAGCGGAAATATGGCATTCGCGAAGTTCGCCAGAGTCGTCTGAAGTGTCAGCGAGACGGTCGGGCGTCGCTCGCGAGCCAGCGACGGCGCAGGTCGTCCCGGTTGATAGCCAGCCATTGCAGGCCGATGATGCCCGCCGCATTGCGGATCTCGCCCGCCTTCAGGGCGGCCTGGACCGCGGCGAAATCGAGCACGTGCACCCGAATGTCCTCATGCTCCGTATCGAGTCCGTGCACACCTCCCGCCCGCGTCGCATCGACACAGCCGCAGAACAGCACGACCTCTTCCGTGTTGCCGCCCGGACTGACCTGATACCGGCAGATGAACTCCAGGGCCCCGACATCGAGGCCCGCTTCCTCGTGGGCTTCGCGACGCGCCACCTCCTCGGGCGACTCGCCGTCTTCGATGATCCCGGCCACCAGTTCCAGCAGCCAGGGTGAATAGGGCATGTCCAGCGCACCGATGCGGAACTGCTCGATGCACACCACCTCGTCGCGGACGGGATCGTAGGGGAGCATGACCACGGCAGGATCGCGAACGAACAGTTCCCGCTTCATCTCGGCGCTCCAGCCACCGGCAAACAGCCGGTGCCGGAGTTTGAGCACGTCCATGCGGAAGAAGCCCTGCCAGACCGGCCTGCGGTCCAGGACCTCCACATGCTCGCGAGTGAACGACTGCTTGCGCCAGGTCATACCGCGCCCCCTGACGGCTCAGCTCTGCTCCCGGCGACGGGGACGAGGCGGCGCGGTGGGCGGTGGCGGTTCTTCGAGCCAGCGGTTCAGCTCCAGCAGATCTGCCGGCGTCAGCAGACCCGCCTGCCGCTTGAGATTGATGACGTCGAGCACGAAGTCGATGGTGGAGTTGGCCTCATCCCGAATGGCGGAGAACAGCAGCCGCTGGGCGTCGAGCACATCGACGATATTGCGCGTTCCCACTTCGTAGCCGGTTTCCGCAGCTTCGAGCGCCGACCGGGCCGACACGATGGCCTGGGCCCGGGCCCGGGTGCGCGCCACATTGCGACGCACGCTGATGTGCAGGGCACGGGTGTTCTGGGTGACCTGACGGACGGTGGCGTCGTAAAGCTGAATCTGGCTGTCATGCCGGGCCGCCGCACGCCGTCGGTTGGCACTGATGGCACCCCCGGCAAAAACCGGCACCGAGACGTTAACGCTAAGCGTAGTGTCCCTACCGTCAGCGGGGAACGCATCAACCGCCCCCGCGTTGTCACCTGACAGAACCCGGCGGGTAACGTCCGTCGATCTATCCTGATGCGAGAGCTGCAATGCAACGCTTGGCAAGTGTTCGCTGGCCGCAGCTCTTGCGTCGTGATTTGCCACCTCGCGCTGAAACCTGGCCACCTCGATGTCAGCATTGTGCTTCAGCGCGAATTCCACCCACTCCGCCATGGCATCCGGCGTGGGGTCCATGACCGGGAAGCTCTCCCGCAGCTGCCAGAGCTGGCTGTGACTGCGACCGGTGATCACCGAAAGGTTTTCCAGCGCCACCTCCACGTCGCCTTCGAAACCGAGGCGGTCGGCCATTGCAATATCGTAGGCTGCCCGCGCCTCGAAGACATCGGTGATGGCCACGAGGCCCACCTCAAAGCGCTGCTCCACCTGCTCGAGCTGGCCCGTCAGGGCCGCCTCCTGGGCCAGGCTGGCCTGCAGGTTGGCCATCGCCCGCAGCACGGCGAAGTAGGCGTCCGCCGTCCGCACCATCAGGTCCTGCTGAGCGACGGTAAAATCGGCACGCGCCTGCTCCGTGAGCTCACGCCCGCGCTGAAAGCGGAACCAGGCCGGCAGATCGAACAAGGGCTGCTGGAGCGTGAGAGCCCACCGCTTAGTCTCGCGATCACTGTTCGTGAAGTTGGGTGCGAGAGCCCCTCCCCCAATGGGGAACGATCCGCGATCCTTGATCTCGGCATCCTGGTAGGTGAACTCCGCATTCACGCGGGGCAGGATCTCTGCCAAACCCAGCCGCCGCTCCTCGAGACCGGCGCGGAACGAGGCCTCGGCCGCCGCCAGACTGCGGTCGTTGCGCAGCGCCAGTTCGTACACGCCTGCCAGCGTGTTCTCCCACTGCGCCTCCTGGGCGGGGTCCGGCGGCGGCAGGGCCTGAACCAGATCCTCGCGCCAGGGCTCACCAGCGGTCGCGAACTCGGCACCCGCCGGGGCCGCGACGGCGGCAAGAAACAGCAGCGAGCCTGCGGCGAGGCACGAAAGACGAGGGAAATCGAATGTCACAGCAAGCTCACTCCGATCGAATGTCCGAGGGTCAGGCCCGATGCTTTCTACTCGTTGGATCAAGCTGCGGTCAAGACAAACCCCGCCCCCGAGGACCCAGCCTGCACCCTACCCGGCGGCCGACCGGGTGTCATCTTCGTTCCGTCGCAGGAGCACCTCGTCCGGTCCCATCCCCGGCCTGACGCGGCCACCCGGCACGCTGAAGGTACACCCTCACAACGCACGCATGGACGCCAGGATGGCTCCCAGCGCCCCCCGGTTGGCCTCCACCACCTGGCGCGCAGCATCGCCACGCTGCTGCCAGAGCTCATCGTCGTCGAGCACCCGCTCCATCGCAACAGCGAGCTCGTCAGCGTCCGCCACCACTTCCAATGCCCCGGCCGCAGTGAAGCGTTCGGCCACGTCCGTGAAGTTGTCCAGGTGGGGACCGCTGAACAGGGGCAGGCCATGCCACGCGGGCTCGATGGGATTGTGACCACCATGGGGCAGCAGCGAACCACCGAGAAAGGCCACATCGGCAAGTCCATAGAGCGCGATCAGTTCACCCATCAGGTCGCCGAGCAACAGCCGGCTGCCCGCAGGCACCTCACCCGCCGACAGTCGCGCCGAGGCCAGCGGCGCGCGCTCCATCAGCCGCCAGACGGCATCGAAGCGATGGGCATGCCGCGGCACGATCAGCAGGCGCCAGTCAGGGTGCCGCCGCAGCAAGGGTACGAAGGCCGCCAGCAGACGTTCCTCCTCGCCGGCATGGGTGCTCGCCGCCACCAGCAATGGGCCGTCGTCGGCGCCCAGCCGTTCCCGGGCCCGGTCCATGCGCGCAGAGAGATCACCCGGAACCAGAGCATCGAACTTCATGTTACCAGGACAGATGACGCGCTCCGGTCGCGCCCCGAGTGCTCGAAAGCGCTCGGCGCTGGCAGTGTCCTGGCAGGCAATCAGGTCGATGCCTTCCAGCATGCCCCGGGTGAGGGCACCCAGCCTTCGATAGCCCGCCGCCGAGCGCTCGGAAAGGCGCGCATTGACCAGCACCACACGGACGCCGAACCGGCCACACTCCCGGATCAGAAGCGGCCAGAGCTCCGTCTCGATCAGCACCAGCAGACGCGGCTGCGCCCGGCGCAGGAACGCCCTGAGGCTGAAGGGAAGATCGAAGGGCAGCCAGGTGAGATACACGCTGTCGCCGAGCAGATCCTGTGCCCGCTCGCGACCGGCAGCCGTGGTCACGGTGAGGATGCGGGGCGCACTCGGTGCCAGGGCCTCCAGTCCCCGCAGCAAGGGTACCGCGGCGACCGTCTCTCCCACACTCACGGCGTGAACCCAGACCCCGGCCGCCTCGGGAGCGCCCTCCCAACGGCCGAAACGGGCCGGGAGGTCATGACGATAAAGGGGCTCAGCCCGCCCTCGCCACCACAGTCGCACCAGCAGCACCGGCAGCGCGAGCAGATGCAGGGTCACGTAGGCGGCCCGCCAGATCATGGCAGTTCCCACTTCATGCCGGGCTGCATCGCGGGAGATGGCAGGGAGCGTTCGTTCACGCTGTCGCGGAGGGAACCTTGCGGTTCGATAGACGTGGCAAGCCCTTGTGGGCGCATTCCGCCGGGAGCGGAATGCGTCGCACGCAGCGCCGCGAAGCGGGGCGCGCCAAGGACGGCGCGCAACAGCTCACGAAGCGAAGCGTAATGAGCGAATGCCTCCCGCTCTGAGAAGGCTTTCTGCAAGCTCAAAGTTTGCAGGCGGCTGCGCCGCCTTCGCGGACTGCGCTGCGCTCCGTCCAGCTCCCACAAAAGTGCCTTCGATCGACGCGATTCCTGTTTCAAAAGAGCAGAAACGTGCGCACAGCGCGGCGGCAGCGACACCCCCATCAGCCGATCCTGGCGGACTGGCCGCCGTCCACCGGCAGGCAGACGCCGGTGATGAAGCGGGCCTCGTCCGAAGCCAGGAACAGCGCCGCATGGGCCACATCCCAGGCGTCGCCCATACGGCCGCCGAGGGGCACCAGCGCATCGCGCTGACGGATCAACTCATCACGGTCCCGGCCCGCCGCCACGTGACCCTCGATGGCCATGGGGGTATGCATCAGCCCGGGCATGATGACATTGGCCCGGATGCCGTGACTGGCGTTGCCCATGGCCAGCGCGTGGGTATAGGCGTTGAGCGCAGCCTTCGATGATTTGTAGGCCACCAGCCCCACCGAGCAGACCGCCGCCACCGAAGAAATGTTGGTGATCACACCGCCACCCTGGGCACGCATGACCGGCAGCGCATGTTTGCAGACCAGCATCACACTCTTGACGTTGGTCGCAAAAATTCTTTCCCAGACCTCCTCGGTCATGCTGCCGGCGCCACGATCACCGGTGCCGATCCCGACATTGTTGTGGAGGACATCCATTCGGCCATGGCGCTCCACACAGGTGGTAATCACCGCGGCGCACTCCGACTCCCGCGTCACGTCCGCCACCATCACGCTGCCTACACCACCCCGGTCCCGGACCAGCGCCAGGGTTTCCTCGGCGGATTCACCGTTGCGGTCCACCAGCAGGACCGTGGCACCCTCCTCCCCGAAACGCATTGCTGTCGCCCGGCCGTTGCCGAGCCCGGCACCCGGCGTCTGTCCGGCACCCACCACCACGGCCACCTTGCCTGCGAGTCGTCCCATGATCCCTCCTGCCCGGCGACAGTATCCCGCCCCGGAGTTCAGGATGCCAAGTCGGCCATGATCGGTGACAATGGATCCGGGGTCTCCCCGGGGCATTGCGAAGGACACGCATCGTTGGAGCGCCAACGCCAGAGAAAACAAGGGCCAACGGAAACTGATGTTCTCGTCGTCGGTGGCGGCATTGCGGGCCTGTGGATCCAGCAGCGCCTGCTCTCAGCCGGATTCACGGCCGTCCTGGTGGAGCAGCAGCGCCTTGGCGGCTCCCAGAGCGGCGCCTCCCAGGGCATCATCCACGGCGGGGTCAAGTACGCTCTCGGCGGCCGTCTGACGGGTTCCACCGAAGTGATCGCCAGCATGCCCGGGCGTTGGCGTCGCTGCATCGAGGGTCAGGGCGAGGTGGACCTGCGGGGCGTGAGGATTCTCACCGACAGCTGCCACCTCTGGACCCTCGGCAGTCCCGCCAGCGCGCTGGCCAGCCTGCTCGACAGTCAGGCCCTGCGACGGCATGTGGTGCCACTGACCCGTCACGACCACCCGGCCTGTTTCCGCCACGAAGGCTTTCACGGCACCGTCTATCGCCTCGATGAACTGGTGCTGGACCCGGTATCCCTGGTGCGGACGCTGGCGACCCCGAACCTGGCGCTGATGCTGCAGCTCCAGCAGGTGGGCAAGCGGCTTGAGCGCAGCGGTGACGGCTTCGTCCTCGATACCGAATCCGGGCCCCTGCACGCGAGGCACCTCGTCCTCGCTGCAGGCAGCGGCAATCCGGATCTCCTCGAGAACCTGGGATTGGAAGCGGCACCCGTACAACGCCGCCCGTTGCATCAGGTGTGCGTCACGCTGGACCATCCGGAACCACTCTATGGCCACTGCGTGACGTCCCTGACGGCGGAGCAGCCGGAATTGACGGTCACCTCGCATCCGACCGGAACCGGCAAGTGGCTGCTCTACCTCGGAGGACGCCTCGCCGATACCGGCGTCAGTCTCACGCCGGCACAGCAGATCAGCGCAGCCCGCGACCTGATGGCCGTTGTCCTTCCCGGATTTCTGCCGCATCTCGACGGCTGGCGAACGCTGCGGGTGGACCGCGTCGAATCCATCGGTGAGGCCGCCGCCCTGCCCGAGACACCCTGCATCAATGAGCAGGCCAACGTCCTTACGGTTTGGCCCAACAAGATGAGCCTGATACCGGAGCTCGCCGATCAGGTCCTGACCAGATTGGGCCACCCGGCTGCTCCAAGCGGCAACCGTCTGGCCGCATTGACCGCAGCGCTCGGCAAACATCCCCGCCCGGCGCTGAGCCGCGGCATCCTCGAATGGATGGCATGAGCAGCGGGCCGATGAAGCCGGTAGCCGGCATCACCTCATGACACGTGCATCGAGGCAGCCGCACCAGAATTCCCATGCCGCCATCCACCCCTGCTACTGGCCGAGCCGCTGCAGTCTCGGGTTGCTGCGAGGGCTCGCGCGACTCCCCGCATCCTGGCAGCCGCGAATCGGCCGCCTGCTCGGACGTCTGGCACAAGCACTGATCGGGCGGCGCCGACACATCGTCCGGCGCAACCTGGAACTGTGCTTTCCCGATCTGACGGCGCGCGAGCGCCAACACCTGCTGACGGCCCACTTCGAGGCCGCCGGCATCAGCCTCCTGGAAATGGCCAACGCCTGGAGCGGGAATCTCGCGGCCCTGGATGCGGAACTCGAGGTCCAGGGCGGCGCCCATCTCGATGCCGCGCACCGGCACCCAGAGGGCGTGCTGTTGCTGGGAGGCCACTTTCTCTGCATGGAAATCGTCGGTGCGCTGTTCGCGCGCCGCTTCCCCGTGGACGTGGTCTATCAGCGGCAGAACCATCCGGTTTTCGATGAGGCCGAGCGCGCCGGGCGGCGGCGACACTTCCAGGCATTGATCGAACAACATCAGATTCGAAAGGTTGTCCGGCGCCTGCGGGAAGGCCATGCCATCTGGTTGGCTGCCGATCAGGACCAGGGACAACGGGGTGCGGTGTTCGCGCCCTTTTTCGGAGTCCAGGCCGCCACCCTGACCAGTCCGCTGAGGCTGGCGCGACTCACCGGAGCGACGATCCTGCTCATCGACATGTGGCGCAACAGCGCGGGGCGGCGCTGGACGGTCCGCTTCAGGCCGCTGACCGCGAGCGATCCCGAAGGATTCCCCAGCGGCGACCTCGAAGCGGACGCCCGCCGGCTCAACGCCAGCATCGAGGCTGCAGTCCGGGAACATCCCGAGCAGTATCTTTGGCTGCATCGCCGCTTCAAGACGCGACCACCGGGCGCTGCGGACGTGTACTGACCCGAGCACGCGCCACACAGGCCGCCCTTGCGGTTTACAAGCAGCAGGCCAGGAGGCTCAATGCCATCTCTTTTGGGCCACCGGGAGCGCGCTGTGCCACGCCGACTCGAATTCTTTTTCGACTTCATGAGCCCGCCGACCTACCTGGCCTGGGCGCGCCTGCCGGACATCCTCGCCCGCACCGGTGCCAGCGTGAGCTGGCGCCCCATGCTAACGCTGGGATTGTTCGAGTTGACGGGCAATCGCTCGCCGCGAACCGTCCCCAACAAGGCCGTCTACGGTCAGGCAGACCTCGCCCGATTCGCCCGCCGCTACGGCGTAACGCTGAACCCGAACACGCACATGGAGACTCTGAAGATCGTTCCGCCCCTGCGCGGAGCCCTGGTGGCGCTGGAGCGGGACGAGTTTGCCGCCTATGGCAGGGCCATGTTCGAAGGCATGTGGGTGGCCGGCGAGAACATCGGTGCCCCGGACGTCTGGCCGCGGCTGATCACGGCGGCCGGACTCGACGCCGAAGCCTATCGGGAAGGCGTCGAACGCCAGGACATCAAGGACGGTCTGCGCGCCAACACTGAAGAGGCCGCCGCCCGGGGCGCTTTCGGCGCCCCGAGTTTCTTCGTCGGCGACACGCTGTTCTGGGGCCAGGATCGACTCGACTTTGTCGAGGAGGCACTGATGGCACAGCCCGAGTGACCGCTGCCCCCTTGTGGGAAGGCCCTAATCGCGCAGCGATTGGGCCGATCTCGACACGCCATGCCGAGGCTGATGTCACCGCCTTCGCTGACTGCCCTCCAGATCGGCGCATTTCGCTGCGCGAAATAGCGCTCTCCCACAGTGGGCGCGCTGCCACCTTGTGGGAAGGCCCTAATCGCGCAGCGATTGGGCCGATCT
>JAFIFL010000188.1 GCA_020832055.1 Gammaproteobacteria bacterium
GCGGCGCACTGCGTGCGACGCATTTCGTTCCGGACGAAATGCGCCCACAAGCTGGTGTGCGGCAGCACAGCGTTTCTGTGTGCAATGCTATCCACCGCTTACAGGCGGAGCAGTCCGGCGTCATCGAAGCCGGCAGAGCTGAAGATCCGATCGAGTGCCTCGTCCGAGCCGACAGGGGCCGCAAGCGTGGCGATGCCGCGTGTCCTGGCTTCATCGATCAGCAGCCGGAGCAGTGTCGTGGCGACGTCTCGCTGCAGTGGCCGGGCCATGGCAAGTCCACCATCCGCCCGCAAACCGTCCGGGTCCGTCTGCAGCACGCCGATGCCCTGCAGGCGACCCTTCGGGTCGAACAGCAGCAGGACCAGCTCCCGGTCGTAGTCGATCTGCGTGAATCGTGGCGATTCCAGGCGCTCCGGCCGGGGCAGTGCGATGTGGGGCCGGTCCGGCCGGGCAGCAAACGCCTGGATCAGTCCGGCGTCGTCGGGACGAACCGGGCGCGCCAGCAGGGTCGTTCCCTCAGCATCGAGGAGCGTCCGGCACAGCTCGTCGGGATAGGGCCTGATGGCCAGCCGGGAACTGCCCGGTTGCGCTGCTGGCGCGATGCGGACGCGCACATCGAGTGCGCAGACGCCATCGGTGTCGGCCATCAGCGGGTTGATGTCGAGTTCCTGGATCTCCGGGAGATCGGTCATCAGCTGGCTGATCCGGACCAGGACACTCCTGACAGCCTCCAGATCGGCCGCCGGCTGCTGTCGGTAGCCCGCCAGCAGGCGCCCTATCCGGGTCCGGTCGATCATCTCCTGTGCCAGGACGTGGTTCAGCGGTGGCAGGCCGAGGGCCTTGTCGGCATGCACTTCCACCGCCGTTCCCCCCTGGCCGAACAGGATCACCGGGCCGAACTGGGGGTCGGTCGTGGCTCCGACGATCAGTTCGTGTCCGTTCCGCGTGCGATAGAAGGGTTCCACCAGAAAGCCGTCGAGCCGGGCGTCGGGGCGGTCGCGTTCGATCCTTGCTGCCATGGCGGCTGCGGCCGCCGTGACCGCTTCCTCGCCTTCGAGGTCGAGCAGCACGCCACCGACTTCGGTCTTGTGCTGAAGGTCGCGCGAGCGGATCTTCAAAGCCACCGGGCGGCCGAAATCGGCTGCTGCGCGGCCCGCGGCTGCGGGCGTTGCACAGGCCACACCCTCGAGTATGGGGATGCCGTAAGCGGTCAGCAGGTTGCGCGCCGCCGTACTGTCCAGCCATTCATCGCCGGCATCCAGCGCGGTGCTCAGGAGCTCCCGCGCCATGTCCCCGTCCACACGCAAGGATTCCGGTGCGGCTGGGGGTGTCTGCAGCAGCGCGTGTTGCACCTTGCGGTAGGCCACCAGCTGGGAGAAGGCGCGGACGGCGTCCTCCGGAGTGCCGTAGCCCGGAATGCGCGCGGCGGCGAAGCGGCTGCGCGCATCCGCGACCGCATCCCCTCCGACCCAGCTCGTCAGCAACAGGTGTTCCGGATGTCGTTGGTGGGCGGCGATCACCGCGTCCGCCACCTCGGCAGGAGAGGCGACCGACACGGGAACGTGGAGAGCCAGGGTGGCATCCACCTCGGCCGCTGACAGGATGATGTCCAGGGTGTCACCGTAGCGCTTCGGTGTGGCATCGCCGATCACGTCCAGCGGGTTGCCGTGAGACCACGTGGGTGGAAGCACCGCGTCGAGCGCAGCCAGGGTACCTGGCGAGAGTTCGGCCAGATGACCTTCGAGGTCCATCAGCTGATCCGTCGCGAGCACCCCGATGCCACCGCCATTGGTGACGATGGCGAGGCGATCACCTTCCGGCGGATTCACCAGAGCCAGGGTGCTGACGGCGTTGAACAGTTCCTCGAGGGAGCGCACGCGCAGCATACCTGCACGCCTGAATGCGCAGTCGTAGACCGCATCGGCACCGGCCAGGGCGCCGGTATGGGACGCCACGGCCCGGGCGCCGGCGGGATGGCGCCCGGACTTGCAGACGATGACCGGCTTGTTGCGCGCCGCCGCCCGCGCCGCGGAGAGGAACTTGCGCGGCTGCTTCACCGCTTCGATATAGAGCAGGATCGCCCGCGTCGCCTCGTCCTCTGCCAGTTCGTCGAGCATGTCGCCAAAGTCCACGTCGCTCATGCTGCCCAGGGCAATCAGGCGGGAAAAGCCGATGTTTCGGCTATGGGCCCAGTCCATCACCGACGTCAGCAGGGCACCGGACTGGGTGACGAAAGCGATGTTCCCGGGCCGTGGCGAGAGGTGGGCGAAGCTGGCGTTGAGCCTGATGCCGGGTTGAAGGATGCCGACCGTGTTCGGACCGATGATGCGCAGCAGATGGGGGCGGGCGGCATCGAGCATGGCCTGCCGCAGTGCGGCACCGGCTGCGGTCCCGAGTTCACTGAAACCGGCGGACAGGACCACCGCGGCCCGCGTTCCGCGTCGTCCCAGCCGATCGATGAGATCGGGCACGGTTGCTGCGGGCGTCGCGATGACGGCCAGATCAGGTGCGCCGGGAAGATGTTCGATGTCCGGGTAGCAGGTCCGGTCGAGGAGCGTGGCGTATTTCGGGTTGACCGGCCAGACCGCTCCGGGAAAGCCGGCGGCGAGCAGATTGGCCAGTACGGTCGCGCCGACCGAGGACGGCGTCGCACTGGCCCCGATCAGGGCCACCGACCGGGGCGAAAAGAACCAGGACAGATGGCGTGTGGACATATCGTATCTCGCCTGACTTGCAGGGCTTGGAGGCCCGCTGGGATGGTCCTGCTCGTTCTCGGGTTTTTTACCATGGATCGGCGATGAGCGAGCCGCGGACCCGGCACCATCAGCCGGGACTCGTTGCGAGAGCCAGGTTCAAGGCCGCCCTCAGCTGCGCGGGGTCCACGGGCTTGGCGACAACGCGCAGGGCGCCGGCTGCCAGGGCGCGCGCCCGCAGTGCCCCGTCCGGAGCTGCAGTCAGGATGATGGTCGGGAGAGCCAGTCCGTGGTCCCGCAGATGTTCCATCAGTTGGGCGCCGTTCATGCCGGGCATCTGAAGGTCGAGGAGCAGGCAGGCGCGATCTTCGTCCTGGTCGCGTGCGCGCTCCAGGAATGCCTTCGCGGAACCGTAGGTCCGGGCCTGCCAGCCCGAGGCATCGATCAGCAGCGCGATGGCCGCTCGGACACTGGCGTCATCATCGACGACGTACACCAGGGGGGTACAGGCAATCATCACTATCGTTCCTGCGATAGTTCAGCATGGCCGCCACAGTGCATGGTTTCGGGGAACGGGGCATTGCCTTCGGTCAATCCCAGGGCAATTCCTGTCTGGCCGGCAATGTGGCTCAGGTCTTACCGAGCATGCGCTCCAGGCGTACCAGATCCGCCAGCTGACGGAGCTCGAGCTTCTTCATCGCCCGGCCGCGGTGCACCTCGACGGTGCGTTCGCTGATGCCGAGATCGACCGCGATGACCTTGTTGGCCAGGCCTCCGGCGACCAGCCTTGCAACCTCGAGTTCGCGGCGGGTGAGTCGGGCGATGCGTTCGTGGATCCGCTCGTTCTGCTCCCGACGCTGGAGCGCCTCGTGATGCTCGGCGATGCCCTGCCGGACGAGATCGAGCAGTTCCTGGCGGTCGAAGCTCGGTTTCTCGAGGAAGCCCAGGGCACCGTTCTGCACGGCCTGAACTGCGGTGGGGACTTCCCCGTGGGCCGTAAGGAAAACGATGGGGAGCTCCGAGCCCCGCGCCTGCAGCGCCTGCTGGACTTCCAGTCCGTCCATGCCCGGCATGCGCAGGTCGAGCAGGAGGCACGCCGGCTCGTCGGGCGGCGGCGTCCACGCCAGCAGTTCCGGCCCGGACGCGAAGCTGTGGGAGGCAAGACCGGCCGCATCCATCAGCATGCTGAGACCGTCGCGGACAGCGCTGTCGTCGTCGACGATGAGGACGATGCCGCGTTCAGCATTCCGTGCCGGCATGATCATTTCCTTCCCGGGAAGTGGGCAGTGTGAAAGTGAAGCGGGCGCCACCGTTTGGACCGTTCGCTGCTGTCAGCGTTCCGCCGTGCTGCTCGACGATGGAGCGGCAGATGGACAGGCCCTGGCCGAGGCCTTCGGGGCGGGTGGTGAAAAACGGTTCGAACAGCTGCTCGAAATGTGCATCGGCGATGCCGGGCCCGCTGTCGGCGATCGTGATGACGCAGCTCGTGGCGTCTGCATCGAAACGGCTCTCGATCTCCAGGATCCGTTCAGCTTCCGTCTCGGACATGGCCTCCACTGCGTTGCGGATCAGGTTGAACAGTACCTGTTCGATCTGGATCCGATTGGCCATGCATTGGCAGACCGGATCGTTGAGCTTGCGGACGACCTTGATTCCTGCCGCTCCGATCTCGTGGGACAGGAGTCGGAGTACGGTATCGATCAGCGCTACGGGGTCGTGAGTGCCGACGCTTTCCGGATCGTCCTTGCGCGCAAAACCGCGGACGGCATGGATGATGTCGCTGGCGCGTGCCGCCTGCAGGGAAATCTGCTCCAGAGCCTCTTGCAGCCTGTCATGGGGGATGTCGCCGTTCACGCTGAGAGTGAGGCAGGCTTGCGCAGTCGCCCGGATGGCGGTCAGGGGCTGACTCAGTTCATGCGCGAGGCCCGTGGTCACCGCGTTCAGGCCCGCCCGGCGGTCGAGGTGCGCTAATTCCCGCTGTTGCTGCCATGATTGGCGCTCGGCCGCCTTGCGTTGGGTAATGTCGCTGGTGAAGCCGACGAAGAATATCTGCTCGTCCTCCGTGAACGTCGCGATGGCGAGACTCAGCTCGACCGGCGAGCCGTCGCTGCGGCGGCCACTCACTTCGCGGCCCTTGCCGATGATGCCGCCCTCGCCGGTGTCCAGGTAACGCCTGATGTAGTCGTCGTGATGGCTGTGGACCGGTTCCGGCATCAGCATGCTGACGTTGCGTCCGAGGACTGCTGCTGCGTCATAGCCGAAGATGCGCTCGGCGGCCGGGTTGAAGTGCTGGATGACTCCCCGCTCATTGATGATGACGATGCCGTCGATGGCGTGCCGGAGCACGGTCCGGCTGCGGCGCATCTCGTCGGCGAGCTGGCGGCGAAGTTCCTGCTGCTCGCTGATGTCTATGGCCGAGAGGTAGATACCGTCGACCTTGCCGTGTTCGTCATGGCTCGGCATGCAGGTGCCATGGATGAACCTGGTGCCGCCCCGGGCGTAGGGCACGGCCCCGTGGTAGGTGGCGTCGCTGCCGGCGAGCGCCTGTGCGAAGCTGGGTCTGAGAACGTTGAACGCGCCGTCGCCGATCACTTCCCGGATGTGCTTGCCCGTCTGGCCATTGACGTCGAGGCCGAACCAGTCCCGGGAGTACACGTTGACAAATCGCACCTGGAAGTCGCGATCGAGACGGGCGATGAGGCCCGGGAGGCCGTCGACAAGTTTCCGGAGCTCCTGGGCACCACGCTGGCGCTCCGCTTCGGCCTGTTCCTGGTAGGTGATGTCGATGCCGGTGCCGAGAATCCGCTGTGGCTTGCCATCCGGGTCCGGCAGTGTGGTATTGCGCCAGTGGAGGAGGCGCTGCTGGCCGTCACTGGTGAGCCAGTGGCTGACGAAGGTGCTCGGGAGGCCCTCCGTGGAGAGGCGTCGCGTCACATTCTGAGCTGCGGTGACCTCGATCCCGGGGATTAGGGTCGCCCAGAGCGGTTTGCCGACGATTTCGGCGGCGCTGAAGCCGGTGAGCATCTCGCAGGCATGATTGAAGTCGATCACTCGGCCGTCGAGATCGAGGACGACGATCAGCAGTTCAGAATGGTCGACGAGAGCCTTTAGCAGGGCCGGATCTGGTAGCCTGAAGGTCCCTGAGCCACCGTTTGTTGACGAATGCTCCAAATGCGCCTCAATGCTTCTATTATGCCGGCATAACACGCGGCCGCAACAGACGATGTATAACCGAAATGGCCTCGGTTTACGACTTTCGACCCAGCGGTCTGCCGTCAATCAGTTCCGGACTCTGGCCGAACCCCGAAGCGCGAGTCGAGACCTTCGATCAGGTCGTTGATTGCGATGTGCTCAAGCATCGGCACCAAGGCCCACGCTGGCGACTGCGTGGACCCCGGTGACCGGGGCCGCGGTTGGCGGGCATGAGGGTTGCGGCACCGTCCCCGGTCGTGATCGGGGAGTGGCCGAGCCTGCGCCGGCGGTCGACATTGACGTTGATCAACGCCACGCCCTGCAGGGGCGTGGAGAATGCCGTCTTGCGCGGTTTTCGAAGGCGTCATGCCATGAGTGCATCCGATCATTCGCTGGAAGTGCGTGCGCGCCTGCCGGCGGCGCTGGCACGTCTCAGTGAGCTGGCCGACAACCTGTTCTACGGCTGGGATCGACGGGTGCGCGGCCTGTTCTTCCGCATGGACCCGGAACTGTGGCGGACGTGCAACCACAACCCCAAGGTGTTCCTGCGCCGGATCTCCCAGGAGCGCCTCGATGGCCTGGCGCGGGACCGGGAGTTCCTGCAGCAGTGCCAGGACGTCCTCGGCACGTTCGACGCCTACCTGCAATCGGCATCGGCAAGCCCCCTGCAAAAGATCGAGGGGCTCGAAGCCGACACCGAAACCATCGCGTACTTCTGCATGGAGTACGGGCTGCATGAGAGCCTTCAGCTCTACTCCGGGGGGCTCGGCATTCTTGCCGGCGACCTCTGCAAGGCGGCCAGTGACCTCGACCTGCCGTTCGTCGCGGTGGGCCTGATGTATCGCGTCACGTTCTTCAATCAGACCCTCACCCGTGACGGCGTCCAGCGGTTCGACTATCGCCCCTTCGAACTGGCGGATCTGCCCGTTCACCTGGTCCGCGATGCCCAGGGAACGGAGCTTCAGGTCCAGGTGGAACTGCCGGGCCGCATGGTGGCGCTGCGCATCTGGCGGGCCGCCGTGGGACGCATCGCGCTTTATCTTCTCGATTCCAACGTCGATACCAATCGTCCGGACGACCGCCGGATCACCTATCAGCTTTACGGCGGCGATCGCTGTATGCGGATCGAGCAGGAGATGGTGCTTGGCATCGGCGGCGTGCGCGCGCTGCGTGCCATCGACCTTGCGCCAACGGTCTGGCACATCAACGAGGGACATCCGGCGCTGCTCATCCTCGAGCGCTGCCGGGAGTGGGTCGCCACTGGGATGGATTTCGCGGCAGCTTTGGAGGCCACAGCAGCGGCGACCGTCTTCACCACCCACACGGCCGTCGCCGCCGGGCATGACCTGTTTTCCCATGAGCTGGCCGGGCGCCACCTGATGCCCATGGCCGAAGCCCTCGGGGTACCCCTGACGGAGCTGCTGGCGCTCGGGGAGTCTCCCCACGCCCGGGACGCGTTCAACATGACGGCCCTGGCATTGCGCGGCTCCCGCCAGCACAACGGGGTGAGCGCCGTCCATCGCGATGTGGCGGCGGGCATGGAGGGCTATGTCTGGCCGCAGATCAAGCCGGGGGAGAACCCCCTGATCTCCATATCGAACGGAGTGCACATCCCGACCTTCCTGGCGCGGGAGTGGGTCGGACTGTTCGATTCGCGCAATCCGGAGTGGCGTCGGCACCTCTGCGATGAGGACTTCTGGCGGCAGACCATCGAGAGCATCCCGGATCACCGCTTCTGGAGCCTGTCACAGTCCCTGAAAAGTGACGTCCTCGACCAGCTCGGAGCATGGTTGCTCGAGCAGTATCGTCGCAACAACTACACGGAAGCCCGCATCCAGGCGATGCTCAGGATCTTCTCCCTGGAGAACACGCGGCCACTGATCATCGGTTTCGCCCGGCGCTTCGCCACCTACAAGCGGGCGCTGCTCATTTTCGAGGACGAAGAGCGGCTCGGCCGGCTGCTGTCGGACCCGCAGCGCCCGGTGATTCTGCTGTTCGCCGGCAAGGCCCATCCCCACGACCAGCCCGGGCAGGCCCTGATCACCCGCCTGCACGAGTACGCCCAGCAACCGCCGTTCCGTGACCGGGTGTTTCTCCTGGAAGGCTACGATATGGCTCTTGCCCGCAAGCTGGTCACGGGCGTGGATGTCTGGCTGAACACGCCGGATTATCCCATGGAGGCCAGCGGGACATCCGGGCAGAAGGCCGCCATCAACGGCGTGATCAACCTGAGCGTGCTGGACGGCTGGTGGGCGGAGGGGTTCGATGGTGGCAACGGCTGGGCGATCGCACCCCATGAAGGTGACGTTGGGGCCAAGGGGCGGGACCGACTCGAGGCAGAGGAACTACTCGATCTGCTCGAGTACGAGGTGATTCCTGGCTACTTCGACATCGGTCCCGGCGGCTATTCGCCCAGTTGGATCGCCCGATCCAAGCGATCCATGTACACGGTGCTGCCGCGTTTCAACGCCGAACGCATGCTGCTGGACTACGCCATCCGGATGTACCGGGCGGCGGCGAAACTCGGCAGGCTGCTCGCGGCCGACGATGGCGATGCGGCCCGGGTGCTGGCGCGCTGGAAGCAGCGCGTCCGCGCGGCCTGGCCGGGTGTGACGCTGGCCTGGTCGGACCCGCCGCCGACGATACTCGAGCATGGTGCGAGCGCCCGCCTGCGTCTGCGGGTCGGATTGAACGGCCTGACGGCCGAGGACGTTGCAGTGGAGTGCGTGCTCGGTGCCGGTGACGGCAGCAAACCGTCACGCCATGTCTACCGCTTCAGCGCTGGATCCGGCGCTGAAGATGGCGCGCATGCATTCTCTCTGGACCTGCGTCCGCCGGACAACGGCCTGTATCGCATGCAGGTGCGGATCTACCCCTACCATGCCCTGCTGCAGCATCCGTTCGAGGTGGGGCTCATGCACTGGTTGTAGCGGGCCACCAACGGGTTTGGCGCTGTCGCGGAAGGAACTGTCGAGCTCCGCGCCGCCGTTACACATCGCC
>JAFIFL010000189.1 GCA_020832055.1 Gammaproteobacteria bacterium
GGGGGGGGGGTGGGGTGGGGGTTTTTTTTGTGTGGGGCGGGCTGGCCCGGGGCCTGGGGGGGGGTTTAAACGACTAGGGGGGCCGGGTTGCCGGGGCCGCCCTCTCTGATGCATCTGTTTTGCGATGCCGTCAGAAGTTCGCGGATACCGTCACGCCGTAGGTGCGCGGTGCGGTGGGGAACTCGAAGGTGAACAGATTGGCCACCTCCGTCCGGGACAACCGGACCACCTTGTCATTGAGGTTCTTGCCCCACAGGGAAACCCGGTAACGCTCGGAGGGATCCTCCCAGGTCAGCGACGCATCGAGACGCCCAATGCTGGCGCGATCCGTGCGCAGGGCATTGTTGACCGCGGTGTGGAGTTTGCTGGTGTAGCTGTAGGCCCCTTCCAGGGAGAGATGCCCTGCGCTCCCGAGTTCCCAGTCGTAGATCAACCGGGTGGACATATCCCACTTGGGTGCGCGTGCAAGATCCAGGTTGCTGAAATCGCCTTCAATGAGGGCCAGTCCTGTCTCAGGATTCAGGAGTTCGGCCGCACCGCATGGTGAGGTGGGCACCGTGCCCACAGGAATGGTCTGTGGTCCGAACAGGGCCGTGCAGAACTCGTCATACTCGGCACTCAGCCAGCCGATGTTGGCCATCCACGTCAGGCCAGGCAGCAGAATGGCCGTGGTTTCCACTTCGACACCGTAGATCTCGGCGCCGGCAGCGTTGGAGGTGAAGGTCTCCTGCTGGGTCGGGGTGTCCGGTGCAAAGCGGATCACCGTACGCTGCAGATCCTTGTACTTGGAGAAGAAGGCGTTGGCGTTGAATACCAGCCGGTTGTCGAAGAAAGACCCCTTCATGCCGATCTCGAAGTTGTCCACCTGCTCCTCGTCGAAGGGCTGGTTGAGGAAGGGCGCGCAGGTGGCCGAGTTGTTGAGCAGGCCGCCGGACTTGAAGGCCCGCTGCCAGAAGCCGAACAGCATCAGTCCGGGCTGCGGGCGGTACTCCAGGCCCACACGGGGAGCGATGTTGAACCAGCTTTCGCTGGCCTCTCCGCACTGCCTGGCATACTCCAGCAGGTCACCGTCGCCCCGGCCGATGTCGATGAGAATGCCGCCCGGGCCGGCAGCGTTCTGGTTGGGATTGTTGAACGACTGCTTTTCCTCCCAGGTGGCGCGCACGGCGAGGTTCAACGTCAGGGTGTCGGTGAGGTCGTAGCTGTAATCCACATAGGGCGCGACGCTGATGCGCTTCTGGCCGTTGTTGCCGAAGGAGAGGGAGCGCGCGTCCGTGGGAAAGCGGAACGCAGGTACGGCCGGTATGGGCGGCGTTGCGGTGGGATCACCGGCAGCCCCGAAGCCGAGAAACAAGGCCTGGGTGAGTTCGTACTTGTCCCGCAGGACGAACAGGCCGGTGTTCAGGTTGCTGCGCTCGCTGGGCTGCATGTTGAAGCGGGTTTCGAACTGCACCGACTCATAGGTTTCAGCGCGTTCGGAGGAGAACAGATCGACCAGTTCACCGTCGGTATCGGTGGTGATGAAGCTGTCCACATCCTGGATGCTGAACATGGTGGTCCACTGGCCGTAGTCCGTATCCCAGACCAACTCCGCCACGATGTTGAGCAGGTCCTGGTCATTCACGTCGCGATGATTGGCGCCGATGATGAAGGGATCCGAGCCATCGCCGGGTACGCCGCGGTGGGCGTCGCCGAAGGGGTCCACGCCGGGGAAGCCGAACAGGGCAAAGACGCTGGGATTGCCGCCCGGCTCGAAGAACCCGTTGATGCCCGGTGAACCGTCGCCACGGTTCCATTCACGGGTGGTGATGAGGGTGGCTTCCATGTCGTCCCGGGGCAGCCACTGCAGAGTCAGCCGGCCCACCGTCTTGGTTTCACCCTGAGCCGAGCGGCCGATGTTGTCGCTCACGGGGCGACCGACGAAGCCGTCGAGTTCGGCGTCGGTGAATTGGCTCTGGTTGCGGACCGTGAAGTAGCCGTCGAAATCCCGGTGAATCAGCGACAGCTTGGCGTTCAGCACGTCTTCGACGATCGGTGTCTCCACCGCACCCTTGAAGACGCGGTTGTCGTAATTGCCCAGCGTGGCCTCGAAGCGCGCACTGCGCTCGCCCGTGGGCCGCCGGGTGCGGACCGAGACGGCGCCCGCGAAGGCATTCTGGCCGTAGAGGGTCCCCTGGGGACCGCGCATGATCTCCACAGCCTCGAGGTCGAAAATGTCGAGCAGGGCATTGGCATTCCGTGGGTAGTACTGGCCATCCACGAACACGGCCACGACGGGGTCGGCGAAAGATTCGATGCCGGCGGTGCCGATGCCCCGGGCGGAAAACGCTCCGGCGGACTGGAACAGACCCACCTGTTCGAGCTGGAAGTTGGGTACGGCGGGACCGAAGTCGCGCAGGTCCACCGCGAACTGCTTGTAAAGGCGGTCGTCAGAAAAGGCGGTGACCGCCATGGGGACGTCCTGCAAGGATTCCTCACGGCGCCGTGAGGTCACTACGATCTCTTCGATGGTGGTGCGCCGGGCCGCGGTATCCCCGGAGGCCGGCTGGGCCAGAACAGGTGGGGCGGCGGCCACCACACCCCCACAGATGAACAGTCCCAGCCATCGGCTGCGAGCAGACAAGCGCTTCATGATCCCTCTCCCACAAATGCTGAAATGCTGAGTTTTGACCACCGGCAGACCGACACTCCTGGTGTCTGTCCGGTGCTGGTGCACATTCAGTGATGGACCGCAGTTTAGGTGGGGACGGCTGATTGTTGTAACGCTGCGGCCGTTCAGGGTGCCGTACTCCGACAGCTTGACCTGGTTACCGTCGCCCTCAGGGAGAT
Organism: Gammaproteobacteria bacterium; assembly: GCA_020832055.1. Classification (GTDB taxonomy): domain Bacteria; phylum Pseudomonadota; class Gammaproteobacteria; order Pseudomonadales; family Azotimanducaceae; genus SLTB01. The sequence goes on from JAFIFL010000189.1 coordinate 2,830, forward strand.
TCGCCGATTGGCCGGGCGTTGTCTGCTGGCGAAATCGATAGTTCCCACTTTGCAGAAGTCATGGGTGAAGGCGGGGGTCAGACTGCCGGGACCCACCGTGGCGGGCCCGGCAGTCTGGTGGGCGCTTAGAAGCTCGCCGAGACCGTGACACCGTAGGTGCGCGGTGCCGTCGGGAACTCGAACGAGAACAGGGGAGAGACCTCCGTACGCGAGAGGCGCACGACGTTGTTGGTCAGGTTCTTGCCCCACAGGGACACCCGGTAGCGGTCGCTGGCATCACCCCAGGTGATCGAGGCGTCGAAGCGGTTGAGCGCCGCCCGATCGGTACGCACAGCATTGTTGACCTGGGTATGCAGCTTGCTGGTGTAGCTGTAGGCCGCCTCCATGGAGACATAGCCATGCCGCCCGAGCTCCCAGTCGTAGACCAGGCGCGTGGACAGATCCCATTCCGGCGCGCGGGTGAGATCGAGGTCGCTGAAGTCGTCATCGATCAGCGCCAGCCCGGTCTCCGGGTTGAGCAGGACGGCCGAACCACAGGGGGACGTCGGTGTCTCGCCCACTGGAATGGTCACCGGCCCGTTCAAGGCCGTGCAGAAGTCATCGTAGCTGGCATCCAGCCAACCGATGTTGGCGAACAGGGTCAGGCCGTCGGTGAGGATGGCCTGGGTCTCGATTTCGACGCCGAAGATGTCAGCGCCGGCGGCATTGGACGTGAACGTCTCCTGCTGGGTCGGCGTTTGGGGGGCAAACCGGATCACGGTGCGCTGCAGATCCTTGTACTTGGAGTAGAAGGCGTTGATGTTGAACAGCAGGCGATTGTCGAAGAAGTTGCCCTTCATGCCGATTTCGAAGTTGTCCACCTGCTCTTCGTCCACTGGATCCTCGAGGAAGGGTCCACAGGTGGCGGAGTTGTTGAGCAGCCCGCCGGACTTGTAGGCCCGTTGCCAGAAGCCGAACAGCAGGATGTTTTCCTGAGGGCGATAGTCGAGACCAATGCGCGGTGCGATGTTGAACCAGCTCTCGCTGTTCTGGCCGCAGTCGAGGTCGAACTCGAGCAGGTCGGCGTCACCCCGCCCAATGTCTACGATCAGACCGCCGGGACCGGCGGCATTCTGATTGGGGATGTTGTAACCCTGCTTCTCCTCCCAGGTGGCGCGGACGGCCAGGTTCAGGGACAGATCGTCGGTCAGGTCGTAGGTGTAGTCCACGTAGGGCGCGACGCTGATGCGTTTCTGGCCATTCTGGCCGTAGGACAGCGAGCGTACGTCGGTGGGGAACTGATAGGGCGGGACAGCCGGGATCGGCGGCGTCGCATCCGGGTCGCCTGCGGCACCGAAGCCGAGCAGCAGCGCCTGGGTCAGGTCGTACTTGTCGCGCATGACGAACAGGCCGGTGAGCAGGTTGCTGCGGACGGAGGGCTGCATCATGAAGCGGGTTTCGAACTGGATGGACTCGTAGTCTTCCTGGCGCTCGGAGGAGAACAGGTCCACCAGTTCGCCGTCGGTGTCAGTGGTGATGAAGCTGTCCACCGTCTGGTAGCTGAGCATGGTGGTCCACTCGCCGTACTGGGTGTCCCAGACCTTCTCGAGGACCACGTTCAGCAGGTCCTGATCGTTGACGTCGCGATGATTGGCGCCGATGTGGAAGGGGTTGGAGCCGTCACCCTCGATCCCCCGATGGGTATCGCCGAAGGGGTCGCGGCCGGGGAAGCCGAGGGCGGCGAAGACGCTGCCGCCGGGTGGGTCGATGAAGCCATTGATCCCCGGCGACCCGTCGCCGCGGTTCCATTCGCGGGTGGTGATCAGGGTCACCTCCATGTCGTCGCGGGGCAGCCACTGCAGCGTACCGCGGGCGACGGTCTTGGTTTCGCCCTGGGCCGACCTGCCGATGTTGTCGCTCACGGGAGCGCCCGCGAGTTGGTCGAGTTCGGCCTCGGAGAAGTCGCTGTTGTTGCGGACCGTGAAGTAGCCGTCAAAGTCGCGATGGATCAGCGACAGCTTCGCATTGAGCACGTTGTCGATCAGGGGTGCTTCCACTGCGCCCTTGAAGATCCGGCTGTCGAAATTGCCGAGGGTGGCCTCGAAGCGTGCCTCCCGCTCACCCGTGGGGCGGCGGCTGCGGACCGAGACGGCACCGGCGAAGGCGTTCTGGCCGTAGAGGGTGCCCTGGGGGCCCCGCATCACTTCCACGGCTTCAAGGTCGAAGACGTCGAGCAGAGCGTTGGCGTTCCGCGGGTAGTACTGGCCATCGACGAAAACGGCGACCACGGGGTCGTTCAGGGATTCGATCCCGGCGGTGCCGATGCCCCGTGCCGAGAATGCGGCAGCAGACTGGAACAGGCCCACCTGCTCGAGCTGGAAGTTCGGCACCGCGGCGCTGAAGTCGCGGAGATCGACGGCGAACTGCTTGTACAGCCGATCCTCGGAGAACGCGGTGACGGCCATGGGAACGTCCTGCAGCGACTCCTCGCGGCGACGGGAGGTGACCACGATCTCTTCGATGGTCGATGCGCGGCGAACGCCTTCACCAGTGGTGGGCTGCTGGGCCAGCGCGAACGGCGCTGCAGCCAGGGTGCTACCGGACAGCAGCAGGCCGAGCCAGCGGCCGTGTGAGGTTGAATGCTTCATGATCTCTCTCTCTTTGCGTTGCTTTGATGACATGTCATGACGCTGACCGGATCGCTGTCCTGCCCAGCGTCTACTGCTGAAATCGCGCGGGCAGGCACCCGAAAGCGCTGTCGGCGACGTTTTTTCCGGCTTCGAGCCGGGGGGGTACGGCTGCACCCCGGATCGCTGCGGCGAGCGCGCGGGTGCGCAGCTTGCCGATGGCGATCCGTACTACGGTTGCAAGCGTTACGAGCTCAGGTTTGACCTGGCGCGAATGCTCTGGACATCAGGCCGCGGAATCGCTTCCGGCGACCTCCATGGCATCGGCTTCCTCCATGCTGCGGGCGTAGTGACGGCGGCAAAGCCAGAGCGAAAGGCATCCGAGGCCGCCGAAGATGATGGTCAAGGCAATCAGTGAGTAACGCACCCCGTCGGACTGGGTGAAAATCTGTTCGTTGAACACGCCGGCCAGCGGTGGGCCGAGCATCATGCCCACCGACACCACGAACATGTAGATGGCGGCGATCATGGCGCGCATCTGCGGTGGCGTGATGACCGGCAGGGCGCCGTAGGCCAGACCGAAGGGCGAATTCACGAAGAACACCGCCGGTGCATAGAGTATGAAGGCCAGCGTCGGCGTCGGCATCACCTGGATCAGCAGGACCAGGGGAATGCCCAGCGCGCCACCGAGCAGGCCGGCCATGATGTTGCCGTCCTTGTAGCCCCGGCGGTTGAACCAGCCCGCCTGCAGACCGGCCCAGACCGCTCCGAAGGGCGCACAGAGAATGAAGATCCAGCCGAAGATCTGGGCCGCCTGGGCCGGTGGGACGTCATGCACGCGGGAGAAGAACGGCACGGTCCAGAAGACGAAGGCAAAGCCCATCATGGCGAAAGACAGGAAGCCGAAGTGGTGGAGCATGAACGTCCACAGGTTGCGCTTGTAGAACGCCTTGATCTCGGCAAAGGTGGCGTTGGCGTTGCCGGTGGCCGGATTGATCAGGACCCGGCGGATCGGTTCGCGAATGATGAGCATCACCAGCGCGATGAGGATGCCGGGGGCACCGACGATGATGAAGGTCTGCTGCCAGGGGGCGAGCGGGCCGAAGATGGGCACGACCGGCACCGGGCGTTGTTCGACGATGCTGAGCACGAAGCCGACAATGACGAAGGCGAGGCCGGTGCCCAGAATGGCGCCGGTCTGGAATACGCTGAGCGCCAGCGGAATCCGGTCGCGGGGAAAGTAGTCGCTGACCAGGGAGTTGGTGGCCGGCAGCAGGGTGGCTTCGCCGACACCGACGCCAATGCGGGCCAGCAGGACCTGCCAGAAGTTGCGGGAAAGGCCGCAGGCTACCGTCATCATGCTCCAGAAGAAGACGCCGGCGGCGATGATGTGCTTGCGGCTCTTGCGATCGGCGAGATAGGCCAGCGGCAGCCCGGCGATGGCGTAGAACACGGCAAAGATGCCGTAGAGCAGACCGATCTGGGCGTCGCCAAGGCCGAGGTCGGCCTTCATTTCGTCAGCGACGATGGCCACCACCTGCCGGTCGATGTAGGAGATGATCGAGGCCAGAACGAGAATGGAGACGACGAACCAGGCGTAGGCCGGATGAGGGTAGGCCCCATGCTTTGGCTGGGTGACCGGTGGCAGCACCGGATCGGCGGCTTCGCCCGCGGGTGTGGTCATACCGAAATGGCTCGGGCCAGAGCACGGCCTCGGCAGAGACGCGGGCGCGCAGAGACGGCGTTCATCAATGACGATACGGGCTTCATCGGACTCCCCAGGTATGACACATGCCTGCGGTGGATCCTGGACCCGGACCGTTCGGCTGCGTCTCAACCCCAACAGTTTCAAATGTTTCTGCGGGTGAAACAAGCTAGACTGCATGTTTTTGGGTGTCAACAGAAATCACGCTTCATGCCATAAAAACAGGGGTTTCATTCATTGCCCGCGGATTCGAGAGTTATCTCCGCACGATGGATGTGGAACACTATCCAGTTCTTCAGGGCATGAGCTGGGAGGGAAGGTGATGTCGGAAATCGAGGGCAGTCTGCTCGACCCGGAAGTGCTCGAGTGCCCGTTTCCCCTCTTCCGCCAGCTGCGCGAGGAGGCGCCCGTGCGCTTCATGCCCGAGCTGAAGATGTTCTACGTGACGCGCTACAAGGACATCCGCACGGTCAAGCGCAACCCGCAGATCTTCTCCAATGACATCTACGCGCTGGGCGGTTCGCGCACGGGCCCGCAGGCAGCGGCCGAAGCCTATCGCCGCGAACATGGCTGGGGGCGGGTGTCGACCCTGCAGCGTACCGATCCCCCTGTGCATACCCTCTACCGGCAGCTGGTGGACAAGGCCTTCACGCCGCGACGGGTGCGGACGATGGTGCCCTACATCGAAGGGGTCGTGAACGATCTCATCGATGCTTTCATCGATCGCGGCGGCTGTGACTTCGTGCGTGACTTCGCGGTTCCCCTGCCGTGCACGGTGATCGCCGATCAGCTCGGCGTGCCGCGTTCGGATGTGCTGAAGATCAAGATCTGGTCGGATGCCATGCTCGGGCCGGGCGGTCATCACATGGACGAAGCCCAGGCGCTCGAGTGCGCGCGACTTGTCGTCGAAGCCCAGCACTACTTTGCCGAGGTGATCGAGGATCGGCGGAAACAGCCGCAAGACGACATTATTTCCGATCTGGTGCATGCCGAGGTCGATGGCCGGCGTTTGGACATGTACGAACTGCAGGACCTGCTCGATCAGTTGATTACCGGCGGCAACGAAACCACCACCAACGCCATCGGCTCAGGAATGATGCTGCTGCTCGAGCACCCCGAGCAGATGCAGTACCTGCGCGAGCATCCCGAAGGCATCAAGAACTTCGTCGAAGAGGTCCTGCGGGTCGAAACGCCCGTGCTGCACCTGTTCCGCATCGTTCTCGAAGATACCGAGCTTGGCGGCGTGCCGCTGCCGAAGGGTTCCATGGTCGCCTTGGGCTATGCCGCCGCGAACCGCGACGAGGATGTGTTCCCGGATGGTGAGCGGTTCGATGTCTGCCGGCACAAGGCTGGCGCGCATCTGTCCTTCGGATCCGGTCCACATTTCTGTCCAGGCGCCTCGCTGGGCCGGCAGGAACTGCTCAGCGGTTTCACGATTCTGCTGCGGCGTCTCGAAAACATCCGGCCTGCGAATCCGAACGAAACCTACGCTCACGTTCCTCACAGCTTTCTGCGCGGCTTGCAGTCCCTGGACATCCGCTTCAGCAAGGCAGCCAGCAGCTGACGATGCGACTGCTCGCCGGCGCTGTGGAGAGCACGATCTTGCGCAGCGAAATGCGCCGATCTGGATGGCGTGCGGCGAAGGCAGTGTGTTCGGCTTCGGCAGAGCGTTTCGAGATCGGCCCAATCGCTG
>JAFIFL010000190.1 GCA_020832055.1 Gammaproteobacteria bacterium
GGGGGCGCCCGGGGGGTCTGTTGGCGGGGGGGTGGGGGTCCTGCCCCAAGGCGGTTGGCTGCTTGCGGGCGGGGTAAGCGGCCCTGCTGGTCGTGTCAGAAGTTGTAGCGCAGGCCCAGGTTCCACGTCTGCAGGTGGCTGGAGTAGGAGTAGCCAGCGCTGGCAGCGAGCGCGGGGGTGAAGCTGAAGACCGCGCCCACGTCCCCGCTGAACTTGCCTTCGGTGTCGTCGTAGGTTACGAACGCATTGATTTCCAGCGCGTCGGTGCCGATACCGCGAGCCATGCCGCGGACACCGAGTTGGCCGAAGACGCCGTCGTTCTTCTCACTGAAGACGTCGGTGATGCTGGCCTTGGTGAACGACCAGCCGAGACGGCCGACCATGTCGAACTGGGAGTTCAGGGCGAAGTTGTAGCCGCCGCCGAGCCGGGTCCGACGGGCCGTGAACGGGCTGTCCTTGGCGCGAACGTGGGTACCGATCAGGTGGACATGGTCATGCACCGCTACCGAGCCCTCGACGGTATAGCCATCGAGGCGGGTGATACCGTCGGGCTTGAGGGCGCCGTAGCCGGCACCGATTTAGGAATAGGAAACGTCTGCGAGCGCGGCCGCGGGGAACGCGGCCGCGGCGACGAGAGCAGAGCCAAAGGCGAGCTTGCGCATGAAGGTGATCCTTTACCGGACAGTGATCTCGTTACCCGAGATCTCAATGAAACATTTTGGCAACATATTGAAACGTTGCGGGGCGCACTATACGCTGCGTAAATCCGGGAAGAAAGTGCGATTCCGGATCTTTGTCACAGTTTGACGACAGAAGCATTCGTTTCGTCGCATCGAATTGGCAGTAACACCTGTCCGACCATGACACGCGCTGGGAGTTCCCTGTGAGCGACTTTCTCGATGCCTTGCACGACGTCTTCAGGGGGCTCGGCAGGGTTGAGATCCGGCCCATGTTCGGAGGCCATGGGGTGTTCCACGACGGCGTGATGTTCGCCCTGGTGGCTGATGATGAGGTGTATCTGAAGTCGAATGCCGAAACGGCGCGCCGCCACGAGGCCGAGGGTTTGCAGCCGTTTCGCTACGCAAAGGGGGCCCGGCTCGTGACCATGTCCTACCACCGCGCCCCGGAGTCGATCTTCGATGATCCGGAGGATGCCTTGGTGCGGGCGCAGGAAGCGTTGGCCATAGCCCGGCGGGCCAGGCGCCAGCAACGATAGCTGCTCGCACAGGGCCATGCCCCGTCCATCGTTCCTTCCGCGACAGCGCCAATGCCGTTGGTGGGCGGCTGCCGCAGCGTTCCGCGACGGCCGATCCTTTTGCTCGCGACAGCGCCAGTTCCGAAGTGCGGCGGCGCGGCGCTTCAGACTTCGGTGCTCAGTTCCTCGTAGCGCTCGCTGGCCTCGAGCCATGCGCTTTCGATGCCCTCGGCGCGGGCGCGCAGCTCGCCCCGTTCCTTGAGGGCGGCGGTGAGCCGATCCTTGGCTCCGTCCTCGTAGAGCGAGGCATCGGCGAGCAGGCCTTCGATCTCCGCAAGCCGCTGCTGCAGCGTGTCGAGCTGCTGTTCGAGCTTCTGGATCTCGGTCTTCAGCGGCTGCAGCGCCTTGCGTCGCTCCGCTGCGGCCCGGCGTTCGGCCTGCCGGTCGGCCCGCGACAGGCTGGCATCTGCCGTGGCGATGGCACTGCCCTGCCCTTCGGGTGCTTCGGTACCCTCTAGCGCAACGACTTCGGGGGTGTCCCGGTCCCGGTCGAGCAGCCAGCGGGCGTAGTCGTCGAGGTCGCCGTCCCAGGGCACGATGCGGCCATCCGCCACCAGCCAGAACTCGTCCATGGTCTCCCGCAGCAGGTGACGGTCGTGAGAGACCAGGACGACCGCACCACTGAACTCCCCGAGTGCGAGACTCAAAGCCTCGCGCATATCGAGATCGAGGTGGTTGGTGGGCTCATCGAGCAGCAGCAGGGCCGGCCGCTGCCACGCCAGCAGGGCCAGCACCAGGCGCGCCCGCTCGCCGCCGGAGAAGGTGTCGATGGGCTCCTCGGCCTGCCTGCCGAAGCCGAAACCGCCGAGGAAGTTGCGGGCACCCTGATCCGGGGTGCCCCGGTCGAGTTCCAGCAGATGCTGCATGGGCGTCCGGCCGGGCCTGAGCTGTTCCACCTGATGCTGGGCGAACCAGGCCACCGGGGCATGATGGCCCCGGGTGATCTCCCCGGACAGCGGCGTGAGGCCCCCGGCCAGGGTGCGGATCAGGGTCGACTTGCCGGCGCCGTTGGGACCGAGCAGACCGATGCGGTCACCCGGATGCAGCCGCAGGCGGACGTCGTCGAGCACCCGGTGATCCGGGTAGCCCAGCGTGAGGTGTTCGCCGTCGAGCAGCGGATCGGACATTTTCACGGGATCGCGGAACTGAAAGCGAAACGGTGAGCTGGCCCGGACGGCTGCGGTCTGGGAGAGCTGTTCGAGGGTTTTCAGGCGACTCTGCACCTGCCGTGCCTTGGTGGCCTTGGCCCGGAAGCGATCCACGAAGCGCTGGATCTCGGCGGCGCGTTTCTGGTGCTTCTCGTAGGTGGCCTGCTGCAGCAGCATGGCTTCGGCCCGCTGGCGCTCGAAGGCCGAGTAGTTGCCGCGCCACATGGTCACCTGCCCGCGGTCGATGTGGGCAATGTACTGCACGGTCCGATCGAGGAAGTCGCGATCGTGGGAGATCAGGATCAGGGTGGTGTCGAGACGCGAGAGCCAGCGCTCCAGCCACAGGGTGGCATCGAGGTCGAGGTGGTTGGTGGGCTCGTCGAGCAGCAGCAGGTCGGCCGGCTGCATCAGCGTGCGTGCCAGGGCCAGCCGCATGCGCCAGCCGCCGGAAAAGTCGTTGACTGAGCGCTGCTGATCGGCGCCGCCGAAGCCCAGTCCATGCAGGATCGCGCCGGCCCGGGCCGGCGCGGAGTAGCCGTCGATGGCATCCATCTGCGCGTGCAGTGCGCCGAGAGCCTGGTGACGCCCCTCCCGCTCCGCAGTCGCGATCTCCCGCTCCACACGGCGCAGTTCCCGGTCGCCGTCGAGGACGAAGTCGAGGGCGCCCTGATCCGTGTCGGGGGTATGCTGGGCAAGGTGGGCGATGCGGGTGCGCTCGCTGAGCTGGACGTCGCCGTCCTCGGGCAGCAGCCGGCCCATGATCAGCTCGAACAGCGTGCTCTTGCCGGCACCGTTGGGGCCCACCAGACCCACATGCTGACGACCGTGGATGGTGAAGGACACGCCGTCGAGGATGACTTTCTCACCCCGACGAACGAACAGATTGGCAAAAGTCAGCATAGTGGGATGAGCGGGTCGCGTTGCCAGGAGTGGCGCACGCTAGACTCGGGTTCGGTTCCGGTCAAGACGCGTGACGGACGACTGACGAGCGATCGGCATCATCATTGCTTCATCTCTGATCGCTAAACTCACGGGACACCCCTCAACGGAGACTGGCTCGATGGTGAGAGCGTTTGGCTGTTTGCTGGTGGTTCTGGTGGCCGTCGCCTGCGGCACTTCCGAATCCCCACGCACGGATGGCGCAAAGACGCCCGGGTCATCCGTCCCCCTGCGGGAGCAGCGGCCGGCACCTCTGTTGCTGATCTCCATCGACGGCTTCCGCCACGACTATCGCCAGCGCGCAGCGACGCCGAACCTCGACCGGCTTGCCCGTGAGGGCGTCGTGGCCGAGGGACTGGTGCACGTCTTTCCCACCAAGACCTTCACCACCCATTACTCGATGGCCAGCGGTCTGTACGCCGAAAACCACGGGGTCGTCGCCAACAGCATGTGGGACCCGGAGCGGGAGCGCAGCTTCGCGCTGCGCAACCGGGAAGCCGTCATGGACCCGGCGTGGTACGACGGCGAACCGATCTGGCGCACGGCTGAGCGCCAGGGGCTGATCAGCGGCACGTTCTTCTGGCCGGGTTCAGAGGCGCCCATTGGCGGCCGCCACGCCACCTACTGGAAACAGTACGACAGCAGCGTTCCCCACCAGGACCGGATCGATCAGATCCTCGCCTGGCAGGACCTGCCCGCAGCGAAGCGCCCGGACTTCATGACGCTCTACTTCAGCCGGGTCGATTCCCTTGGCCACGGGTTCGGCCCTGACGCGCCTGAGGTGACCTCGGCGATAGCCGATATGGACGCAGACCTTGGCGTCCTGCTCGCCGGCCTCGAGGCCCGTGGGCTGCTGGGAGACCTGCACATTCTGGTGGTGTCTGATCACGGCATGAGCGACATCGATCCAGAGCGCTACATTTTTCTCGACGATTACCTCGCGATGAGCGGCGTTCACGTCTCCGACTGGGGCCCCGCCGCTCATGTCTGGGCCGGTGATCTCGATGCCGAGGCCATCGTCGAGGCGCTGACCGACGCCCATCCACGCTTGCGGGTGTGGAAAAAGGCGGATACGCCCGAACACTACCGCTTCAGTGGTCACGCGCGCATTGCTGATGTGATCGTCGAGGCCGACCATGGCTGGATGATCTCCACCCGCCAGCACATGTCCGGACGGATGGGGCCGCCCACCCGCGGCATGCACGGCTGGGATCCGCAGCATCATGAGATGCTGGGCATCTTCATCGGTCATGGCCCGGCCTTCCGTGCCGGCTCGACGTTGCCACGCGTGGAGAGCGTGCATCTTCATGGACTCATGGCGCATCTTCTCGGCATCGAACCGGCGCCGAATGACGGGACCGCGGCGGCCTTTGCAGATGTGCTCGCCACGGAACTCGACGCCGGCATTGCCCCGGCACCCGCCACACCGCCATTGCTGTTCGGAGAGCGGCGACCGGATGTGGATCGCGCTTTGAGTCTGGCGGCGGTCGACGGTAACAGCCCCGAGCCGGGAAAACCGATCACCCTTGCCGGGACCCTGGATCGATCCTGTGAGGGGGACGTCTGTCAGCTCTATCTCGCCGACGGCGAGGGTCGCCTCGAACTGCATCTGCAGGGCTTTGCCGTCCCGTCGGGGACACCCCTCGGCGACGCGGTCGTCCACGGTCGGCTCGAAGTCGAGGGCCGTCGGGTCGTGGGATTGACGGTGACGTCCATGCTCGTCATGGCGCCCTGAGCGGGCGATAGCAGCGATCGGCGGGCCATCCCTGGCGCCGCCGGGGCCGATGTCAGATGCTCGCCAGGATGGCGTTCAGCGTCGGGCTCGGCCGCATGGCTTCCTCGGCCTTCTTCTGGTCCGGGTGATAGTAGCCGCCGATGTCCATGGGGCGGCCCTGGATCACGATCAGCTCCTGGTTGATCTTCTCTTCGGCCTCGGCCATGGCCTTGGCCACCGGGGCGAAGCGATCACGCAGTTCCGGGTCTTCGTTCTGGGCGGCCAGGGCTTCGGCCCAGTACATGCCCAGGTAGTAGTGGCTGCCGCGATTGTCGATCTCGCCGGTCTTGCGCGAGGGCGACTTGTTCTCCAGCAAATGTTTTTCGGTGGCGGCATCCAGCGCCTTGGCCAGTACGTGTGCACGGGGGTTGTTGCTCTTGGCCGCAATGTCATCCAGTGAGACGCACAGGGCCAGGAACTCGCCCAGGGAATCCCAGCGCAGATGGTTCTCGGCTTCGAACTGCTGCACGTGCTTGGGTGCAGACCCGCCAGCGCCCGTCTCGTAGAGGCCGCCGCCCTTCATCAGCGGCACGATGGAGTACATCTTCGCACTCGTGCCGAGCTCCAGAATGGGGAACAGGTCCGTGAGGTAGTCGCGCAGGACGTTGCCGGTCACCGCGATGGTGTCCTCGCCATGGCGCAGGCGTTCCATGGTGTGGCGGACGGCGGTGTCCAGGGTCATGATGCGGATGTCGAGGCCGCTGGTATCGTGATCCTGCAGGTACCGCTCCACCTTGGTGATCATCTGGGCGTCGTGAGCGCGGTACTTGTCGAGCCAGAACACAGCCTGCAGGCCGGAGGCGCGGGCGCGATTGACGGCCAGCTTGACCCAGTCCTGGATGGCGGCATCCTTGGTCTGGCACATGCGCCAGATGTCACCCTGGCCGACGCCGGTATGCTCGAGCAGGACGTTGCCGGACTCGTCCACGACCCGGACCGTGCCTGCGGCTGGCATCTCGAAGGTCTTGTCGTGGGAGCCGTATTCCTCCGCCTTCTGCGCCATCAGGCCGATGTTCTGCACCGTACCCATGGTGGTCGGATCGAAGGCATCGTGGTGTTTGCAGAAGTTGATGACTTCCTGGTAGATCGTCGCGTAGCAGCTGTCGGGGATGATGGCCTTGGTGTCCCGCAGGTTGCCGTCGGCTGCCCACATCTTGCCGCCGACACGGATCATGGCCGGCATGGAGGCGTCGACGATGATGTCGCTGGGAACGTGCAGGTTGGTGATGCCCTTGTCGGAGTCGACCATGGCCAAGCCCGGACGCGACTCGTGGCAGGAGCGGATGTCCGCTTCGATCTCGTTGCGCAGCGAAAAGCCTGCTTCCTTGACCTTATCGAGCACGGTTTCCATGCCGAGGCGCGCCTTGATGCCGAGTTCGGCGAAGGTGGCGGCGTGCTTCTCGAACGCCTGCTTGTAGTACACCTCCACGGCGTGGCCGAAGATGATCGGGTCGGAGACCTTCATCATCGTTGCCTTCAGGTGCAGGGAGGCCAGAAGCCCAGCGCGACGGGCGCCTTCGAACTCTTCCTCGAGGAATTTGCGCAGCGCTTTCACGTCCATGAACGCGGCATCGATCAGCTCGCCATCCTTGACCGCAACGGTCTCCTTGAGCACCTGCACCTTGCCGTCATCACGGACGAGTTCGATGCGCAATTTTCCGGCTTTCTCCACCACCGTCGACACTTCGGTGTGGTAGAAGTCGCGCTTACGCATGTGGGCGACGTGGGTCTGTGAGGCTTGGCTCCACTTGCCCATGGAGTGCGGGTACTGCTTGGCGAAGCGCTTCACGGATGCCGGCGCCCGGCGGTCGGAGTTGCCTTCACGCAGGACCGGGTTGACGGAGCTACCAAGGACAGCGGCGTAGCGTTCGTTGATCTTCCGCTCTTCGTCGGTCTTGGGTTCCTCAGGGTAGTCCGGCAGCGCATAGCCCTGGCCCTTGAGCTCCTCGATGGTCTCGACGAGCTGGGGAATGGACGCGCTGATGTTCGGAAGCTTGATGATGTTGGCGTCGGGGTCCTGGGTCAGCGCTCCGAGCTCGGCGAGGGTGTCCGGAACCCGCTGTTCTTCGGTCAGGCATTCGGGGAATGCGGCGAGCGCGCGGGCAGCCAGGGAGATGTCTGCCAGCTCCACCTCGACGTCGGCAGCCTTGGTGAAGGTGCTGACGAAAGGCAGGAAGGAGTGCGTGGCAAGCGCGGGCGCTTCATCGGTCAGGGTGTAGACGATTTTGTATTTTTTCACGGCAGTCGCTTTTGTCTGGAGGTTCATGGGAATTCCGGCGGATGGCCGCGCCGAAGCGCCACCGGGCCAGTCGCCAGCGAGCAGGTCGGTATTTTACCCCCCATCGCCAGCGTCGTCCGCCGGGGTTCGTGAATGTTGGCAGCCGTAGGTTACACGACCTTCGAGGCCGGCGCCGAATCGAAGCGACCGGCTTCAGATCCGGCCGCGCGCAAGCATACCGAGCCCGGGGCCGCAGCGGGATTCAAAGGGCTCGGCAGCATGAGTGGTCATTGACGAGGTCAATCGGGGTCGGCCCACTCTCTAGTCTCGAGCCTATCAATTCCTGGCTGGTATGGGCCGGGTAATCGAAGCTTCATGAACCATTGATCGTATGGTCATCGACGCCGTGTTGACTGGCGCCTTGGCGGGAAACTCTGCCGGCTGGCGCCATCTGCCATCCGGTGACGAGCCCTGCCAGTCATTCGGGGGCGTTCGCGCCAGTTCTCATCAGTCCAGCAGCGAGGCTGCACTCGAGGCCCGTCGGTCGCCAGCCGATGCCGCAAGGCACGGGTCGGGAGTGTCGCCTCTGCTCGAGAGGCAAGGCATAAGACATGAACAAATCAATCATTCCAACCCTACTCATCGCGTTGACACTCGCGTTGCTGGGGGCAGCCGGGGCACAGGCCCAGGTGACCTCGGCGGCTGCTGCCGGGCGCGTCCTCGATGCCAGCGGCGTAGGCATCGAAGGCGCCTCCGTGGAACTGGTACACGAACCATCCGGCACGCGCCGGGCCACCACCACCGATGCCGAAGGTCGGTACTCCGTGCGCGGCCTGCGCGTCGGGGGGCCCTACCGCGTGGTCGCAAGGCGCGAGGGCTATCGCCCTGGCGTGCTGTCTGAGCAATATCTGCAGCTCTCGGAAGCTGCCGCCATTGATGTCACCCTCGAATCCTCACGGGTGACGGAGGAACTGGTCGTCCTCGGTACCCGGGTCGGTGGCCTCTTCGATCCTTCGCGCATGGGCACCGGCACCATCGTCGACCGGGACCGCATCGAGGGTCTGCCCTCCATCAACCGCAATATCCAGGACTACGTGCGGACGGATCCGCGGATCTCCCAGGTGGACAAGGACCGCGGTGAGATCTCTGCCGGTGGCCAGAACACCCGCTTCAACAACATCCGCATCGACGGCGTGTCCACCAACGACGCCTTCGGCCTGGAGAGCAACAACCTGCCGACGGACCGCCAGCCGATCACCATGGATTCCATCGAGGCCATCAACATCTCGCTGGTGAATTATGACGTCGCCCTCGCCGGCTACACCGGCGCCAGCATCGATGCCGTGACCCGTTCCGGGACCAACGAATTCGAGGGATCGGCCTACTACATCTACCGTGACAGTGACTGGACCGGCAAGCGCGACGGCAGCCGCTTC
>JAFIFL010000191.1 GCA_020832055.1 Gammaproteobacteria bacterium
TTGTTTTCAGGCACTTACCGTGGTCCGACCCCAGGATGCCTTGCTCACTGAGATGCGTAAGCAGCGCGACAAAGCCGAGCAGAAACTGCAAGAAGTGCGCAAGGCCGGTGACGAGGCCTGGGACGACCTGAAGGCCGGTCTGGACAAGGCCATGGACAGTATGTCGAAGGCCTTCGATGACGCCATGTCACGGTTCAGATGACAGAGTTGCGTCCACCTCCCTGTGGGAGCGGCTGAAGAGGGTGTCGCAAAACTCGGCGATGTATCTCTGTGGGAGCGGACTTGTCCGCGAATGATCCGCAAGTCATTGGTTTCGCGTGTGCCATTCGCGGCTGAAGCCGCTCCCACGGAGTCTTGCCAGCCTTTTGCGACAGCCTCTGAAGCTGCGAAGGCAACTGCGGAAATGCACGTCTTGTGGCGGTCTCAGGACCGCTGCCGGGCGCGCTTGTTCAGGAACGTGATCAACTCCAGGGTCGCCTGCGGGTCCATCCGACCGACCGGTGAACTGCTGTAGGTCGAGGCGATCACGCTGCCGTCCTGCTTGAGGACGAACTCGCTTGGCTGGATGTGGTCGCGGCGCGGCTCCCACCAGGCGCCGATGCTGTCCGCCATCTCCCGGTTCATGCCCCAGGCGATGGGGAAGCCGACCTCGGCTGCGACCTGCTGCGTGTCCTCGAGCGAATCGACGCTGCCCGCGATGATGCTGACCTGCTGCTCAGAGAACGCTGCACGGCGCTCTTCAAAGCCGACGAGAAGCCGGCGGCAGAACGGTCACCAGTGCCCGCGGTAGAACAGCACCACGGTCCAGGGCTGATCGAGATCGGCGGGCAGGGTGCGTGAGCCGCCGTCGGTAAGCTTGAGAGTCATCTGCGGGAACGTGGCGCCTGCATTGAGCATTGCGGCCATGGCGAGTCTCCCTGTAAAGGGTCGTGACGCGATGATTGCCCGCGGCCGAGGTTAGCGCAAGGGTGTGATCTGACCCCGCAGCGGCTTGGCCACCGCGAGAACTGAGGCCCGGCTGCCGTGGCGGGCCAGCGTCGTGAACACCTCGAGTTCGAGGTCGGCCGCGCGCATCTGCGCCCTGAAATCCTCCTCGTAGGTCACCCGGCCGAAGTCGATGCTAGTCACCCGTTTCAGCAAAGGCTTGATCGTTTCCATCCAGCGCGAGCGTTGCTGCTGAATCGTCTGGGTGAAGTAGAGGCGTCCGTTCGGACGCAGCAGCGAAGCGCAGTGGCGCAGCGCACGCTCCGGTTCCGGCAGCAGCATGAAGCTCCCGGAGAAGTACACGGCGTCGTAGGGACCGCCCCGGTGGTCGTAGACGGATTCCTGTCGCACCTCGACGCGGTCGTCCAGGCCGGCGCGCAGCAGCTTGCCGCGAGCGCGCTCGATGTAGTCGCCGTCGATGTCGATGCCGGTGATCCGCAGCCGTTGCGCTTCCACCAGCTCGGCATTCGCCAGCAGGGCGCCCGCCGTACCGATCCCGACATCGAGCAGGGTCGCATCCGCGGGGACGCGTCGCAGCACCTCCGCGTACCACTTGGCGGTGAGCCCGACGATCAGGGTGTCGTAGATGACGCTTCGAATCACGACTCGAGGGCCTTGGGGTCAGAGCAAGCTATCCGGCGCCATAGCATTGCTGGAACACTGGAAATGCTGAGAAAGCGCGTCGAATGTAGCCCTAGAAGATGGATTTGGCGACTGAGGCGGGGCGTTTAAGCGAAGCGCGGGTACACACCTTGGGGTCTGGCCAGGTCGGACCGTCATACGTTATTGATATTATAGATGTTATGGCTAACAAGACCTGAATTTAGGCCCTTAGAGTGTCGTTTTCTGGGTCGAAAGCGACGTTCTAAGGTCCACCAGCGTCAAGCCATCGTCACGCTCGATGACGGCCTCTCGGCTGCCGGGAATGCCCAATCGATCCAGATAGCGGGAGACGAAATCGCGACTGCCAACCACCGGACTTTTCGTCCAGCAGTCATCCCGAGCCAGCCTACCGGCTGCCAACTCGGCCTCGACCACGTCCTTGAGTCTGACGCGCAGCGTTGCGGTATCAGCTGCGCCCAGCAGGTGACACAAGGCGGCCGTGTCGATGATCCGGTATCGCTGCGGGGCATCCTGGATCTCGCGGTAGCCACAGACCTCCCATTGCTCGGGATGGCTGACCGGGCCGGCGCGGACCATGTTGAGGTCGATGTAGACCATGCAGCGCGAGAGGTAGGCGTCGGAGTCGACGCAGGTGGCATGGTAGCGGTCCTCCCAGAAGGCCCCGCGGCGTGATTTGCGCTGGTTGTACTCCCATGCCGTCCGACTGGCGACGAGTTGCAGGCTGGCAGGGATCTCGTCCCGGCCCTGGTCTTGGACCAGCAAATGGACGTGATTGCTGGTGACCGTGTAGTTGAGGACGCTCAGGCCGAAGCGTTTCCGCGCTTCGAACAACCAGGCGCGCCAGTGCCGGCGGTCCTTGACGAAGCGCAGCAGGAATCTGCGGTCGTGGCAGCGCTCGGTGATGTGCCAAACGTATCCCGGCGCGACGGTTCGTTTGGCACGTGGCATTGAGTTCGCTCCAGTTCCATGACCAGGCGCTACTCTTGCAGGATCGGAAAACAGCCGTCTGTAGGCGATGGCTGACAGAGGCGTGCGTTGAAACCACCGCCGCAGGCGGCCCTGGGGTCAGACCAAACTATCCGAAGCTATCTCATTGATTAATAGATGGAATTTCAGAGAAAGTGCGTCGGATGTAGCCTTAGAAGGCTGGTTTGGCCACTGAAAAGGGGCGTCTAAGCGAAGCGCGAGTCGCAAGCGCGGCTTAGAGCCGTGTTTCTGGCACCGAAAACGCTGCTCTAAGGCAAAGTTTGTGGCGGAATCGGCCTCAGAGCCCCCGAATTCTGCCGAGGCAGGCTAGTCTGACCCCGGGACGCGGGACGACCCCGTCAGAACCTCAGGGGTGCCTGCCAGTCTCCGCTGCGGGCCCGCCGCAGCCAGCGCTGCTCCAGGCCCGTCATGCCGCCGGGGAAGTGAGTCTGCACCAGCGCAATGGAGTCGATGGGCCGGCAGGGGGTGGCCTCCTGGGCCGCGAGCACCGCCTGGATGAGCCGGCGACCCGGCTCGTGTCGCAGTAGTTCGTGAACCAGGCTCCATGCCTGCGGGTAAGTCCGTGTGGATGGACCCAGGCGCCAGGACGCATGGTCATGGTTCAGGAGCGTTTCCAGCGCGCCACGGCCACCGCTTTGGAACTGCCGCTGAACGCTGCGCGCATGAGCCGTATGCACCGTCAGTTCGCGCAGCTGTCCCCTTGTCTCAAGACGCGTCATCACCTCGGCCAGGCCTTCATTCAGCCAGACCGGGGTGACGCCATACATCCCCGCCAGCATGGCGTGGCTGGCTTCATGGCGCGCCACTTCACGGGTGGCCTTGAAGCCGGGCTGCTCCAGGATGCTGACCTGATTCGTGCCGTGCTGATAGAAACCGCTCACGTTCCGGCCGAGGGCCGAGGCGTTCCCGCTTGACGAGGCAAAACTGTCACGGTCGCGATAGAGCACAATGTCCAGGTCGATCTGGCGGATGGGCAGATCGAGCGCGTCGCGCAGCACCCGACTCATCTGCTCGACGTCGTTCCCGATCACCGATCGAAGCTCTGCGGGAAAGCGCGAGTGCTCACCACGCACCTGCACCCTCGCAAACTGCTCCCGGGCGCGATAGCGATCGGAGAGATCTTCGAGATCGGCTGCAGGTTCTGGGCGATCGCTGAAAACCCATTCGCCATGCTCGCCGCGCCAGCGATAGACAGGGTGGTCGTCGACGTCATCGGTATCGCGGGTGGGAGCCCGACAGCGGTCCATGGGCCGCCGGTCGTGGAACGGCGAGCGGGCGCTGATTGGAAGGGGCTGTGGCCCGGCTTCGGAATCCGACTGCGCCGGGGCGAGACCGAGCCGGATGAGGGCGGCTTCACGCTGGTCAGGACTGCTCCAGTACCAGCTGAGCCCCAGGCCGATGCCCACCAGCAGCAGCAGGGTCATCCAAGGTCGCCAGGCCGGTTCCGGCGAATGGTCGTTCCACATGAATCGACTCCGTCCCTGGCCGTTTCGAGCTCAGACTAAGCCATTGGCTTGACTCGAAAGTAGATCCATCCTCCAAAACGCGAGGATGACATGCCCTGGCAGATCATAGCGTTGGTCTGCTTCGGTGCGGCCCGGGCCCAGCGCGTCCAGCGAGACTGCCGCCAGTATCGGGAAGTCCAAGCAGAGCCTTGGCGTCAGACCTTAGCTATCCGCTGCCTCATCAGTCTCGGGCGCGGCTTAGCGGCGTGTTTTTGGCCCCGAAAACGCAGCTTTAAGGCGGAATTCGAGGTGGTATCGGCCTTGAAGCCCCCATCATTCAGGGGGTTTCGCCGGTCTGACCCCAGAACGCTTGCACCTGGCGCATTGCGCCCCACGAGCGGGACAAGCAGATCATGGGACGCTATGCCGATTGACGGCCGAGGTCGAGCCGGAAGCTCTTCTCGATGCGGGCGGCGTCCTCATCGGGGACGCCGGCCCGCGCCGCGAAGTCCCGCCAGTTCGCCACGACGTCGCACACCTCCTGCAACATGCGCCGGGTTCGTCCTGCCTTGATGTGGCCGACGAGCCCCATCGCACAGAGATCGTCCACGGTGAAGCCATCGCGACGGCCGTTGATGGTCATCTGGTGGCGGGCCGTCCAGTCCCCGTCGGGGTTGTATGCCCAGGTGACGTCGAAGGCCGGTGCCAGGCGCCAGCGTCCCCGGCGATCCATCAGGAAGGCGATGTTCTTGACATGGTCGTCCTGGTTTCTGGCGACGACGTTGAACAGGGTCCGGCGGACCTGCTGTTCGAGCTGTGGCACATCCAGCCGGAGGCGCAGCATTGCCTGCAGCGCCTGCTCATAGGCGTAGGCACCGGCTGCGTTGTAATCGTAGTGGGCGAGGGCCCCCAGGGACTGCATGTGCAGGCGGCGGCCGTCCTCCGTCCGGTCGAAGCGCCGGGTCATGAAGTGGGCGCGCCCGCCTTCCTCGTGCAGTCGGCACTCGGTCATCTGAAGCCCCGCTGCCAGGGCCATGAGATGGAACGCGTACTCGATGCGTCCGTAGCCTTGGGGGTCCGCGAGTTCCTTGTCGCGGTTCGCGTCCACGCCGTCGAATTTCAGCAGCCAGTGCCCGAAACCCTCCGGCGCGTCCAGCTGACCCGATCGATACTCGCCGGTCTGTGGATTCCACGCCACGAGCGCCTTCGCGCGGGCCCCGCCGGCCGAAGTGCCGACACGCAATATGTCCTGCAGGGCCGCGGCATCACCGCGGTCGTCTGCCGACGCACCGAACCGGCCGCCGAGGGTCTGCCGCTCGCGCAGGACGGAACTGGCCAGTTCGACGAGCGCATCGATCTGCAGGGGCGCGTCCGCATCCATCCGGCCACGGTCGATACTCGGTTCGAACTCGAGGGCGCCCATGCCGCGACGCCCGACGTAGCACAGGCGCTCCACCGGATCGAAGGACTCGGGCCTGCGCCCCTGGCGGGCGAGCCAGGCGTCGATGAGGGCATTGCCGAACTTGTCGGGGAGGGAGTCCGCCAGCAGACCGGGTAACCCGTGAAAGGTGTGGAAGGGGAGGTCCGGAAACTCCCGGGGCAGTACCTGCAACGGCAGCCGGAGTGGCGCCACTTCGATGCCCGAGCGCGCGAACTCGGGCGTGTACTGAAACACGCCGAGACGACGCTCCGGCACCCAGACCACTGCGCCGATCTCACGACCCCAGAGGATGACGGCCGCGCGTGTCGTCACGAGGCCTCGTCCTCATCTTCCATCTCGTCCCCCCAGCGCCACTCTCCCGCACCCGGCTCGCCGCCGCGCCCGGAAGCCCGCTGACGCCGGTCCCCGTGACGAACCTCCTCCACGGGACGGACCGTCGGGTCCGGCAACAGCGCGGCGAGATGCCCCGCGAGGCCGAGGGCCTGCATCACCCGAATGAAGGTGTCGAGGGATACACCGCTGCCCTCCGTCAGGCGCACCACGGTACCGCGAGACACGCCGGCCCGCTCGGCGAGCTGAACTTGGGTCAGATCCTGGGCGAGGCGCAGTTCATTCAAACGCCGGCCGAGTTCCGCAGCGATCACCTGACTGGATGCCAGTTCAAAGTCGATGTTATGTACCACTTTCAAGTCACCAGAGGCCAAAAATTAACTCTATGATCCGAAAATAACACATTATCGAATACTATAACTAGTGTTCTGAGTTTTGATCATTATATGCCTATTTTGTCATTAATGACCTCAATTAAGAACGTTGATTGCGCTCTCTCGCTGCATCGCGTCGCAGCGCGTTCTCGCAATCGTCATGGCGTTGAGGAGAGACGTGAATGAGCGAAATGCAATGGGGCGCCGAATCGAAGCGCGAGTCCAAGAAGCGGCTTAACTGCGCGTTTTTGGCATCGAAAACGCAACGCTAAGCCGAAATCTGACGCGGTATCGGCCTCTAAGCCAGCGTCATTGAATGGGTTGCGCTAGTCTGACCCCAGAACGCCACGCTATGCGTGACGCATGGCCTCGAGTAGTGCCGCGGGAGCCAGGATGGTGACTTCGTGTCGGCCGCTTTGTGGGCGAAAGTGTCGCCCGTTGCCGGTGACCAGGGCGTCGGCCCGGCCACTGCTGGCCACCTCCAGGAAGGGCAGGTCATCCGGATCTGGAAGCTCGAGCGGCAACGGCAGGGCGGTCACGCGCTCAGAGAGTCCATCGAGGGCCGCGAGCAGAATGCGCTGGTCGCGGGCATCGAACCCGAACTTCGGCCGCGCAAGAACCACCCGGTATTCGCCGAGCAGACGATCATCGAGCAGCAGCGTCAACTCGCCGGCCAGCGTCCAGTCCAGGATGCGCGCCGGTGGCCCGTGGGGCGTGAGCAGGGCGGACACAATGACGTTCGTATCCAGAACGATCCTCATCGTCGCCCGCGCGTCGCCCGTGCCTCGTCGATCTCGCGCTGAATCTCCGCTTGTGACAGAGCATCGACACCGCGTTCAGCAGCCCCGCGTCGCAGGCGACTGACGGCACGCATGGCGCGCGCCTGGCGGATCAGCGCCAGCGTCTCCTCGATGTCGCCATCATCGACGCCTACGACGATCGCCACGGGCCGCCCGTTGGCGGTCAGCACGAGGTCTTCGTCGCGGACCTGATCCTTCAGGACGCCCGGCGTATTGCGCAAATCGCGCGAGGACAGGTATTTCATGAGTGGTCCCGCATGTAGCACTTTGCGCTACGATAGAGCGACATTGAGCGGGAATCAACTGGAGGCTCGTTGGCGCGAATTCCCGGGTCCATCCGCGGGGTCAGACTAAGCCATTCATATCTATCTCATTGATTAAAAAATGGAAATTCCGATAGGGCGCGCCGAATTCGGCCTTAGAATGCCAGTTTGGGTACGGAAATCGGGCGTCTAAGCGAAGCGCAAGTCCTCGGCGCGGCTTAGCGGCGTGGTTTCGGTACCGAAAACGCAGCGCTAAGGCGGAATTCGAGGCGGTTTTAGCCTCGAAGCCTCCGGTTTCCGGGGGTTTGCGCTAGTCTGACCCCCGGAGGGTTCCGAAACGTATTCTGGCCCATCCAAAGGACGTTCCAACTTGGTGAACAGTAGGGCCGAGGAATTCGGTAGGATGATGCGCTGTCAGGTCAACGAGCACGCACCGGGTGCGTCCTTGGGTAAGGAGAAAGGCTGCATGAGCGTTTCGCTGCCGTTGAATGAGATGACAGTTCTGGAGAAGCTCCAAATCATGGAGATGATCTGGGATGACCTCAGCCGGAATGCCGAAGCAATGGAACCTCCAGCCTGGCATGGCGAACTGCTTGCTGAACGGGAAGCGGCCCTTGCCCGTGGGGAGGAGGCGCTCGAGGATTGGGAGGTCGCGAAAGAAGAGCTCGAAAGGGACCTCTAGTGAAAGAGATCCGGATTCTCGTAGCCGCCCGTCGCGATCTGATGGCTGGATATCGGTTCTATGAAAAGCAGGCTCCGGGTATAGGCCGATACTTCTTGGACACGATGTACTCGGACATCGAGTCGCTGCGGATCCACGCGGGTGTCCACGCCCTGTACTTCGGTAACTATCACCGGCTCCTCTCCAGACGCTTTCCGTGGTCCGTTTACTATCGAGTGAATGCTGACGAAATCCACGTCTACGCGATTTTCGACAGCCGCCGGAACCCAGACCTGATCAAGCGGCGGCTGGCAGGTGTTCAGGAACTCTGACGAAATCTGGCGTACGCTTGGCTGACCCCAGAATACCCCTCAAAGCAGGGCTTCCAACCCATTGCGCTCGATGAGATTGAGGAGCTTCAGGGACGGACCGCTTGGCTTCTTGTCTCCGACCTCCCACTTCTGGACCGTGGAAACGCTGGTGTTCAGCACTGCGGCGAAGACCGCCTGGCTGACGTGAGCCCGCTTGCGCAGTGGCCCATCCGCGGGGTCAGACTAAGCCATTCATATCTATCTCATTGATTAAAATACAGAAATTCCGATAGGGCGCGCTGAATTCGGCCTTAGAACGCCAGTTTGGGTACGGAAATCGGGCGTCTAAGCGAAGCGCAAGTCCTCGGCGCGGCTTAGCGGCGTGGTTTCGGTACCGAAAACGCAGCGCTAAGGCGGAATTCGAGGCGGTTTTAGCCTCGAAGCCTCCGGTTTCCGGGGGTTTGCGCTAGTCTGACCCCCGGAGGGTTCGCGGCGACGCCTTGTGCTCGAAAGACG
>JAFIFL010000192.1 GCA_020832055.1 Gammaproteobacteria bacterium
TGTGGGAAGGCCCTAATCGCGCAGCGATTGGGCCGATCTGGAGGCGCTTTGTCGAAGCTGATGGCGCTGCCTTCGCTCAACGTCATGCAGATCGCTGCTCCGCTTTGCTGCGCAGCTCCCCACAAGGGCAGCGCGCTCGAATCCGGCGTTGCGCCACTGTGGGAAGGCCCTAATCGCGAAGCGATTGGGCCGATCTGGAAGCGCTTTGCCGAAGCTGATGGCGCTGCCTTCGCTCAACGTCATGCAGATCGCTGCTCCGCTTTGCTGCGCAGCTCCCCACAAGGGCAGCGCGCTCGAATCCGGCGTTGCGCCACTTGTGGGAAGGCCCTAATCGCGCAGCGATTGGGCCGATCTGGAAGCGCTTTGCCGAAGTCGACGCGCTCTGGCACGCGTTTCGGTCGCTGGGCGACCGTCGGCGCATTCGCTGTGCGAATAGCGCTCTCCCACGGTAACGGCGCCGCTTTGCGGCGTCGTTACCAGTGTATCCCCCGCGTGAGCGCAGCGAAGGCGGCGGCTTCCGGGGCCATTTCCGTATCATTGGACTTGCCGTCGCCGCGGGCGGCGGCAGAGTCCGGGAACAGCTTGTAGCCGGTGTTCAGGATCACGTCCATGGCCTTCGGCCACAGTGCCCAGGCCACGGAGGCGGCGGTGCCGAGGCGGGTGGAGACCTGCTTGGGCCTTTCCAGGACGGCCTTGGCGATGAGATCGGCAGCCTCTTCCGGCGACAGTGTCGGGACGTACTTGTAGTGGGCCGTGGGCGCGATCATCGGCGTGCGCACCAGGGGCATGTAGACGTTGGTGAAGGTGATATTGCGGTCGAGGAACTCGGTCTGGGCGCAGCGTGAGAAGGCATCCAGCGCTGCCTTGGAGGCCACGTAGGCCGAGAAGCGCGCCATGTTGGTCTGCACGCCGATGGAGGAGACGTTGATGATCTGGCCGTCGCGCTGTTCGATCATGCTCGGCAGCAGGTTCATCACCAGACGGACGCTGCCGAAGTAATTGAGCTGCATGGTGCGCTCGAAGTCGTGGAAGCGGTCGTAGGACAGCTCCAGGCTGCGGCGGATGGAGCGGCCGGCATTGTTGATCAGCACGTCCACCTTGCCGTGATCTTCGAGGACGGCCTTGATCAGCCTGTCGCAGCCTTCGAGCTCCGAAACGTCTGCACTGTAGATCCAGGCCTTGCCGCCGTGGGACTCGATCTCCCGGCGGGTCTCTTCGAGCTTTTCCAGGGTGCGCGCCACCAGCAGCACCTTGGCGCCGGCGGCAGCCAGCCGCAGGGCGCTGGCCTTGCCGATGCCCGAGGAGGCGCCGGTGATCAGTACCACCCGATCCTTGATGCGCCCTTTCAGGCTTCGATCCCGGAACAGGTCCGGGTCCAGGTGCCGCTCCCAGTAGTCCCACAGCACAGGCGCGTAGTCGGCCAGATCCGGGCACTGGATGCCGGAACCCTTCAGCGCCTTCCGGGTCTCGCGGTCGTCATAGAGGGTGGCGAAACCCATGTAGCGAAACAGTTCGCGGGGAATGCCGAGATCGCCGAGCAGGCTGTCGATGATGCGCCTCACGGGCGGCAGCTTGCCGATGAGATCGAGGACACCGGTGGGCAGCAGGCCGAGCAGGCGGTGGTCGATGCGCAGGGAAAAGCCCGGGGCGTGAGCGGCATCGGCGAACAGGTTCATGATGCGGCCCACCGACACCGGTTCCGGCGCCACCAGATGAAACGTGTCCCGGTCGCGGCCGCGAAGATGGGCGATGTGATCCATGGCGGCGGTGACATAGTCCACCGGGACGATGTTGAGCTTGCCGCCCTCGATGCCGATCAGCGGCATCCAGCCCGGCAGGGCATGACGCAGGCGCTGGATCAGCTTGAACAGGTAGTAGGGGCCGTCGATCTTGGAGATCTCGCCGGTCTTCGAGTGGCCGACCACGATGCCGGGCCGGTAGATGCGCCAGGGCACCTTGCTCTCGTAGCGCACCACTGTCTCTGAATCATGCTTGGTGCGGAAGTACGGGTCGTCGGTGGGCGCCCACTCGTCGAACATGTCCTCGCGGAAGTGGCCGCGATACTCGCCGGCGGCAGCGATGGAGCTGACGTGGTGGAAGCATTGCACGTCGAGCCTGCCGGCGAGGTCCACCGCGTGGCGGGTGCCTTCGACGTTGACGGCCATTTGAGCCTCGGCATCATCGTTGGACAGGTCATAGATGGCGGCGCAGTGAAAGAAGTGGCGGACCTTGCCGGTCATGGCTTCGAGGTCCTTGCGGTTGATGCCGAGTCCGGGGCGGGTGAGGTCGCCGGTGACCGGTACCACCCGATTGGCCTGTTCACCCCAGCGTTCCGAAAGACGCTTGAACCGGGCCTTGGAGCCGGCCCGGACGAGGACGTAGATGGTCCCCTTGCGGGCCAGCAGACGATCGATCAGGTGCATGCCGACGAACCCGGTGGCGCCGGTGACGAAATAACTCATGAATGTTCCCCCCAAGAAGTCAGCGGCTCCCCCATTTGCGGTGCCGGCGTGTTTTTTCGAGATTAGCAGGATTGGCCCGGCGCGTGGACGGGGGCCATACTGACGGTTGCAGGGTCGAGGAATGCCGAGATGGATCGTGAAACGCTGGCCGCACGCCTGCGGGAAATTCTGCCCGCCGCAGACGTGGTCGACGACGAAGAAGCCCTGCGGCCCTATGCCGGGGATGCCCTGACGGCTTATCGGCAGCAGCCGCGGGTGGTGGTGCTGCCCCGCAGCATCGAGCAGGTGCAGCGGGTCATGGCACTGTGTTCCGCCGAAGGCGTGCCGGTGGTGGCCCGGGGCGCCGGAACCGGACTTTCGGGTGGGGCCCTGCCCCATGAGGCCGGCGTGCTGCTGGTGCTGGCGCGCATGAAGCGCATTCTGCAGCTCGATCCGGTGGGCCGCACCGCCCGGCTGGAGCCCGGTGTGCGCAACCTGGCGATCTCCGAAGCGGCAGCGCCTCATGGCCTCTACTACGCGCCGGATCCTTCGTCGCAGATCGCCTGCTCCATCGGTGGCAACGTGGCCGAAAATTCCGGCGGCGTGCACTGCCTGAAGTACGGCCTCACCGTCCACAACCTGCTGGGCGTGAAGCTGGTGACAGTGGACGGGGAGCTGCTGGAGCTCGGCGGCAGCGCGCTGGACAGTCCCGGCCTCGATCTGCTGGCCCTGATCACCGGCTCCGAGGGGCTGCTCGGGGTGGTGGTGGAGGTCACGGTGCGGCTGCTGCCGGTGGCGGCTTCCGTGCAGGTGCTACTCGCAGCCTTCGATTCGGTGGCTGCGGCAGGCGCTGCGGTCAGTGCGGTGATCAGCCGCGGCATCCTGCCCGCCGGCATGGAGATGATGGACCGGCTGGCCATCGAAGCCGCCGAGGACTTTATCGGTGCAGGCTATCCCCGGGATGCGGCGGCCATCCTGCTGTGTGAACTCGACGGCGAGCCGGAGGAAGTGGCGGCACAGGTGGCCCGGGTGACCGAGCTCCTGCGTGCTGCCGGTGCCGGAGACATTCGCGTGGCGTCGGATCCGGCCGAGCGCGCCCGCCTCTGGGCCGGGCGCAAGGCTGCGTTCCCTGCCGTAGGCAGGATCGCGCCGGACTACTACTGCATGGACGGTACCATTCCGCGCCGTCATCTAGCCCAGGTGCTGACCGGGATCGGCGAGCTGTCGGAGGAGTTCGGTCTCGCCGTGGCCAACGTCTTTCACGCCGGCGACGGCAATCTGCATCCCCTGATTCTCTACGATGCGAATCAGGCGGGGCAACTGCAGCGCGCCGAGGACTTCGGTGCGCGTATCCTCGAACTCTGCGTGGCTGTGGGCGGCACCATTACCGGTGAACATGGCGTCGGCATCGAGAAGATCGACCAGATGTGCGTGCAGTTCACGGCCGTGGAACTCGAACGCTTTCATGGCCTGAAGGCCGCTTTCGATCCCGCCGGCCTGCTCAATCCCGGCAAGGCCGTGCCCACCCTGGCGCGCTGCGCGGAACTCGGCGGCATGCATGTTCACGCCGGTGAGCTGCCTCACCCGGAACTGGAGCGGTTTTGACCTTGAAAGATGCGGATCGCAGTGCGGCGCTGCGCGAGGCCGTGACGGCGGCGGTCGGCGCGCAACGTCCCTTGGCCATCCACGGCGGCGGAACCCGTCGCGGGCTCATGGCGGTGACCGGCGACGGCTTCGACGTGCTGGATGTGGGCGGGCATCGTGGCATCGTCGCCTTCGAGCCTTCGGAACTGGTGGTCACGGCTCGTGCGGGCACACTGCTGTCCGAACTCGAAGCCGTCGTGGCCGCGGCCGGGCAGTGCCTGCCCTTCGATCCGCCCCGGTTCGGCCCGGCGAGCACCCTCGGTGGGGCCGTGGCCAGCGGGCTGGCAGGTCCGGCGCGCCCCTGGCAGGGCGCGGTGCGGGATGCGGTGCTCGGCATCACCCTGCTCGACGGTCGCGGCGGCATCGGCCGCTTTGGCGGTCAGGTCATGAAAAACGTGGCGGGCTACGACGTCGCACGGTTGAACGTGGGGGCCATGGGCAGCCTCGGCGTGCTGCTCGACGTCTCTCTGCGCCTGCTGCCGAGCCCCATGACCAGCGTGACCCGAGTTCTCGAACTCGGCCTCGGTCAGGCTTTCGGGCGCATGGCCCGGTTGGGGCGGCGACCCCTGCCCATCACGGCCATGGCCTGGGAGACGGGAACCCTGCGGGTACGCCTGGCCGGCTCCGAGGCTGGAGTCGCTGCGGCGGTGGCCAGTGTGGGCGGGGAACCGTGTCCGGACGGGGAGGACTACTGGGTCGGGCTGCGGGATCGGCAGCTGCCGAACTTCGAAGGCGATGGCCCGCTGTGGCGTCTGTCCGTGCCGGCCACGGCGCCGCAGCCCGATCTCAGCGCGAACTGGCTGCTCGACTGGGGCGGTGCCCAGCGCTGGTGCTGGACCGATGACGCGCCGGAACGGGTGTTCCAGGCCGCTTCTGAACTGGGTGGACATGCCATGCGGCTCGTACCCGGCGTGCAGCGCGCACCGTTGCCGCCTGCCCAGCTGCGTCTGCAGCAGCGCATCAAGGCCGTGTTCGATCCGTCGGGCCTGTTCAATCCCGGCGTGCTCTATCCCGGCCAGTACTGAAGGAATCCCATGCAGACCCGACTCGACGCGAAGTTGCTCGCCACGGACGCCGGCCAGGAAGCGGATCAGATCCTGCGCAGTTGCGTTCAGTGCGGGTTCTGTACCGCCACCTGCCCCACCTACCAGCTGCTGGGCGACGAGCGGGACGGCCCCCGCGGCCGGATCTGGCTGATCAAGGAGATGCTGGAGCGGGACGAGGCCAGCCCGAGCACCCAGCGCCACCTCGATCGCTGCCTCACCTGCCGGGCCTGTGAAACCACCTGCCCGTCGGGTGTCCGTTATGGTCGCCTGCTGGAGATCGGCCGGGAACGACTCGAAGCGAAGGTGCCGCGGACTTGGCGCGACCGTCTGCTGCGCAAGCTGCTGCTGACGGTGGTGCCGAGGCCGGCCTTGATGCGCCCGTTCCTGCGTCTCGGACAGGGTTTGCGCCCCGTCCTCCCCGAAGGGCTGCGGGAGCTGGTCCCGCTGCTGCAGACGGGCATCGGGCGGGCACCGGATCAGAGCCGTCATCCGCGGCAGGTGATCCTGCTGGCGGGCTGCATTCAGGGGCTGGCGACGCCGGCCACCAACCGTGCCACCCAGCGCGTCCTGAATCGGCTGGGCATTGGCGGCATCGAAGCGGCGGCGGCGGGATGCTGTGGTGCGCTGCCCCAGCACATGGCCGAGCCGGAAGCGGCGCGCGAGATGGCTCGGCGCAACGTGGACGCCTGGTGGCCGCTGCTGGAGGCCGGCGCGGAGGCGCTGGTGATGACGGCCAGCGGCTGTGGCGTGCAGGTCCGGGATTACGGTGTGCTGCTGGCCGACGATCCGCAATATGCCGAGCGTGCCGCTGCCCTGGCTGCCCGTACGGTGGATCTGGCGGAGTTCCTGTCCGGCGAGGACCTGGGCGACTGGCAGCTTGCGGGGGCGCCGCTGCGGGTGGCCTGGCATCCGCCCTGCACCCTGCAGCACGGGCAGCGAATCACTGGGGTGGTGGAGCGGCTGCTGGACGCCATCGGCTGCGTGCGGGTGCCGGTGGCCGACAGCCACCTGTGCTGCGGGGCTGCGGGCAGTTACGCCATCCTGCAGCAGGACATCTCGCGGCAGCTCCGCGACGCCAAACTCGATTCCCTCACCCACCATGCACCCGAGGTGGTGGTCACCGCCAACGTGGGTTGTCAGATGCACCTCGCCGGCGTGGCCGAGGTGTCCGTACGGCACTGGGTGGAACTGCTCGCAGAGGCGGCGCCCTCTGCCTGACGAGGCTCAGTCCCTGACGGCCTGCAGCAGCAGGTTGCGGGGGGTCAGCGTTCGCGGACAGAAGCGCCGAAGGTTCACCGCATAGCCCACCTCGGCGAGGAACAGCGCCCGGTCGAAGACGATCCGCAGTTCGACGACGCGCCGGAAGCCCCCGCGGACCAGATCCAGCCGGCGGCTGCGGGCGTCGCGGATCCAGCCCTGTTCCAGCCAGGGCGACAGGGCCGTGCCGGCCGGCAGTTCGAGCCCATGGTGCTGGGCCATCAGGGTACAGAAACCCTGGAAGTCCAGCTGTCGCTGCGGGCCCTTCAGTGAAGGCTGCGGCAGGTAGCTGTCGCAGCCGCGCAGGTGTCGCTGCAGGAGGTCGAAACCGGCCCGGAAGGCGCGCTCGCGAAGGCGGGCCCGCCTGACCCGGGCCGGTGCTGTGACGAGATCCTGCACGGCCAGATGCAGGTCGTCCGCATCGAAGCCCGGATCGGCGGCGCCGCGGGCTTTGGCCTGCCAGGTCGGGGTGAGGTGATAGCAGCAGGGGGCCAGATCGATGCGGGCCACGCCTTCGCCCAAGGCCCGGTCGAGCAAATGTTCATGCAGGGCGCCGCAGGCATGCAGGGCCAGCAGGGACTCGCCTGGCTCGAGCCTTGGCAGGTCGAGCAGGACATCGCAGCACTCGAAGGTCACCGGCAACGCGGCGGCGAGTGCACGACCGGATTGGCACAGGCCCGGATCGCGCTCCAGGCAGCGCACCCGACGTCCGTGTAACTGCGCGACACTGCGGCCGAGATGCCCCTTGCCGCCACACCAGTCCACGGCGGGGGTGGTCGCCGGCGGCAGCGCCGCCATGAAGTGACGGATCTGCGCCCACTTGCGCCCGGGCACATGCAGGCTCGCGAAGGGGTTGTCCTCGGGCAGGTCAGCGCCGACCCAGGGTGGCTCGGCAGCCGCGAGAGTGGTGCGCAGGTTCAGGACTTGGGGATCAAGCCAATTCAGCAGGGCCTCCGGGTCGACCTCCAGGCGCTGCAGTGCCTCCTCGCTGAGATCCAGGGCGGCAGCGGCCAGACGGGGAAGCGCGTCCACCCAGGCCGGATCGGGCTCACGAAAGGCGCTGCTGCGCCAGAGGTGCCGATGGCTGTCGAGCAGGGCGTCGAGCCGTGCGCAGTGCTCGATGAGCAGCGTGGCGCTCATGTTCGGGATGGTCATCGTCACGCTCCGCCTGGGCCCGGCTATACTGCAGGCTCTGTCCTGCTTTGCGAAGCGTTGCTGGGTTGCTGCTCATGATTTGTGATTCCGATCTGCGGTCGTTGTTCGGCCGGCGTCTGGCGCGCTTCGAGGCGCGTCAGCATCTGGTCGACGAACGCCTGCATGCGGCGGTGACGCTCACCGTGGTGGAGCAGGGCTTTGGTGCCGATCTCGAAGGGTTCCCGGTGCATGAAGCCTGGCGCGGCGAGGCGGCGCTGATCCTGACCCGGCGTGCCACACATCTGCGTCGTCATGCGGGTCAGTGGGCGTTGCCCGGGGGGCGCCTCGATCCTGGCGAGACACCCGAGGAAAGCGCCCTGCGGGAACTCGAAGAGGAGGTGGGGCTGGCTCTCGGGCCCGACGCCATTCTCGGCCGGCTCGACGATTTCACCACCCGTTCCGGCTTCGTCATGACCCCCGTGGTGGTCTGGGGTGGCCGCGCCCGTGACCTGACGCCGGACCCCGGCGAGGTGGCGAGCATCCACCGCATTCCGCTGGCGGAACTGCTGCGGGAGGATGCTCCCCAGCTCACGCAGCAGGAAGGCAGCGATCAACCGGTGCTGCGCATGCCCATCGGCGATGGTGCCATTGCCGCCCCCACGGCGGCATTGCTCTATCAGTTCCGGGAGGTGGTGCTGCGGGAGCGGGACACCCGAGTGGACCACTTCGAGCAGCCCCACTTCGCCTGGACCTGACGACCGTGTGACGTCGGTGGCTGCGTCCTGTGGGAGAGCCCTAATCGCGCAGCGATTGGGCCGATCTCGAGGCGCTGTCCCGAAGCTGATGTCGCTGCCTTCGCGTGAAGTCATCGAGATCGGCGCATTTCGCTTTGCGAAATAGCGCTCGGTTGCGCGCCGTCCCTGGCGCGCCCCGCTTCGCGGCGCACTTCGTGCGACGCATTTCGTTCCAGACGAAATGCGCCCACAAGGGCGTGCCGCTCGAAGCTGGCGTTGCGCCACCTTGTGGGAAGGCTCTAATCGCGCAGCGATTGGGCCGATCTCAAGGCGCTTCGCCGAAGCCGATGTCGC
>JAFIFL010000193.1 GCA_020832055.1 Gammaproteobacteria bacterium
GGCTCCACGGGGACGCTGGCAAACTCGACCCGGGCATCCATCATGGCCGAGCGCAGCATGGGTGGCGGCTGACTGGAAGCACCGTCGAGGCGCAGTTCGAGAATGCGCCCGGCGCTGGTCCCGGCAGCTTCGGCCAGGGTCCTGGCTTCGCTCAGGGCACGATCGGTGGCGATGCGAATGGCTTGTGCCCTGGCCGAGGCGTCGTCGTCGAGATGGAAGTGTACGCCCTGGATGTCCGTGGCTCCGGCGCGCACGGCCACAGCGAGCAGGGTGCCGACACCAGCGAGATCGGCCGTGGCCACTTCGAGCTGGTTGCGGGCCTGATAGCCGTTGATGCGGGGGCGCCAGTCGGCGTCCGCATCCCGGGGCCGGGACGACCACATTGGCTGCAGGCGAACACCCGTGGTCCGCAGGCTTTCCGTGGCCACGCCGGCGTCACGCAGGGCGGCCAGAAGACGCTCACTGCGCTCGGCATTGGCTGCCAGCGTGGATTCGGCATCGTCGCCTTCGTTGACCACTGCGGCGCTGAAATGCGCGCGGTCCGGTGCGGTGCGTACTTCGCCCTGGCCGTTGACGCTCAGCGTCGCCCCTTGGGTTGGGCCTTGGATCTGGACTTCACTGCAGGCGGTGACCAGCAGCAGCGCCGGGATGAGCAGGAAAACGCGGGGCATGGCGGTGATCTCCAGTGGGACGTTCAGGCTCGGACGCCCACCATGATACGCCTTCGGCCTCAGGCGCGACGGCGCTGGCCGCTGCGCGAACCGCCCGGACGGCCACCGCTGCTGCGGCCACTGTCGCGTCGGCGCGGTCGGTCATCGGAGGGCAGCCGTGTTTCCTTGGGAGCCACGAGCAGGTCGTCCTCCGGTTGGCTGCAGACCAGCTTGGAACCGAGCAGGGCCTCGATCTCCGGCAGCAGGAAGGCGTCGCTCTCGCCGAGCAGGCTGATGGAGATGCCTTTGGCGCCGGCGCGCCCGGTGCGGCCGATGCGGTGAACGTAGTCCTCGGGATCCTCAGGCAGGTCGTAGTTGATGACGTGGCTGATGCCTTCCACGTGCAGGCCGCGCCCGGCGACGTCGGTGGCGGCGAGCACCTGGATCTTGCCCTCCTTGAACCGCTCCAGCGTGGAGACGCGTTTGCTCTGGGGAATCTCGCCGGAGAGCATGTCGCAGGGCACACCGAGGGCCTTCAAGCGCTCATAGATGCGGCGGGTGCTGTCGCGGCGATTGGCGAACACCAGCACGCGGTCGAGTTCCAGGGTCGTAATGAGGTTGTACAGCAGCGCGAACTTGTCTCCGGACGACACCATGTAGATGCGCTGATCAATGTTCTCGGTCGTGACGTTCTCCGACTCGATCACCACGTGCTCCGGCTCCAGCGTCCACTGCTCGGCCAAGCGCAGCACTTCCTCGTTGAAGGTGGCGCTGAACAGCAGGGTCTGCCGGCGCCGCTTCGGCGGCGTCTGGCGGATGATGCGGCGAACGTCGGGAATGAAGCCCATGGACAGCATGCGGTCGGCCTCGTCGAGGACGAGTTGCTCGATGTTGCGCAGGTTGAGTTTGCCCCGGGTGAGGAAGTCGATCAGGCGACCGGGTGTGGCCACCAGGATGTCCACCCGCTCGTTCTCCAGCACCTTCTTCTGCCGCTCGAAGTCCATGCCGCCCACCACGCTCAGCACCTTCAGGCCGCTGTAGCGGGTCAAATCCTTGGCGTCTTCGGCGATCTGCATCACCAGTTCGCGGGTGGGAGCCAGGACCAGGGCACGCGGTGTGCCCGGTGCCGGTTCGGCCTGCAGCGGGAATTCGAGCTGATGGCTGATGAGGGTGATGAGGAAGGCGGCGGTCTTGCCGGTGCCGGTTTGCGCCTGCCCGGTCACGTCGTAGTTGGACAGGGCGTGGGGCAGCGTTTCCGCCTGAATGGGCGTGCAGTGGGTGTAGCCGAGGGTCTCGATGGCCCGGGTCAGCGCCGGCGGCAGGCCGAATTCCTCGAACTTGACCTGGGGAGGCTGCGCTGCAGAGGGGGTTGGCGTCGATTCCGGCTCCGGTGTCGTGGCGACCCGGTGCGCTGGGTTTGGGGTCTCTTCGTGGCTCATCGGCGATGCTCTGGGAGTGGTTGGCGTTGACGGATCGTCCGGACTCCGGCGAGACGAACGCAGTTGACGAATACCTCCATGGCCCGGCGGACATCCGGAAGCGGCGGGAACGTGGGGGCGAGGCGGATGTTGCGATCTTCCGGGTCGCGACCGTAGGGGTAGGTCGAACCGGCTGGCGTCAACTTGACGCCAGCCTCAGAAGCCAGTCGGATCACTTCCCGGGCCATGCCGGGGAGCGTATCCACGGACACGAAGTAGCCGCCGTCCGGCCGGGTCCAGGTGGCGAAGCCCGTGCCTGCCAGTCCCTGCTCGAGCGCCTCCTGCACGGCGTCGAACTTCGGGCGGATGACGGCAGCATGGCGCTGCATGTGGCTGTGGATGGCTTCGGCGTCAGGAAACAGGCGGCAGTGGCGGAGCTGATTGACCTTGTCCGGGCCGATCATCAGGGCGCCCAGCCGCTTTTCGAAGGCGCCGAGGACCGCGTCGCTGGCAGCCATGAAGGCGACGCCGGCGCCGGCGAAGGAAATTTTGGAAGTGGAACCGAAGATCACGACGCCATCCTCGGTACCGGCTTTGGCCGCCAGTTCCCAGAGGTTCGCCAGCCGCGGCGGCTGTGGCGACAGGTCGTGGACCGTGTAGGCATTGTCCCAGAGGATGCGGAATCCGGGTGCCGCCAGCTTTGGCAGGGCCGCGAAGCGCGCCACCGTGGCGTCGTCGTAAACGCATCCCGTGGGATTGGCGTACTTGGGTACGCACCAGATGCCGCGGATGCGTGGGTCGTCGCGCACCGCAGCCTCCACCGCGTCCATGTCCGGCCCGGTGTCGAGCATGGGCACGTTGACCATCTCGATGCCGAGTTGTTCGCAGAGCGCGAAATGACGGTCGTAGCCCGGAACCGGACACAGGATGCGCGGCGGGCCGGCGGGATCGTCGCGCCAGGCGCCCGCATCGCCAAGGCCGAACAGATGCGCGGTTTCCACGAACAGGTACATCAGCGTGAGGCTCGAGTTGCCGCCTGCGAGCACCTGCTCTGCAGGCGCGTCGAGCAGCATCGACCCCAGGCGGCGCGCCTCGGCAATGCCCCGCAGGCCACCGTAGTTGCGGGTGTCGGTGCCATCCTCGCTGCGATAGTCGCCCTGCAACGCACCGTCGAGATGGTTGGCCAGGTCGAGCTGATCCGATGCGGGCTTGCCGCGGGTGAGGTCGAGAGCGAGTCCCGCCTTGCAGAACGCTGCGTGGCGCTCGGCGCACTCGGCTTCGAGCTGCTTGATGTCGTCGCCTGTCATCCCGGAATGATCGGTCACGTCCTGTCCTTGTCAGTGGGCGAGCTCAGATGGCAACGCCCGCCAGTTCGTCGATGCCCAGCATCAGGTTCATGTTCTGGATCGCCGCACCTCCGGCGCCCTTGCCCAGATTGTCCAGGCGGGCGACCAGCAGCAGCTGATCGCCGTCGCCGAACACCATCAGTTCGACCCGATTGGTGCCGTTGCAGCGCTCGGGGTCGAGGAAACCGTCTTCGAGGGCTGCGCTTCCTGCAGGTTGCACCACGTGGACGCAGGCCTCGTCAGCGTAGCGCTCAGCCAGCAGCTCCGTCATCGTTCGGGCGTCGACGCGGCGTTCGAGCAGTCCGGGTGGCAGCGGAATCTGGACCAGCATGCCCTTGTAGTAGTGCCCGACCATCGGCGTGAACAGCGGCGCATGGGCGAGGCCTGCGAACTGCTGCATCTCGGGGAGATGTTTGTGCGCGAGCCCAAGGGCATAGGGTCGTGGCGCGTGCATCGCGCTCACCCCTTCGAGCTCCCGTGCCCGATAGCGGTCCACCATGGCCCGTCCCCCGCCGGAATAGCCGGAGAGGGCATGCACGCAAATCTCCGCCTCCCGTCGGATCAGTCCGGCATCGATCAGTGGCCGCAAGGCCAGCAGGAAGCCGGTGGGATAGCAGCCGGGATTGGCGACCCGCCGGGCTTCGCTGACCGCGCTGCGCTGTCCGCGGGCAAGCTCCGGCAGACCGTAGGCCCAGTCGGAATGGATCCGGTGTGCCGTGCTGGCGTCGAGTACCCGGACGGCCGGATTATCGATCAGGGCGACGGCCTCCAGGGCGGCATCGTCCGGAAGGCAGAGGATCACCACATCGGCCGCATTCAGAAGTTCTGCCCGGGCAATGGGGTCCTTGCGCCGCTCGCCGTCGACTTCGAGCAGTTCGATATCAGGACGCTTGGCCAGCCGGGCGTGGATCTCCAGACCCGTGGTACCGGCCTGGCCATCGATGAACACGCGATGGGGCACGATGTTGTCAGGCTCCCTTTGGTGGCACTGAGTGGGCGCCCGTGAATGGCGGGCGCCGGTTACAGGTCCTGGGGCCGAGAGCCGGCGGGGCGGCCTCGGAACGGGCGGCAAGGATAAAGCACGCGGGGGGCTGCGGCAAAAGGCCGTCAACCCCCGGTTGTTCAGGAGGAGAGCGTCGCCGCAGCAGCCCGCAGATCGGCCACGAGCAGTCCAGGCACTTCCAGGGCCGCGAAGTGCCCGCCTTTTGGCTGCAGACTGTAGCGCACGAGCCGATAGCTGCGCTTGATCCAGGCCGGCTGCGGTCGATGCAGTTCCCCCGGCAAGGCCGCCACCGCCGTGCGCTTGCCCACATGAGGCATGGGGGTCAACCGTGTGAGAGCTTGAACAGCGTTTCGAGCTTTTCGGTGACGACGTTGGCGATGTCCTTGCGTTCGAGCAGGGACCGGTGCTGCAGGGCCGACAGTTTGACGCGGTGCAGGTGCAGCACCGGCCATTGTTCCTCGAGTTCCCGCAGGTCCCCCTTCATCAGGACGGGCAGAAACGGATCACTGGGGGGGCGCTTGGCCATGATGGCCCGGGTGCCTGACTCGAACGGCACCTGACGGGCACCCATGGAGCGGTCCTTGAGGAGGTTGGTGAGGAACAGGCCGGGTTTGCCGATCAGCTCGCCAGGAATGATGTAGAGGCCGGTCTCGAGCACCGCTTCCGGGACGATGCCGAAGAAGGTGTCATGGTAGGCTACGGGATCGGGCAGGATGACCATCCTCCGGCCTTCTTCCTCGGGATAGAAGATGTTGTAGTTGGAATAAAGCTGTTCGACTGCGCCGGAGTACACGCAGAGTGTTTCTCTGAACAGTTTGACGAAATCGGTTGCCCGGCGCTTGTTGCTGAAATCCTCGATATCCCAGGCCAGATCTGGATTGTCCGGATTCTCGAATTCCATCACCATCTTGATCTCATTCGCTCGCGCCCTGGTCAGTGCTCGCCCGATGTTAACCGGCTGTTAGCCGGTCGCCTATGACGTGGCTCACATCTGCCGAGAGTCGTCACAAGGGCCCCGAAAAACAGTGGGTGTGACGCTCAGGCGAGCCTTTGTTGCAGCCATGCAGACAAGGCCTGCAGCTCCTCCAGGCAGATCTCGTGCCCCATGGGATACTCATGCCAGGTGACCGGATAGCCGAGGTCGAGCAGCGTCGAGCGGCCGGTGGCGGCGCGCTGGATGGGGATCATCGGATCCATCAGGCCGTGGGCCATGAACAGCGGCAATTCCGCGTTGGCCAGGCTCAGACGCTCGGTGATCCGGGCATGGTCGTGGAGATAGGTGGAGAGGCCGACGATACCGGCCAGGCGTCGCGGATAGCCGAGCCCGGCTTCGAGGGCGATGACGCCGCCCTGGGAAAATCCGCCGACGACGATTCTCGATGGGGCGACGCCCCGGTCCTCCTCCCGGCCCATCAGGGCCGCGGCCTGGGCTGCCGAGATGGCGATGTCGTCCCGCCCGCCGTCGAGGCCGGCGTCAGGGTCGATGTCGTACCAGGCCCGCATCTGCATGCCCCCATTGATGGTGACAGCGCGCTTCGGGGCGTGGGGGAAAATGAAGCGCCAGCGCGCGTCGGCGGGCAGTGGAAGGTGGGGCAGGACACCTTCGAGGTCATGGCCGTCGGCACCGAGGCCGTGCAGGAGCAGGATGCTGGCGTCGGCGTCTTCTGGGCCGGTTTCGATCACTTCGGGCAGCTCTACGGCCTCGGACATGGTGTGCTTCCTTCATCAATGGGCATGACTGGCTCGGATACTACCGTTCATTCCCATTTCCCGGCAGCGGTGTGAAATAATCACTGCCGGTTCAAGAGGCCCCTCGATGGAACATCGATCCAGCATATGAACGATTCAGCTCTTCTCGACGCCCAGGCGATGGGCGAAGGGCGTGGCAGCGCGCCTCGCGCGCGGCATGCGAAGCGTTCGCGTCCGGGGCGCTCGTGCCCCGTTGCCCGCCCTGCGGAGGGCCGCAGGCAGGTGTCGGGCTGCCTGCCTGTCAGTGTGCCTCCAACGGGGCGCAGATAACTCCCATGGCGGACATTCTGCCCGATCGCGGCGGTAGCCGGGATGTTCGCAATCTGGCTCCTGTCCTGCGATTCCTCCTGCCCTATCGTGGGGCGATCATCGGGGCGACGCTGGCGCTGATCGTGACGGCGGGTGTGACCCTGAGCGTCGGTCAGGGTCTGCGCCTGCTCATCGACCAGGGCTTCATCAATGGCTCGCCCGAGCTCCTGCGCAACAGCATCGGGGTGTTCGTGGCCATGATCCTGGTGCTCGCGGCAGGCACCTTCGCCCGCTTCTACCTGGTGTCCTGGGTGGGTGAGCGCGTCAGCGCGGATATCAGGAAGGCGGTCTTCGATCACGTCATCCGCCTGCACCCGGGGTTCTTCGAGGCCAACTTCGCCAGCGAGATCCAGTCCCGCATCACTACGGACACCACGCTGCTGCAGACCGTCATCGGCTCCAGCGCTTCCATTGCCTTGCGCAATCTGCTGATGTTCGTCGGTGGCGTGGTGCTGCTGTTCGTGACCAACCCCCGCCTGTCCCTGTTCGTGGTGCTCTCTGCACCCCTGGTGGTGGCTCCCATCATCATTTTCGGGCGCCGGGTGCGGGTGCTGTCGCGAGCGTCCCAGGATTCCATTGCCCACGTGGGCAGTTTTCTCTCCGAGTCCCTGCGTCAGGTCAAGACGGTGCAGGCCTACAATCACGAGGACGTCGATCGCGGCCGCTTTGCAGCCCACGTTGAATCCGCATTCGACATCGCGCGACAGCGCATCCTGCAGCGTGCCGTGCTCATTACGCTGGTCATGGTGCTGGTGCTGGCGGCCATCGCAGCCATGCTCTGGACCGGCGGTCAGGACGTTCTCACGGGTCGCACGACCCCGGGGGAACTGGCTGCCTTCATCTTTTATGCCTTCATCGTGGCCGGCTCCGTGGGGGCCATCAGCGAGGTCGTGGCCGACCTGCAGCGGGCGGCCGGCGCCACGGAACGGCTCATGGAACTGCTGTCCGCCGAGAGCGCACTGCCGCGCGCAGCCCAACCGCGTGTCCTGCCGGAGCCCGTGCGCGGCGTGGTGGAAGTGTCGAATCTGACCTTCGCCTATCCGACCCGGCGGGCCACGCCTGCGCTGCGCGACCTGGCTTTTCGGGTTCGCCCGGGTGAGCACCTCGCCCTGGTGGGCCCTTCCGGTGCCGGCAAATCCACCCTGTTCGACCTGCTGCTGCGCTTTTACGACCCGGGTCAGGGCTCCATTGCGCTCGACGGCATCGACATCCGCGAACTCGATCCCGAGCAGCTGCGGCGCCACATCGCACTCGTCAGTCAGGATCCGGCCCTGTTCACCGGCAGCGTCGCCGACAACATCCGCTACGGGCGGCCACAAGCCAGTGACGAGGATCTGCGCGCGGCGGCCGAAGCGGCGTTTGCCCACCGCTTCATCAGTCAGTTGCCCGAGGGCTACGACACCGAGCTCGGTGAGGCCGGGCTGCGCCTCTCCGGTGGCCAGCGCCAGCGTATTGCCATTGCCCGGGCGGTACTCAAGGATCCGGCCATCCTGTTGCTCGATGAAGCCACCAGCGCCCTCGATGCGGAAAGTGAGCATGCCGTGCAGCAGGCGCTGGCCAGGCTTGCGGAAGGCCGGACGACGCTGGTCATCGCCCATCGCCTCGCCACGGTCATGAGCGCGGACCGCATTCTCGTTCTCGATGAGGGGCGGGTGGTCGGCGAAGGCACCCACACCAGCCTGTTGGCGAGCAACGATCTCTACGCACGGCTGGCCGAGCTGCAGTTCTCCGCCAGCGCCGGCCTCGAACCGCCCGGCCGCGCCAGCGCCGGCGGCGCATGACGCTGCCTGCTGTGGGCGCATTGCGACCGGAACGAAATGCGCCGATCCGCGTGAGGTGGGGCGAAGGCAGTGGCATCGGCTTCGGCAGAGCGGAT
The DNA here is from genome assembly GCA_020832055.1 of Gammaproteobacteria bacterium. Taxonomy (GTDB): domain Bacteria; phylum Pseudomonadota; class Gammaproteobacteria; order Pseudomonadales; family Azotimanducaceae; genus SLTB01. The sequence goes on from JAFIFL010000193.1 coordinate 8,352, forward strand.
CGAGATCGGCCCAATCGCTTCGCGATTAGGGCCTTCCCACAAGGTGGCAGCGTGCTTGTGGGAGAGCGCTATTTCGCGCAGCGAAATGCGCCGATCTGGATGAGGTGCGGCGAAGGCAACGCCCTCAGCTTCGGCAGAGCGGATCGAGATCGGCCCAATCGCTTCGCGATTAGGGCCTTCCCACA
>JAFIFL010000194.1 GCA_020832055.1 Gammaproteobacteria bacterium
GCCTGCGGCGGGCTGGAGCAATATTAGCGCCCACCGCAAAATTGCTCCCCGACCCGCTGGCTATTGCCGGCTTTGTGGGGGGCCACGGCCGGCTGCACCGGCCGTGAGGTCTCGCGCTCCATGCAATCCCGCAGACGGCTGCGTGCCGCCGCTGACAGCCGCGGCAGACTCACGCTCGCACCCGACCGAGGTCGACGAAGCCCAGCGGCCGGCTGGGCTGGAAGGCCAGCGTGGTGCCGCCCGGATGCAGTTCGCCATCGAGCAGCCAGGCATCGTCCAGGCTGAGCTCGATCTGCCCGGCCCGATGGCTGTGATAACCCTCATCGGCACGCATCTGATTGGCCCGACCGCGCAGCAGGGCCGGCAGCCGGCGCAGCAATCGCCGCGGCCGATCCTCGATCCAGGTGCAGGCCAGCGCGGCATCGCCGGCACCCCAGAACGGAGTCAGGCCCAGGAACAGCCGGCGCATCACGGTCACCAGCAGCAAAGCCACTTCAGCATCCACGGCCCGATCGTCGTCGAGTTGAAGCCGGAGGCGGGTGGGGTCCGCGAAGGGGGGCTGACGGCGCAGCATGCCCCAGGCACCTCGCGCCAGCGCGGCGCCCGCCGCCAATTCACCGGTCCGGCCGGATGCCCGCAGCTCGCTGTGCCAGAATTCGGCGCCGCGCACGATGGTCCCGACGCCGAAGAACAGGCCGGCATGGTACGCCCCTTCCCGGCTGCGCAGCTCGAGTACCGGACGCGTGGCGACAGGCCAGCTCGGAAGCGGTTGATCACGCAACGCCAGCAGCGCAGCGACTGCCCTGCGCAGCGAGCCGCAGGCACCGAGGTCGCCCGCACTCATGTTGGTGGAGCCTCCGGGCAGGGCGCAGAGCCGGGGCAGCTCACCGAAATCGCCACCCAGGAGGGTGGTCAGAACCGCCTGCAGGGTGCCGTCGCCACCATTGACCGCCAGCACCTGGGGGCGCGTTTCCAGCATCTCCCGCAGCAACGTCGGCAGATCCTCGATGGCGCCGCAGAGACGATGCTCGACCCCGCTGAGGCCGGACAGGGAGGCGATGAACTGCTGACGGGCAGCGCCCGCCTTGCTGCGGGGATTGCTGAGGATGGCCACCCGGTTCATCGGTTTCGGGCCTCGAAGCGCGCGCGGACGAGGGCCAGATCCGCCAGGGAGTCCACGTCCACCGCTGCATCGGGATCAGCCACCATGACCGCGGCAACCCGCAGACCCGTGAGCTGACCGATGCGTGCCAGGGCCTGCTGCGAGGACAGACGACCGGCCAGATAACGCAGCGCGATGCCGAAGCCCAGGGTCGCGGCCATGCGCCGGGGCCGCTTGCGCTCCGCTTCCAGGCTCTGCCAGAAATCGAGGACCATCTTCCCCTCGGGACCGCGAAAGAGCATCAGGTTACAGCCACAGAACGGGCCGTCGGCCAGTTTCAGTGCCGTGCGCCGACCTGACGGGAAGGCGGCCTGAACCTTGCCGTGGCTGGCCAGCCCGATCACCGCGTCGGCATCGGTGGCGAGCGCATCCGCAACGAAGCGAGCCGCCGTTGGGGCCGTCAGCAGGGGATGGTCGCCGGTGGTGACCAGCACCCCATCGATGGCCGTCTCGGGTGCACCGCCAGCGAGACGAAAAGCTGTCTCGACCACCGCCGCGGTGCTGCGCGCGGGGGACGACAGCGGCGGCTGCCAGAGCACACCACCCTGCTCGATGCGGGCCTCGAGCCAGGGGGTCGCGGCGACGATGGCCTGCTCGGGGCCGCAAATATGAATGGAGACGGCGCCTTCCAGGCCTGCCACCATGTCCAGAACCCGCTGCAGCATGGGCGCGCCGGCGATGTCCACCAGTACCTTGCCGGCGACACCTTCGGCCTCGGCCACGGCATCGCGGCCGGCGCGATCGCCGGCGAGCACGCCGACGGCGAACCGTGATCGCGTGACCGCGTCATGCTGACTGACTGACCTGACCATCAACGCAGTACGAGCTCCTGGGCGGGCAAAAAGCGGAACAGCGAGCGATGATACGCATGGACCCGCGCCGACGCAGCCGCCAGTCTCCCGGCGCGGCAAGCCCGGCGTGGCCTGTCAGGCGTGCCTGAAAGTCAGATTGCCGTCATAATGGCGCCCGCGTCGTGGTCAAGCCTCAGCAGAGGCGGCAGCAGCCTGCTGCAGCCATGGCCACCGATCTCGAACCGAATGGAGCCAGCGTGCCCGGAAATGCCGACCTGAACAGCGTCATGACAGCGACGCCTACCGAACGTGGCCAGCCGTTGCGAACCGAGGGTTTCAAGACCCTGCTCGAGGCCTTGGCATACGCCGCCAAAGCGAGTACCGGCGTCAACTTCCACGACGGTCGCGGCCGCCTCGAACACGTCCTGACCTGGGCCGCCGTCCGCGAGCGCGCCGAGACCGCAGGACGGCGTCTGGCCGGCCTGAACCTGCCCCGGGGCAGCCAGGTGGGCATCATCGCCGAAACCCATCCGGATTTCCCGGTAGCCTTCTTCGCCTGCCGCTTCGCCGGCCTGACCCCGGTGCCTCTGCCCGCCACCATTCATCTGGGCGGCCAGCGGCAGTACGTGGAGCTGCTCGGGCGCATGCTCGGCAGCGCCGACGCCAGGGCCTGTTTCGGCAGCGCCGCCTACGCAAGCCTGCTGGACGCCATGCCCACCGTCGCCGACCTGGCGTTCCGCGGCAGCGTCGATGAACTCCTGGCATTCGAGCCGGCCGAACTGCCGCCGCCACCAGAGGAGGACGAGATCGCCTATATTCAGTTCACCTCGGGCAGCACCCGCTTCCCCCGCGGCGCCATGCTCACGGAGCGCTCCACCCTGCGCAATGTCACCGGCATCATCCGCGACGGCCTGAACCTCACTGAGAGCGACCGCTTCTGTTCCTGGCTGCCGCTCTACCACGACATGGGACTGGTCGGAAAAATGATCGTACCCATGGTCAGCCAGAGCTCCATCGACTACCTGGGCACCCGCGAGTTCGCCATGCGTCCGCGGCTGTGGCTGCGTCTGTTGAGCGAGAACCGCTCCACCATTTCCTTCGCACCGCCCTTCGGCTATGAGCTCACCGCCCGCCGCCTGCGCCCGGGTGATGCCGAGGATCTCGACCTCAGCCCCTGGCGGGTGGCCGGCTGCGGTGCGGACATGATCCGCCCGGAAATTCTCGAGCACTTCGCCGAGGCCGTGGCACCGGCCGGCTTTCATGCCGACGCCCTCGTACCGTCCTACGGCATGGCAGAGGTTTCTCTGGCGGTGAGCTTCACGCCACCGGGTTCGGGCATGAAAGCGGATACCATCGACTTGTCCTGCCACCAGCCTGCCAGCCAGCGCAATACAACGGCCACCATCCTGCCCCGCCAGACCCGCTTCACCCGCTGCGGACGCCCCCTGCCCGGCTACGAAGTCGAAGTCCGTGATCTTAACGACACGGTGCTGCCGGAACGCTGCGAGGGCGGCATTCATCTGCGGACGCCGAGCACCATGGAAGGCTACTACGCGGCGCCGGAGATCAACGCCCAGGTGTTGCGAAACGGCTGGCTCGATACCGGCGATCTCGGCTATCTGGTGGATGGAGAACTGGTGATCACCGGCCGCCGCAAGGATCTGATGATCGTCAATGGCCGCAACATCTGGCCCCAGGACGTGGAGCATGTGGCCGAACAGCACCCCGGGGTGCGCAGCACGGACGCGGCGGCGTTCACCATCGAGGGCGAGGACGGCAGCAGCCTGCTGGTGGTGCTGCTGCAGTGCAGGGAACTGGACGCCGAGGCCCGCGAGCAGATGCTGCGCGCCATACGCCGCGACATCCAGGCCGAGTTCGGCGTCGAGGCCCGGGTCCACGCCGTGCCGCCCCACACTCTGCCCCGCACCACCTCAGGCAAACTGTCCCGGGCCCAGGCGCGGCTCGACTATCTGGCCGGGCTGGCCGATCAGGTTGGTTGATCGTCTCGCCAGCGCTGGCAGGCGACGTCAGAGGCCATGAGTTCCGCCCTCTCGAGCCCCGAATGCCAGGGGCCGGTGGCCATCACCGGCATCACCGGCTTCGTCGGCCGGGCCCTGGCCGAACGCCTTGTGGCAGCGGGCGTGGCGGTGCGCGGTCTCGTCCGTCGACCGGATGCCACCCTGCCTGAAGCCGTCGAGCGCATCACCGGCGACCTCGACGCGTACGGAGCCCTCGACGCCCTGATCGCGGATACCTCACTGGTGGTGCACTGCGCAGGCGCCGTCCGCGGCCGGGGTCGTGCCGACTTCGACCGGGTCAATGTGGCCGGCACCAGGGCACTGCTGGCGCGCATCGGGCAGGTTCATCCCGGGGTCCGCCTGATCCACCTGTCCTCGCTGGCAGCCAGGGTTCCCGAGCTGTCCCACTACGCCGCCAGCAAGCGGGCAGCGGAAGACTTGTACGACGCCAACACTCGCAGCCGCTGGACGCTGCTGCGACCCACGGCCATATACGGGCCCGGCGACAGGGAACTCGCCCCCCTGCTGAAGAGCATGGCCCGGGGTGTTGCGCCCACCCCCGCAGTGGACGGTGCCCGCGTGACCCTGATCCACATCGACGACGTGGTCGATGCCATCCTGGCCGCCGCCGCCAGCGTCGACACCGTGGACGGCTGCTTCGAACTCAGTGATGCCCACAGCGAGGGCTACGGCTGGGATGAGCTCTGCGCCACGGTCGCTGCCCTGCGGCAGCGCAAGGTCCGGCGCATCCCGGTTCCGGTGGCGCTGCTCAAAGCCGCCGGGCGCATCAATCTGACCCTCTCAGGCGTCTTGGGCTATGCCCCCATGCTGTCGCCTGGCAAGGCCCGCGAACTGACCCATCCGGACTGGTCCTGCGACCTGCGTTCCTTCGAAGAGGCGTCGGGGTGGCGGCCGGCTGTCGATCTGAAGCAGGGTCTGGCCAGCGTGCTCGGTCAGCCCTGACCATGGTCGCGCAGCTGCGCCCCCTGCCCGTTGCGGTCACCCAGCCCCCGGGCGCTGCGCGCGGGACCTACTACCGGCTGCCCAATTCGCCGGCCGCACTCCAGGCCATGGCCAACTACCTGACCGGACCGGATCGCAGCGCCGCCCGCCGCTACCGGCACCGCCTGCGCCGGCGCGCCTTTCTCCTCGCCAGTGCCCTGCTGCGATTCGCGCTGGCGGAGGTCCTGGGCCGACCGGCCGACCGGATCGCGCTGGAGCGGCGACCCCAGCGCCGCCCGCGGGTGATCTCGCCGCGCTGGGCCGGCCGGGTCGCCCTGTCGGTGGCGCATACGGATCACTGGGTGCTCGTGGGTGTGCTGCCCGGTCAGGCCAGACTGGGGGTGGATCTGGAACCGGCTGACCGGCAACCGGCGGCTGGCCTGGCGCGACGCCTGCCCTGGGCAGATCCCGGCCGTGCGTCGGAACGGCTGCAGCGCTGGACGCTGGTGGAGGCAGCCCTGAAAGCACAAGGTCGCGGGCTGGCCGGACTGGCGGGATTGCAGTTGCTCGGTGCCGATCACGCAGGCTGGCTGTTCGAAAGCGGAGCCTGGCGCATTCGCAGCGCGCCCCTGAAAGGGCTCGTCGGCTATCCGCGGGCGGTGGGTGCCGTGGCTCTGGCCCGGGAGACCCGGTGACGCCTGCGGTCGATCACGGTGCCGTGATCCGGAACAGACGCCGGGTCCACACCGACTGGAACAGCGGATCGAGCCAGCGATAGAGCCTGCCGCTGACCCACACCGGCTTGCCCCGTTCCACCGCCGCCAGCCCCTCCCTGACCACCACATCGGCGTCATACCAGAGCAGCTTCGGCGACTTCGCCTTCATGTCCAGCGTGCCGGCCACCGCATGAAAGTCGGTATGGGTGAAGCCTGGACAGAGGGCGGAGACATTGACACCGTCCTGCCGCACCGTCAGATGCAACTCCTCGGAGAGGTGGACCAGGAAGGCCTTCGAAGGGCCGTAGAGACAGCCGCCGGCCCGGGGGATCCTGCCGGCTACCGAGGCGACGTTGATGACCCGGCCGAAACCGCGCTCGCGCATGGCGGGAACGAACAGATGGCAGAGCTGCGCCACCGACAGCATCATCAGTTCCAGATAGCGGGCATGAGCATCGAAGTCCCGGTCCTCCAGCAGATTGCCACCGCCGGCGCCCGCATTGTTGATGAGGTAGTCGACTTCAATGCCCTGCTCGGCCAGCTGCGCGTGGATCTGTGCCGGAGCCTCGCGCTCGGCGAGGTCGGCACTGATCAGCGTGGTCTGAATGCCATGCCGCACCTGCAACGGCCGGGCGACAGCCTCCATGCGTTCGGCCCGGCGCGCCACCAGCACCAGATTGCAGCCGGCAGCACCAAGCTGGCGGGCAAACTCGGCGCCGAGTCCGGCCGAGGCGCCGGTGATCAGGGCTGTACGGCGCGGCTCGCTCATGGTCACTGCGCCGCCCGCTTCACGCGCCGGCACGGGCCCCGCGCAGCAGACGCCCCTTGAGCGCACCGAGTTCCCGGCTGACCGGCTCGCCGTTGCGGAAGGCCACGGCGCCGGACTTCACGGTCACCTCATAACCTTCCGCCTTCTGGATCAGACGCCGCCCTTGTGCTGGCAGATCGTTGACCACTTCCGGCATGCGCGCCTGCAGCCGATCGAAATCGATGACGTTGACGTCGGCGATCAGGCCGGGACGCAGCAGGCCCCGGTCATTCAGGCCCACCTGTTCCGCTGTCCTGCGGGTCAGACCATGAATCAGCCAGGCCAGATCGAGACCGCCCTGCTTGCGGTCCCGCGCCCAGTGCGTGAGCGTGCTGGTGGGGAAGCTGGCATCGCAGAGTGCGCCGCAATGCGCGCCCGCATCCGACAGCCCGAACAGGGTGTGGGGATGGGTCATCATGCTGCGGACGTCGTCCAGATTGCCGTTGGTGTAGTTCATGATCGGGAAGTACAGCAGGTTTTTGCCGTCCTTCTCCAGCAGCAGGTCGAGGACCACTTCCTCGGGCTGGCGTCCCTCGCGGGCTGCCCGAGCCGCGACGCTGTTGTCAGGGTGGGGCTCGTAGTCCGGCGGATCACCGAGCGGGAACATCTTGTGGAAGGCGCTGAGCAGGAAGTGCCCGAGCTTGTTCTGGGGGTCCCACTCGATGCGTTCGGCCAGCAGCTTCTCGCGCACCGCAGGATCGCGCAGGGCCCGCACTTTCTCTTCCAACGGCGCATTGCGCAGGGGCTTGAAGGCCTCGTGGATCAGGAAGGGGTTGAGGGTGACGGTCAGGCCCTGGATGACGCCGGTGGGCCGGGGCGGCACCTGACCGCGCATGTTGATGCCGTCGGCCTGGGCCTTGCTGATGCCGGCCAGAACGTTGGTCCAGATATCCGGGTGGCGATCATCCTGCTCGATGGTCAGCGACAGCGGCCGGTTTGATGCCTCCGCCATGCCGCGGACGAGGCCGAACTCGGCGTCGAAGTCCCAGAAATCCGCGATGAGCTGGATCACGCCACGGCCCGTGCCGCCGAGCGCCTTGGCAATGCCCCAAAGTTCGTCCTGCTCGGCCTTGAAAGTGGGCGTGTGGTGGCCGGCCCGGTCGCGATGCTTTTCGGTGCGGGAAGTGGTGAAGCCGAGTGCTCCGGCCTCGATGGCTTCCACCACCAGCGCGCTCATGCGCTCCACGTCCTGGGGATTGGCCGGCTCCAACTGGGCGGCCCGCTCGCCCATGACGTAGGCCCGCAACGCCCCGTGGGGAATCTGCAGGCCGACGTCGATGGCCAGCGGGGACTGTTCCACCGCCGTCATGTACTCGGGGAAACTCTCCCAGTTCCACTGGATGCCTTCCGCCAGCGCCGTTCCGGGGATGTCCTCCACCCCCTCCATGAGCTGGATCAGCCAGGCGTGGCGTTCCGGCGCGCAGGGTGCGAAGCCCACGCCGCAGTTGCCCATGACCACTGTGGTGACACCGTGGAAGGTGGAGGGCGTGAGGAAGGGATCCCAGGTGACCTGACCGTCGAAGTGGGTATGGATGTCCACGAAACCGGGAGTGACCAGCCGACCCTTGGCGTCGATCTCTTCGCGCCCGGCCGCAGCCACCTTGCCCACGGCGCTGATGCGATCACCGTCGATGGCCACGTCGCCTTCGAAGGGCGCGCCGCCGCTGCCGTCATAGATCAGACCGTTACGGATGACGAGATCGTGCATGGCTGCTCTCCGGGGAACTGAATCAACAAGCAAGGATGCACGTAACGCAGCAAGGGTTCAAACGGTCGCCGGCAGCGACCGCTCGAGACGGCCCACGGAGCGAACGGGAAACCTACCGGGCCAGGGCCACGGCCACGGCCAGAGGCTTCAGTTTTGAACGGTGGTTAACCTGCAGCGCTGCTGCAGACGCTTCCGCGGAAGCGTCATCGAGGTTGCGGTTGCGCCGAAACATGTCGTTCGCTCCGAACGATGCTGCGAAATCGTGACCATCCTGCTTCGCCGCCACACTAACCGCGTCCGGCCGAGCCGCGTCCGGCCGAGCCGCGTCCGGCCGAACCGCGCGCAT
>JAFIFL010000195.1 GCA_020832055.1 Gammaproteobacteria bacterium
CCGGACGTCATCGAGATCGGCGCATTTCGCTTTGCGAAATAGCGCTCTCCCACAATGGGGTGCCGCTCGAAGCTCGGGCTCCACCTTGTCACCTCACCTCGAAGCGGTACTCGATGATCTGGTGATAGCGTTCGCCCGGCCGCAGGACGGTGGTGGGGAAGTGGCCATGGTTGGGAGCATCGGGCAGGCCCTGGGGTTCCAGGCAGATCCCGGACAGGCGTCGGTAGCGGGCGTTCTGTTTGCCTCCGCGCGGCAGCATGAGGGTGTTGCCACTGTAGAACTGCAGGCCGAGCTGCGTGCTCCAGACCTCCATGGCCAGACTGCCGTCGGGGGCTTCGAGGCGGGCGGCGCGGCGCAGACCTTCACCGCGAATCAGAAAACAGTGATCGAAGCCTTCTCCCACCAGCATCTGCGGATGGCGGGATGCCAGCAGGGGGCCGATGGTCTGCGGTTGCCGCAGGTCGAACGGCGTGCCGTCCACGGGCATGATTTCGCCGCTGGGGCAGAACTCGCTGGTCATGGGCAGGAACTGATCGGCGTCGATCTGAATCCGGTGTTCGGCGGCTGATCCGCTGGCGTGGCCGGCGAGGTTGAAGTAGGGATGCCAGGTCAGATTCACCGGTGTCGGTGCATCGGTCGCCGCCGTCAGTTCGAGCCGCAGGCAGTGGGCCTCAGGCAGCGAGATGACCGCATCCACGTCCAGATTGCCCGGGTAGCCTTCCTGGCCGTTGGGGGAACGCAGCCTCAGGTGGGCCTGCTCCGGCTCCCTGCTCAAAACGTCCCAATGCTGCTGATGGAATCCCGCGTGGCCGCCGTGGAGGTGGTTGTCGCCGGCGTTGCAGGGCAGCTGATGCTGCCAGCCGTCGAGTTCGAAGGACCCGTCGCGGATGCGATTGGCGTGCCGGCCGATGATGCAGCCCAAGTGCAGGCCGTCGCCGCGCCGGCCACCGTCATCCGCGTGGGAGAGCACCACGTCGCGTTTGCCGTCCGGGCACAGTTCCGTCAGGTAAACGCCCCAGCTGGAGATGCGTGCCCGCAGTCCGCAGTCGGTCCCGAGTTCGATGTGCTCAACTGCCTTGCTGCCCATGGCGTTCCTCGACTTGGCCTGTCCGGGGCCCCGCTCAGCGCCGCACCGCAGGTGATTCGAGCGGCAGCCCGCGGGAGCGCCAGGCGAGATAGAGTTCCAGCGCCAGGGCCCGACGGCTGTCCGGGTCCATGGGTTCGGCACGGACCGCCTCGTTGCACCAGCGGATCATGCGCTGCCTGGAACCGAGACCTTCCCACGTCAGGCGGTAGAGTGGGAAGCCGTTGACCATGCCGGCGCTGATGGTCTCGCCCCGCAGGCGCGCCCCTTCGAGTCGCTGGTGGCAGTCGGCGCAGGACAGATCGAGCTGGCCGCGGCGGCGCTCGAAGCTGGCCCTGCCCTGCTCGAAGGCGGCCCTGGCCGGTCCTTCCACGGTGACCTCGAGGGGTAACCCACGGGACTGATGGGCGATGAGGGTCGTCAGCGCCAGCAGATCCTCGCTTTCATGGGGCAGTACTTCGGCCTGCTGCCGCTGCTGGCGACAGTCGCGCACCAGGGTGTCGAGGTTGTGAAGGCGGTCGGCCTCGGCATCGAAGCGGGGCAGCCGGTTGGTGAGGCCGCGCAGGTTGGCCGGTTCGTCGTGGCAGTCCCGGCAGCTCTGTTCACGGGGGCCTCCGGGCGCGTTCCAGAGCCGTTCGCCCCGATCCACCCACAGCATGCCCGGGTTGGCGAAATCATCGTCCTGCAGCGCTCGCAGCTCGCCTCCGAGCAGATGGTAGCCTGAGCGGTGCTCGGGCGGTCCTGCGCTGGCGCAGCAGCCGAGCAGGAGCAGGATCGGCAGCCAGGACTTCACGCTGCGCTGACCTCGAGGTGGCCGCGCTCGACGAGGACCTCCCCGTCCTGGCCCTCCCAGCGCAGTTCGATGGCCCCGGACACGTCGGCGACGAAGCGGAACGCCAGATAGGGGTTGGCGGCAATGCCCGGCCGCAGGTCCATGCTGACGATCTCGCGGTCAGCGTAGCGGCAGCTGAAGCGGGTGAGGATATTGCGCGGCACCCGCCGGCCGAAGCTGTCGACCCGGAAGCCGGTTTCCATGGGATGACTCACCAGGGTGCGGATCTCGACCACCTCGCCGGCGCGGGCCTCGGTGGGAATGCGGACGCGGGCGGACAGGCTCATGCTCAGAACTCGCCGTAGATTTCGTCGGCGCAGGCGCCGAGGGTGACCATGACGGACACCGCGGTCGCGCCGAGCCGGCCGTCTGCCCACTCGGCCACCGCCATCAGGTCCTGGGTCCCCGACAGGCGGATGCGGGTGCTGAACTCCGCCAGGGCGGGGGGCTGGATGTTGAAACTGGTACCCCAGGGTTCCGGATTGCGGGGCATGAACAGATGCAGGGCCGTCGGGGCGGGCTGGGAAGGATCGGCCCGCACGGTGACGGCAACGGAGTTGCCGTTCTCCACCAGACTGCTGACTTCGAGTTCCACCCCACCGTTGGCTGGCCGGCGTTCGCCGAACCGGGCCTGCAGGGCGGCGTCGAGTCCGGCTGTGACCCGCGGCATCACCAGCAGGGTCAGGCCGGCGGCCAGGCCCTGGATGACTGCGCGGCGCGGCAGTCCCGGGTGACGGTGGACTGTCATGGCCCACTGCCGTCCAGGGTGCTCAGCCAGGCGACGACATCCTCGATCTCCTGGTCCGTCAGAATGGGTCGGTCCTCGAAGGCTGTGGCGACGTCATGACGGCCGCGGCTGAGGCCGTAGTCCGGCATCACGGACTCCGGGTTGAGGTGGCGGTTGGCGGCCACCCGCAGGCGGAGCTGGGCCGGCGTCAGGCGGGCGCCGATGGCGCTGAGATCGGGACCCACATTGCCGTGGAAGCGGGCATGGGGCAACGGCAGCTGGTGGCAGATGCTGCAATCGCCGCGCTGCCGGTCGGCGGCCACCTGACGCCCGGCGTCGGGGTTGCCGACGCGCTCGCCGAGAGGCTGGGGGATGCCGTCGCCGACGAGGTCGAAACTGGCGCAGTCCGCACTGTCATCAGCACTGGCGGTTGCCAGTGCGAGCAGGACGAGGCTGCCCAGCACCCTCTGCCTGATCTCACTCACCGAACGCTTCCGCCCGGGCGCTGGCGTACCAGCCGCGGGCATGGCCGGCCTCCGCTTCGCGCAGCGACGCCGGGGCCTCGAGCGGACTGGTGCCGGCCGTGCCCGGAAGGGTCTCGACGCCCTCTGACGTGCCGCGGTAACTGCCGGTGACGGCAATGGCAGTCTCTGGCGTCAGCAGGCTGTAGCAGGTGTTCGTCAACAGGGCCTCCGGCGGCCTCCGGCCGCTGAACTCGGCGGCGATGGCGGCGGCGCAGATCCGGGCCTGACTGGCGGCGGCGAAGGCCGACTTGGGCATGGGGTTGGCGATGGCGGCATCGCCGATCACGTGCACATTCGGGTGCACCGTGGAGGCGAAGGTCCGGGGATCCACGCTGCACCAGCCGCGGCCCCCGTCGAGACCGGCGACCCGGGCGATGGCACCGGCCCGCTGCGGCGGGATGATGCAGGCGAGATCAGGCCGGTAGTCCTCGAAATCCGTATGCACGCTGCCGCGCGCCGCATCCACTCGACGCAGCTGGCCATCGTCGTCGCGGCCGCGCCAGCTCAGCCGTTGCGGATGCGCGTCCTGCCAGTGGGCCCTGAACAGATTGTCCTTGGTAAAGCTCGTGTTGGCGTCGAGAATGATGAGCTTGGTCCGCGGTCGATGGCGTGCCAGCCACCAGGCCATGAGGCTGGCCCGTTCGTAGGGGCCGGGCGGGCAACGGTAGGGCCCTTCGGGGACGCTCAAGATGACCAGACCGCCGTCGGGGACGGCCCGCAGCCGGCGGGCCAGATGGTCGGTGGCAGGTCCCGCCTGCCAGGCGTGGGGAAACGTGTCGACGGCGTCAGGTCCGTGGCCCTCGATGGCCTCGGGCATGACGTCGATGCCTGGCGCGAGAACCAGGCGATCGAAGGTCAGTTGTCGATCGTCCTCCAGCCGCAGCGTGCGCCGGAGGGGATCGAAGTCCCGCGCTGCCAGGGGCACGACGGTGATGTTGTCCGTGGCGAGCCGGTCCCGGCGGACTTCCAGGCTGCTCAGCGAGCGCTCACCGATCACGGCGAGGTTGCTGAACGGGCAGGTCCAGTAGCGATCCCGGCCCAGCACCAGGGAAATGCGGGTCTCCGGTGACCAGCGGGCCAGATGGCGGGCGGCGGTGGCACCGGCGAAGCCGCCGCCGACGATCACCACATGGGCGGCCGCCTTGGCGCTGGCACGAACGCTGCCGAAAGCCATGGGCAGCAGCAGGCTGCCGGCGAGGAACTGCCGTCGCCCCAGGGTCGTCGAGCGGCCCGTCATGGCGCCTCCTGCCGGGCATAGAACGTGGCCAGAGCATCAATGTCCGCATCCGACAGGCCACGGGCGAAGCGGATCATCAGGTGGGCGGTGCCGCGGACGCCGTCCGTGGCCTCGTCAGAGCCTTTCCAGGCCTGCAGTTGCTGACGGAGGTCGTCGCGTCCCTGCAGGGGTGGCAGCGGCGGGCTGCCGCGACCCTCGGCGCCGTGGCAGGCGTTGCAGGCGCCGGCGAGGAACTCGCCGCGGGATGGGCTCTCGGCCTGGGCCGCTGCCGCTGCCGACGCCGCGGCGAGCAGCAGCAGTGTCGACAGCGTCCTCATGCGGGTCTGTCCATCGGCTTCACCCTGGGGGATCAGGACCAGCTCAGATCCTGATCATTCAGCGGCAGGGCCCGCACACGCTTGCCGGTAGCCGCGAAGATCGCATTGCAGACGGCAGGGACCACCGGCGGCACGGCGGGTTCGCCGACGCCGCCCCACTTGTCACCGCCGGACAGCACCAGATGGGTGTCCATCTGCGGCGTCTCGGCCATCTTCAGCACCCGGTGGCGGTCGAAGTTGCCGTGGCGGGCGCGGCCGTCCTGAATCTCCACTTTGCCCCACAGAGCGGCGGACAGGCCATAGACCACGGAGCTCTGCACCTGCTCCTCGATGGTTTGCGGATTCACCGTGTTGCCACAGTCCAGGGTGGTGACGACTCGCTTCACTTTGACGTCGCCGCTGGGCGAGACCTCCACTTCCGCCACCTGAGCGCAGATGGAACCGAAGCCCTCCACCAGCGCGATGCCGCGGCCCTGTCCTCGCGGCAGCTCATCCGTGAAGCCGGCCTGCTCGGCCGCGGCGTCGAGGACGCGAACCATGTCCGGGCGAGAGGCCAGCAGGGGACGCCGGAACTGCCAGGGGCAGGTGTCGGCCGCGTGGGCGAGCTCGTCGATGAAGCTCTCCAGGGCGAAGGCATTCTGGGTGGCGCCCACGGCCCGCCAGAACCATACCGGTACGTGGGTGCGCTGCAGATGGTGCTCGATGCTGCGATGGGCGAAGGCATAGGGGCTGTTCGCCAGCCAGGACAGGGAGGAGGCGTCGATGCCATTGGCCACCGCCTCGGGGCGCAGCCCGGCGAGGATGGAGTGGGTGGCCGAGCGATTGACCAGGGCCACCGGTTTGCCTTCGGCGTCGAGGCCGGCGCGGAATTTGAACTCGGCCATGGGCCGGTAGTGGCCGGTTCGGGTGTCTTCCTCGCGGCTGAAGATCACCTGCACCGGCGCGTCGATGCGGCGCGCGACGGCAACGGAACGGGCGACGAAATCCGGGCGGCTGCGGCGGCCGAAACCGCCACCGAGATGGCAGCTGTGGACGTGGACCTGCTCCGGCGGCCGGCCGGTTTCCTCGGCAGTGACGGTGAGGACGCTTTCCGGATTCTGGCTGCCGGTCCAGACGTCCACCCGGTCGGGCTGGATGTGGACGGTGCAGTTCACCGGCTCGAGGGCGAGATGGGCGAGATAGGGCGCGCTGTAGTTCGCCTCGATGACCTTGGCCGCGGTGTCGAGTTCGCCGTAGGCGTCGCCCGCTTCCTCCGCGATGGCGCCCTTGGCGTCCAGGGCCTTGCTGAAACGTACCTTGAAGGCTTCGCTGCTGGCGCCGGCATGGTCGCCGAGTTCCCACTCGGGTGCGAGGGCGTCCAGCGCCTGTCTGGCACGCCAGTAGCTGTCGGCCACCACGGCGAGGGCATCGTCCATGGTGACGACTTCTTTCACTCCGCGCATGGCACGAGCGGGCGCTGCGTCCACCGCCTTCAGGCGGCCCTCCCAGACCGGGCAGACGGCGATGGCGGCGTAGAGCATGCCCGGCAGGCGCACGTCGATGCCGTAGACGGCGCTGCCGTCCACCTTGGCAGGCACGTCGAGGCGGGGCAGGGCGGTGCCGAGGAGCTGGTACTCGCCGGGCTTGCGGATCTCCGGTTCGGCTTCGAGGGTGATGCCGGCGGCTGCGGCCGCGAGCTCGCCGTAGCGCTTGCTGCGACCGCTGGCTTCGTGACTGACCCGGCTCTTGCTGGCCACGCAGGCGCTGGCTGGAACGCCCCACTCCTGGGCCGCGGCGGCGATCAGCCGCTCCCGGGCGCTGGCCCCTGCCTGCTGCAGGTAGGGGCGGGAATGGCTGACGGCACGGCTGCCGCCGGTGCCCATGCGCTGGTAGACCCGATCCTCCCGCAGACTGCGGTTGGCGCTGGCGTACTCGGCGCGCACATGTTGCCAGTCGCATTCGAGTTCTTCCGCCACCAGCATGGGCATGGCGGTGAAGACGCCCTGGCCCATGTCGGACTGGGCGACGCGGATGGTGACGGTGTCATCGGGGGCGATCACCAGCCAGGCGTTGATTTCCGCCCCTTCCGGGTCGCCGGCCCAGGGGCCGTTCATGGCGGCCAATGCCGGCAGGTGAAAGCCCAAGGCCAGTCCGCCTGTGGCGCTGAGGGTGGCCTTGACGAAGCCGCGGCGGGTGAGGCCGGGCAGGCGTGATGAGAGCTTGGACTCGGCGTTCATCAGGACACCTCCCGGGCCAGTTCGGCAGCGCGATGGATGGCGGTCCGCATGGGCTGGTAGGTGCCGCAGCGGCAGATGTTGGTCATGGCCGCATCGATGTCCGCGTCAGAGGGGGCCGCCTTCTGCTTCAGCAGGGCGGCTGCGGCCATGATCTGACCTGACTGACAGTAGCCGCACTGGGCCACGTCATGCTCGATCCAGGCCTGCTGGACCGGGTGGGAGCGATCGGCGGACAGGCCTTCGATGGTGGTGATCTGGCGGCCTGCGGCCGCAGCAGCCGGGATCACGCAGGAGCGGATGGGCTCGCCGTCCAGGTGGATGGTGCAGGCCCCGCACTGGGCGATGCCGCAGCCGAACTTGGTGCCGGTGAGTTCGAGGTGGTCGCGCAGGACCCACAGCAGAGGGGTGTCGGCTTCCACGTCGAGTTCGTGGCGCGTCCCGTTCACGGTCAGCGTGATCATTCCGGTCTCCGTCGGTTACCATGACTGGGCATTATCGGCACGGGTTCGGAGCCGTCGCAACCTTCGACATCACCGGCAAGCCGATTCCGCGCAGTTTTCCAGTGTCCAGTGAGCTGTTTCATGCCTTCAGCCAAGCCCGAACCCATCCTCGTTCTCGATGCCGATGCCGCGGACATCGTGGCCGAACTTCAGGCCCGGCGACCGGGATCGTATCTGCTGGTGAGCCGTCCGGAGCAGCTCGGCTCCTGCGACGCCACGATCTGTCTGGGATCACCCGGGCATGTCGTGGCCGCCGCTGCAAAGCTGCCTTCTTTGCGCTGGGTGCAGTCCACCTGGGCCGGTACGGCACCGCTGCTGCCACTGATCGGCGAGCGGCCGGAACTGACCGTGACGGGGGTGAAAGGCATCTTCGGGCCGCTGATGGCGGAGTACGTCTTCGGCTGGATCGCTGCCCTGGAGCGGCGTCTGTTCGACTACCGGGATCAGCAGGGAGAAGGGTTGTGGCGCCAGCTGCCGGAACGGCCGAGTGCGCACCGGCACATGGTCGTGGTCGGAGTCGGCAGCATCGGGCGGCATCTGGCGGGCGTGGCGAGTGCCTTCGGTCTCACGGTGACGGGTGTGAGCCGCAGCGGGGAACCGGTGGCGGGAATCGAGCGGGTGTTTGCCGTCAGCGCGCTGCGCGCGGCGGTGGCTGGCGCTGATTATCTGGTGAGCGTGGTGCCGGATACGCCCGAGACCCGTGACCTCATCGATGCCGAAGTGCTGGCGGCCCTGGCGCCGGGAGCCGTGCTGATCAACGTCGGCCGCGGCACGGCGGTGGTGGATGCGGATGTTATCCGTGCTCTGGAAGCGGGGCGGCTTGCGGCGGCCGTCCTCGACGTGTTCCGGGAGGAACCGCTGCCGCCAGGACATCCGTTCTGGACCACGCCCAACCTCTACGTCACGCCCCACGTGGCGGCGGTGACACCGGCCTCCGCCCTGGCGGAACTGTTCCTCGACAATCTGGCACGCTACGAAGCGGGACAGCCTCTGGCTCATCGAGTGGATGCCGAGCGCGGCTACTGATCAGCAGCGCAAGACGGGCCGACC
>JAFIFL010000196.1 GCA_020832055.1 Gammaproteobacteria bacterium
ACGGCCATGGCCATGGCGGCGCTGACGCTGGATCACCTCTCCAACGGCCGCATGATTCTCGGTCTCGGCGTCTCCGGGCCGCAGGTGGTGGAAGGCTGGTACGGTGCCCCCTTCTCCAAACCGCTGGCGCGGACCCGGGAGTACGTCTCCATCATCCGCCAGGTGCTGGCCCGGGAAGAGCCGGTGAGCAATGACGGTCCCCACTACCCGCTGCCCTACACGGGCGAGGGCTCCTGGGGCCTCGGCAAGCCGCTGAAGCCCATCACTCACCCCCTGCGCAAGGACCTGCCCATCTTCATGGGTGCGGAGGGACCGAAGAACATCGCCCAGACCGCCGAGATCGGCGACGGCTGGCTGCCGCTGTACTACTCGCCCTACCGCAACGAGGTCTACGCCGACTCCCTCAAACACGCCAAGCCGGGCTTCGAGATCTGCCAGGGCGTGGTGGTGAACATCACCGACGACGTCGAGAAGGGGCTGCTGCCGGTGAAGAACATGCTTGCCCTGTACGTGGGCGGCATGGGGGCGAAGGACCGCAACTTCCACAAGGAGCTGATCGCCCGCTTCGGTTTCGAAGCCGAGACGGAGAAGATCCAGGAACTGTTCCTGGCCGGCAAAAAGCAGGAAGCCATGATGGCCGTCCCGGATCAGCTCGCCGACGAGATCTCCCTGGTGGGCCCGAAGGAGCGCATCCGCGACCGGCTGCAGGCCTGGAAGGAGACCCCGGTGACCTCGCTGCTGGTGTTCGCCCGCTCCGAGGCCGAACTCGGCACGCTGGCGGAGCTGGTGTTGGGTTGATCGGGCCTTTAGCCGCCTGGCGCCCGCAGCTGGCGCCAAGTGGCGGTCACACCCCAGAATTCAGCCCAACGCTCGATGTACGCCTCATCCAGTTCAGGGGCGGACGCGAGAACGGCTTCGATGTCCGCAAGATCCTGGAAGCGGTTTGCAATCAACTTGTGGACGATGACGTCCTCGACGGTCAGCACACGGACTTCGATGCCATCGTCGAGTTGCTCCATGCGAGCGCGCGCCAGCGCCTCGCGCTGATAGGCCGTGCCAGCCACCAGCAGATCGGCGATACCCCAATGCGGGTGACGCAACCGCAGCAGCTCGGCATGCGGGTCTGCCCGCGCGACTGACCATCCGGCTTCTCGGAGAGCCGCCTCCATCGTCTCGAGACCCGGACCGAAATCGGCCAGAAGCAGGTCGGCATCGAGCGTGAGCCTCGGCGCCGATCGGTAGCGGTTCGCAGCCAGAGCCCCGATCAGCACCCAGCGTACGCCAAGCGCGTCGAGGACAGCAGACAACGCACCGAGCGTCGTTGTTGTCACGGCCCGTCATCACCGGTCAACGCCCCATCCCGATGCCTTCGCAGTCGGGCCAGGAAAGCCTGGTGAGAAGCAAGATCCCCATCCGGGTCCATGTCCACGCCGGCCTCGGCCAGCCCGCCGTGCAGCTCGCGTATGCGCTCCATGCGCTCGAACATCTCCGCCAATGAGCTGGGCGGAGCGTCCCATTGCAGACCGGCGGCAGCGCGCGCGATGCGTGCAAAGTACGCCCGGTCCTTATCGGCTTCGGTATCCATCACTCGACTATACCAGCGGGCGGCACTTCCTGATCAGGAGCAGGCCGGCTTGGGATGCCCTATCATCATGTCTGGAAGCGTTCGCAGGGGAGCGGGCCATGAGCCGCATCGATCAATTGCGCGAGGAACTCGGGGGCGCCCATCCGGTGGCCGCCACCAAGGTCAAGGACCACCTCGAACCCATTGTCCGCGGCTTCATCGAGGCCGCGCCCTTTCTGGTCATGGCCAGCAGCAGCGGTGACGGCGACTGCGACGCCTCGCCCAAGGGCGGCAAGCCCGGCTTCGTGAAGGTGTTGGATGAGCGCACGCTGCTCGTCCCCGACATTGGCGGCAACCGGCTGTTCCAGGGTTATCAGAACTTCGAGACCAATCCCAAGGTGGGGCTGGTGTTCATGATCCCCGGCATGAACGTGACGGCACGGGTCAACGGCCGTGTGGACGTCCTCGATCGCGATGCGGTCGAGAGCCTCGTCGGTTCGCCTGAGGTCTGCTTCACCGACGACAACACGCGCCTCATTCAGGCCATTCGTGTCAGCATCGACGAGGCCTACCTGCATTGCCCACGCGCCTTTCAGTTCGCGGCGCTGTGGGATGCGGACACCATCGCCGCAAACAGCACGCGGTCGCTGAAGTCACTGCGCACATGACGTTGCGCAGCCAACTGGCCCTCGGCCTCATCGCAATCCTCCTCACCGCCTGTACTGGCAAGCCCTCGGGCGTGGAGGCGGTGACCGGCTTCGACGCCGAGCGCTATCAGGGCCGCTGGTACGAGATCTTCCGCCTCGATCACCGCTTCGAGCGTGGCCTCACCCATGTCACCGCCGATTACCGCATCCAGGATGACGGCAGACTGGAAGTGATCAATCGAGGCTTCGACCCGCGCAAGTGCGAATGGCGCGACGTCGAGGGCACGGCGCGGTTCCTCGACAGTCCGGACACCGGCAGCCTGGCGGTCAGCTTTTTCTTCGGCATCAGCGGTGGCTATCACGTCATTGCGCTGGATCACCAAGACTATGGCTATGCGATGGTGTCCGGCCCCACCCGCGGCTATCTGTGGATCCTGGCTCGGGAACCTGAGCTCGATGCAGCCATAGTCGAACGCCTGATCGAGCAGGCGGCGGCGCTGAACTTCCCCACCGAAGAACTGATCCGGGTCGACCACGGCGAAGTGGACTGCCCCTGACGCTCCTCTGCGGCCCAGTAGTTGACACAGCGCAATGCAGCCACGGCCCTCGTTCTGCATGATGGAGCGTCGTCAGCACCATCGCCAGTGCCCTCGATCTGCCTCGAGCTTGCGCGCCACACACCCTGGAGTCCGTCATGTCACTGCTGGAGCGGCATCGCTCGTCTCTGATCATTGCCGCTGTGGCGCTGCTGCTGGCCTTGTGGGTGCTCAGTGGCGTGCTGTTTCGCGAGCCGCCGGAAGAGCCTCGCCAGCAAACGCCGGAGCCCATGACCGTGGCCGTACGCTTCAGTCAGGCGGAGCCGGTGGAGCGGGTCCTCACCCTCCAGGGTGAGGTGGAAGCGAATCAGCGAGTGGTGGTCCGGTCCGAGACCTCGGGCAGAATCAGCGAGGTGCCGGTGGCGCTCGGGCAGGAGGTCGAGGTCGGTGCGATCCTGGCCCACATCAACATGGACGACCGAGAGGCACGCCTGCGCCGAGCCCAGGCGAATGTCCGCGGCCGGGAGACCGACTATCAGGGTGCCCAGCGCCTGGCCCGCGAGGGCATGCAGGCGCAACTTCGGGTGGAAACCGCCCTAGCCGAACTCGAAGCCGCCCGGGCCGACCTCGAGGCCATCGAACTCGATATCCGGCACACCCGGGTCCAGGCCCCTATCGCCGGAGTGGTAAACCACCGTTACGCCGATGTCGGCGACGTTCTCAGCCGCGGTGATCCGGTGGCCGAACTGCTGCAGAACAATCCCCTGCGGGCCGTGGTCCAGGTGCCCCAGCACGGTATTCACCGGGTCAGGCCGGGCGGCACGGCAAGGGTCACCATGATGGACGGCGAACAAAGGGATGCCGAGGTGAGCTACATTTCGGCCCGGGCCGAGACGGCCACCCGCACCTTCCGCGTAGAGCTGACTCTGCCCAACCCGGACCGGGCACTACCTTCCGGCATCAGCGTCCAGGTGCAGATCCCAGTGGAGCAGGTCATGGCCCATCGGGTCTCACCGGCTCTCGCTGCGCTGGATGACCAGGGGCGGCTGGGAGTGAAGACCGTAGACGAGGATGATCGAGTGGTCTTCCATCCGGTGGCGCTGGTTCGCGCCGACTCCCGGGGCGTATGGATCACCGGCCTGCCGGCACATGCCCGGATCATCACCATTGGCCATGGTTTCGTGAACGCCGGTGAGATCGTCCGCGTGGCCGACGATCCAAGTACACCACAATCATGAATGTGTTGATCCAGGCTGCACTGAATCGAAGCCGCACGGTCATGCTGCTCCTGCTGCTGATCCTCACCGCCGGCGGTGTGGCGTATGTGACGGTGCCCAAGGAAGCCGCACCGGACATCGACATCCCCATCTTCTTCGTCTCCGTGAGCTACCAGGGGATCTCGGCAGAGGACAGCGAGCGCCTGCTGATCCGGCCCATGGAACGGGAGTTGCGTCCCCTCGACGGACTGAAAGAGCTGCTGGCCCAGGCCGGTGAAGGTTTCGCCCTTCTGCGCCTGGATTTCGAGCCCGGCCATGACAACCGTCAGGCCATGGCCGACGTCCGTGAAAAGGTAGATATGGTGCGCAGCCAACTTCCTGCTGGCGCCCAGGAACCGGAGGTCATGGAGGTCGATCTCTCCATGTTCCCGGTCCTGACTACAGCGCTATCCGGCCCGGTGCCTGAGCGCACCCTCGTACGCATCGCCCGCGATCTCCGCGACCGGCTCGAGGCTCTGCCGGGAGTGCTGGAAGTGAACATCGGTGGTGATCGCGAAGACGTGCTCGAAGTTCTCGTGGATCTGCTGGTGATGGAGACCTATCAGCTGCCCTACCAGCAACTCATCGCCGCCATAGAGCGCAACAATCGGCTGGTGGCAGCCGGTGCCATCGACACGGGTACAGGGCGGGTGTCATTGAAGGTGCCCGGCGTGATCGAGTCGCTGGAGGACGTCCTCGCACTGCCGGTAAAGGTGGAAGATGGAATCGTGGTCACCTTTGGTGACGTGGCCACCGGCCGCCGTACCTTCAAGGATCCCAGCAGCTTCGCCCGGGTCAATGGCCAGCCGGCGGTGGTTCTGGAAATTCGCAAACGCAGCGGCGCCAACATCCTCGACACAGTGGCGGCGGCAACGGCGGTGATCGAGGCAGCCCGGGTGGATTGGCCCGAAGCCCTCCGCGTGGACCACCTGCAGAACACCGCCGATGACGTCGCCGACCTGCTCGGCGATCTGGAGAACAACGTCGTGCTCGCCATCGTCCTGGTGATGTTGACCATCGTCGCCACCCTGGGCGGACGTTCCTCCTGGCTGGTGGGGCTCGCGATTCCTGGCGCTTTCCTGGGTGGCATCCTGGCCATCGCCCTGCTTGGTTTCACCCTCAACATCGTGGTGCTGTTCGCGCTCATTCTTGTGGTGGGCATGCTGGTGGACGGCGCCATCGTGGTGGTGGAACAGGCTGACCGCTACCTGGCCGAGGGACTGCCGAGGCGAGAGGCCTTCGGCCGCGCCGCAGCCCGCATGGCATGGCCCATCATCGCCTCCACCGCCACCACCCTGGTGGTGTTCCTGCCCATCTTGTTCTGGCCCGGCATGGTGGGCGAGTTCATGTTCTACCTGCCCGCCACGGTGATCGTGACACTGCTGGCCTCGCTGCTCATGGCCCTGGTCTTCATTCCGGTGCTAGGCAGTCTGATGGGCGACGAAAAGGTCAGCCGTCCCGAGCAGGTGCAGCGCATCCAGGCGGCTGAGAGGGGCGACTTCGACCATATCGACGGTTTCACGGCGCGTTATGTGAAGCTGCTCCGGAATCTGCTCGCTCGGCCGGGCCAGACGCTGGCGGCGGCCTCGATGATGGTCTTGGCGGCATACCTGAGCTACGCCCAGTTCGGCCGCGGCATCGAGTTCTTTCCTCACGTGGAGCCGCGCTTCGCCCAGGTTCAAGTGCAGGCCCGGGGTGACCTCTCGATCTGGGAGGCGGATGCCCTGCTGCGCAAGGTTGAAAGCCGGTTCCTCGGCGACGCCGAGCTGCGCACGGTCTATGCCCGCACCATCGGTGACCAGGCCCAGCGCCTGCTGTCGGACTACGCCGAGGACGTCATCGGCGTGATCCAGCTGGAGTTCATCGACTGGCGCCTGCGGCCTCCTGCCGAGGAGGTGCTCAGCCGCCTGCGCGAGGCCAGCGCCGACCTGCCCGGGGTGGTCCTGCAGTTTCGCGAACAAGAACGAGGCCCTGGCGGCGGCAAACCCATCCAGGTGGAAGTCAGCGGCGGCGACGCCGATGCCCTCACGGCCGCGGTCACCCGCATCCGCGGACACATGCAGGCCCTCGGCGGCTTCACCGACATCGAGGACGACCGTTCCCTGCCCGGCGTTGAAGTCAGGGCCGAAATCGATCATCGCGAGGCGGCCCGCTACGGTGCCGACATCAGCCTGCTTGGCGACGCTGTGCAGATGCTCACTCAGGGTATCCGTCTTGGCGGCTATCGGCCCGACGACGCCGATGAGGAAGTGGACATTCGGGTCCGCTTCCCCTTCGATGAACGCAACCTGGCCCAACTCGCCGCGCTGCGCGTACCCACCGCCTTCGGCCTGGTGCCGGTGAACAACTTCGTCGATTTCCAGCCCGGGGCGCGAACCGGCCTGATCAGGCGGGTGGACGGACGGCGGACCCTGACCGTGAGTGCGGACGTCGCACCCGGCTTGCTGGTGGACGATCAGGCCAGGCTCCTTCAGAGAGCCTTGGCTGCCGACGAACTGCCCGAGGGGATCACTGTGCGCTGGCGCGGTCAGGCCGAGGACCAGGCCGAGGCGGTGTCCTTCCTGCAGCTGGCCTTCGGGCTGTCCATCTTCCTGATGTTCATGATCCTGGTGACCCAGTTCAACAGCTTCTACCAGGCCGTATTGGTGCTCTCGGCGATCGTCTTCTCCACCGCCGGCGTCCTGATCGGATTGTTCCTGCGCGACGAACCCTTCGGTATCGTCATGAGCGGGATAGGCGTGATCGCCCTGGCTGGGGTGGTGGTGAACAACAACATCGTGCTCATCGATACCTACAACGTCATACGGCGCAGCGGTGTCGAACCCATCGATGCCGCCCTGCGCACGGGAGCGCAACGCCTGCGCCCGGTCCTGCTGACCACCATCACCACCATTCTAGGGCTGCTGCCCATGGTGATCATGCTCACCGTCGACTTCTTCGGGCGTGATCTCAGTTTCGGCGCCCCGTCCACACAGTACTGGGTGCAGTTGGCCACGGCCATTTCAGGCGGCCTGCTCCTGGCGACTCCGCTGACGCTGCTGTTCACGCCGGTAATGCTGGTCTGGGGAGACCGTGGCCGCAAAGTCCCCGCGGCGCAAAGGGATCCTGGGCGCACCAGTACTTGAAGAACCCAACGCCCCGGCCTGCGCCCTAGGAGGCGAGTTCAGGCCTATTGCTGAACTCTGCGAGCGCCTCGGGATTGAGCAGTGCCTCGGTGTTCGCCACCGGCCGGCCATGGACCACGTCGCGCACTGCGATCTCGGAGATCTTGTTGCTCACCGTGCGCGGCAGGTCGGTGACGGCAAGGATCTTCGCCGGCACGTGGCGGGGTGTGGCGTTGGCGCGGATGACCTCCCGGATGCGACGGATCAGACCATCATCGAAGTCGACGCCTTCGCGCAGCACCACGAACAGCAGTACGCGCACGTCACCCCTGAAATCCTGACCGATGGCCAGGCAGTCGATGACCTCGTCGACCTTCTCCACCTGCCGGTAGATCTCCGCCGTGCCGATGCGCACCCCGCCCGGGTTGAGGGTGGCATCCGAGCGGCCGTGAATGATGAGGCCGTCGTGCTGCGTGAGTTCCGCGAAATCGCCGTGACACCAGATGCCGGGGAAGCGCTCGAAGTAGGCCGCGCGGTACTTGGTACCGTCGGGATCATTCCAGAAACCCACGGGCATGGACGGAAACGGGCGGGTGCAGACCAGTTCGCCCTTGGTCTGCCGGACCGGCTGCCCCTGCTCGTCGAAGACATCCACCGCCATGCCGAGTCCCCGGCACTGCAGTTCACCGCGGCGAACAGGCAGCAGCGGCGAACCCAGGGCGAAGCAGGACACGATGTCGGTACCGCCGGAAATGGAGGCGAGCTGCAGGTCCGTCTTCACATGGCCGTAGACCCAGTCGAACTGCTCCGGCAGTAGAGGCGACCCGGTGGACAGTAAGGTCCGCAGCGCGGTGAGATCGAAGTCCCGTGCGGGTTCCACGCCGGCCTTCTCCACCGCAGCGAGGTAACGCGCACTGGTCCCGAAGACGGTGACGCCTTCGTCCTCTGCCAGACGGAACAGCGCATCCCGACGGGGATACGTGGGCGCGCCGTCGTAGAGCACCACGGTGGCTCCCACCGCCAGGCTCGACACCAGCCAGTTCCACATCATCCAGCCACAGGTGGTGAAGTAGAGGATGCGGTCCTCGCGCCGCAGATCGGTGTGCAGCAGCAGTTCCTTCAGGTGCTGAAGCAGGGTGCCGCCGGCGCCGTGGACGATGCACTTCGGGACGCCTGTGGTGCCGGAGGAGAACAGAATGTAGAGGGGGTGATCGAAGGGCAGATGAGCGAAGTCGATGGTCTGCTTCGGCGTACCGAAATCGGCATACGGGACCGTCGCCTGCAGGTTTCCGGCAGCACCCGGGTCACCCACGAGTACCGTTCGCTGCAGCGTCGGCAACGCGTCCTGCAGGCTCCTGATGCGATCCA
>JAFIFL010000006.1 GCA_020832055.1 Gammaproteobacteria bacterium
GAAACGCCGTGCTTGGCCCGGTAGGCCGAGGCCAGCTGGGCAAAGTTGCCCGGAGCGGAGCCCGTGGCCGCCCACTGGGCGGCAAGCGGGCTCATGCTGCCCGGCAGACCGCCGTAGCCGGTGTCCTTGAGTTTCTCCACGCCCACGGCCAGGGCGATGTCGCAGGCGCCTGAGGCCACGGCATACACCGCACCCCGAAACGCTTCGGAGCCCGATGCGCAGAAATTCTCCACTCGGGTGACGGCAATGTTCGGCAGTCTCAGGGTCACCGACAGGGGCAGTCCGCCCTTGCCGACGTTGATTTCCTCGTAGTGGGTGGAGAACCAGGCCGCATCGATCTGGCTCGCGTCCACGCCCGCATCGGCGATGGCCTCCTCGAAGGCCTCGACCATGAGTTCCTCGGCGCCGGACTCCCAGCGCTCACCGAACTTCGAGCAACCCATTCCCAGGATCGCCACCTTGTCCTTGATGCCCCGTGCCATAGTGCTCTACTCCCGTAACTGTGATGATGTGCGCCGGCCCGACCGGGTCGCGGCGAGCGCGCCTCGATCAGCCCGCTGCCGCAGCGCGATCGGCGCCATCCGCGGCAGTCACTGCGTCGCGAACCGGAACCGCTTTCCAGAAATAGCGGACGAAACCCCGCAGCGAGTCCACGGACTTGATGCGGAACATCATGTGCACCCGGGTGCCAACGTCGAGTTCGCCCACGTCGGTATCCGTGAAATCGGTCATGAACCGGCCGCCGTTGTCGAAAGTGATCATGCCGTAGTGGCTGGGCGGATTCGGAATGTAGGTCAAGTAGTCTGCCGACCACGTCAGGACCTGGGCCGGCTCGTCCCGGAACGCGTAGGGCTCCTGGGTGTGGTGAGCCCGGCATTGGGGATTCACACAGACGTCGGTGCGCGGGAACTGCAGCGTCCCGCAGCGGGTGCAGCGGCCGCCCACCAGCCCGAGCAGCATGTCGCGCTTGCGGTAGGTCACGGTCAGCGCGGTCTTGTAGTCGTCCCGCTCGGCCCGCATGCCCTTGTCGAGTTCGATGAGGTTGTTGAACGCCAGATACTGCTGATAGTTGTCCGTGGACTTGCCCGCAGCCAGAGAGCCCCGGATGCCACGCCGGACAGTAGCGGTTGCCAGAGCCTCGGTGGCCTCGAACACCAGCACGTCGCAGCCCTGCCCAAAGGCGGCCACCACGACGATCTCGCCGGGCTTCACGTCACCTTCGATGGTGTGCAGAAGCATCACCAGGGCATGGGCAGCGCCACACTCACCGAGGTTCCCATGCAGGTTGTCACGCACGGCAGCGGCAGGGATGCCAGAGGTCTTGGCGATGCCGGCCACCGCCCGGGCGATGGTCGACGGCATGCAGAAGTGCGCCACGTCCGCCGCCTCGACGCCGCTTTTCGCCAGCGCCGACGCAATGGCCGGCGGCACGATCTTCGCCAGTCCCTCGTCGCGGATCCAGCGCTCCTCCCAGGTGTACTCGAAGGCCTCCCCTTCGGCGCGGAAGTGGTCGACGAAATCCACGGTCACGGTGTGCCCGCCGCGGAACTTCAGCAGGCCGTCACCGGCGCCGACGCGTACTGCCGCGGCGCCATCTCCGTAGGCGAACTCACCGGCGGAACTGGCCTTGCTGCGGCGCTTGTCGGCGGCCACCACCAGCGCATCGCTCATGAGGCCACCGCCCACGGCGGCCAGGGCCTGCATCAGTGCGGAGGTCCCTGCGCGCTGGGAGCCGGTGACGTCCATGGACATGCGATCGCCGTCGAGGCCCAGGGCAGTGGCCAGGATGCCGGCGTTCTGGCGTTCCAGGAAAGGAAAGCTGGTAGAAGCGAAGTAGAGCGCTTCCGGGGCATCGGCGGCAACCTCGCCTTCACTGGCCGGGCCGAGGCAGTCACGTGCGGCTTCGACGCCCATGGTCACGGCGTCCTCGTCCCAGTTACAGATGCTGCGCTCACCCTTGCCGCGGCCCTTGATGGCCGGATCTGCCCAGGCGTGGGCGGCAGCAATGGCCTGCCGTGCCAGGCGCAGACGCGGCACGTAGCCTCCGAAGGCTGTGATTCCCGGCATGCTCTCTCCTTCACCCGTGATTAAATTCGACGCACGCAAGCATAAGCGACAGGCTCCGCAGCGACAATCACGGGTCTGTCACGGGTCTGCACTCCAGGCCAGCATCGGCAGCAACACCGATGCTGTCGTTCCCGCACCCTGACGGCATGGCCGCAGCACGAGAAAATTGACCCAGAGCATGGCCCGAAGCAGCAGCGCAGGGCATGCTCGCCGGCCATTCCACCGCATGGAGCCCCGCATATGAGTGACCAGCCAGACGTGTTGCAGGTCCGGGACTATTTCATGGATCTGCAGGATCGCATCTGTGCCGCGTTGGCAACCGAGGACGGCAGCGCGGACTTCAGCCGTGAGGAGCTTCCCGGTCCCGGCGGGGGGCTCGCTCGCCCCCGCGTTCTCGCGGACGGCCCCGTGATCGAGAAGACCGCCGTGCAGTTCACCCACTCCATCGGCAAGCAGCTGCCGGCCGCGGCCACCGAGCGCAATCCCAATCTCACCGGTCGCGGCTTCCAGGCCACCGCCATTTCCCTGATCGTCCACCCGCGCAATCCCTACGCCCCCACTACCCACATGAATCTGCGCTTCTTCCTGGTGGACGCTGAATCCGGCGAAGACCCGGTGTGGTACTTCGGCGGCGGCTTCGATCTCACCCCCTACTACGGGTTCGAAGAAGACGCCGTGCACTGGCATGCCGAGGCCAGGGCCGCCTGCGTCCCCTTCGGCACCGAGCTCTACCCTCGTCTGAAAGAGTGGTGTGACCGCTATTTCTATCTGGAGCATCGCGATGAGCAACGCGGCATCGGCGGCATCTTCTTCGACGACTGGACCGCCGGTGGCTTCGACTCCGCGTTCGCGTTCACCCGCAGCGTCGGCGAGCACTTCCTCAGTGCTTACCTGCCGATCCTGGCGAAGCGCAAGGACACGCCCTATGGCGAGCGCGAGCGTGACTTCCAGCTCTACCGCCGTGGGCGCTATGCCGAGTTCAACCTGGCCATCGACCGTGGCACCCGCTACGGCCTGCAGTCGGGGCGGCGGATCGAGTCCGTACTCGCTTCACTGCCGCCGCTTGCGGCCTGGAAGTACAACTGGCAGCCGGAGCCCGGCTCGCCGGAGGCGCGCTTGACCGAGTGGTTCATCAAGCCCAGGGATTGGCTCGCCAAATCATTCGACTGAGCGGCTCCGGTTGTCCACAACAGCTGTGGATAACTCTGGGGACAACCTGCGCTGATGGGCCGCCAGCGCCCAGCCCATCAGCCTTGCGCCGCGCTGATCAAAAAATGCCCAAGAATTAATGGCTAGTAAAAACAAATAGATAGAGAGATAACATCGAATCGACATGGCATTCTGGCTGTAGTCATCCGAATGTCACCGGCGCTTGCGGCACTGTGCATAAGGCCAAGTTCGACCAAACTCTGTCCGCCTGCCGAAAGACCTTCCGTCTGGCTGCGAAACACCAGATCTGGGGGCCGAGGGCACTCGATCCGGTTATCCGGCGCGGGGGCCGTACAGGTTTTGTCCCGCCACCGATCAGCCTTCCGGCTGCAGCACCACCAGCCTCGAGCGGACGTCCACCACGTTGGGCAGACCGCGCACCAGTTCGATGGCGCGTTGCTCCATCTGCGCTGTGGCAACGTGGCCGAAGAGTGTGACGATGCCGCGGCGGGTTTCCACAGAGATGTCGCGACTGCGAATCTCATCATCACGCAGCAGCCGCGCCCGCACCGCCGAGGTGATGTTGAAGTCGTCCGTCACCTCGCCGAGGGTGCGCTCCTCCTCTTCCGCGTAGGCTCCCGAAGTCAGAGGCTGGCAGCCTGCGCCCAGGCCAAGCACTGCAAGCAGCAGAACAAGCGTCGTCGATTGCCGGCCGTGCAGAGTCATGAATCCATCTCCAAGTGAAAGGGGCCGATCAGATCGCAGGCACTGGCCAACTCCGAAGCGGTGAACTCTCGGTTCGGCAACCTGCCTGCAGGCCCGAGCCTCCAAGTCAACGAGCCTGCCGCCGACTGCCGATCCACCCTACACGGCCGGAGCCGCAAGTCTACCGCCAACCCTGTGACAGCGGCAGCATGCGCGACGGCAGTGATTCGGCGGGAAGGACAGGCTAAAGTCCTGGTCTCCGTCCCAAACTCGCCGCCGAGGACAACCACTTTGCCTGCCGACATCGATGACGCCCGTGAGGCGGCCGCGGACGCGGTCATCGCGCCAGACTCGAAGCCGCCGTTCCTCGCGGAGGCGCTGCTGCCCGTCGTTCTCCTGGTCAGTATGCTCGCTGCATCGGTGGCGATATTCGGCGAGGATGCGTCCTACGGTCCGAACCAGATCGCACTGCTGCTGGCTGCGGCTTTCGCCGGACTCATCGGCATGCGCCGGGGCATTCGCTGGCCCGCCCTTCAGGAAGGCATCGTCACGGCCATCACCATCGCGCTGCCGGCCATGCTCATCCTGCTGATGGTCGGCGCGCTGATCGGTGCCTGGATCCTTTCTGGCACCGTGCCCTACCTGATCCTGCTGGGCACCCACCTGCTGTCGCCCCAGTGGTTCTACCCTGCCGTGTGCCTGATCTGCGCGCTGGTGTCCGTGTCCATCGGCAGTTCCTGGACCACGGCCGGCACCATCGGCGTGGCACTCATGGGGGCTGGTCAGGCCATGGAACTGTCCCCGGCCATCACAGCCGGTGCCGTGATCTCCGGCGCCTATTTCGGCGACAAGATGTCGCCGCTTTCGGATACCACCAATCTCGCCGCCGCCGTCAGCCGCGTCGATCTCTTTGACCACATCCGCAACATGCTCTGGACCGCCGGCCCGGCCATGATCGTGGCCCTGCTCCTGTTTACGGTGATCGGCCGCGGCAGCGCCGAAAGTGATTCGACGCTGCACCTGCTGCTCGAGGCAGAACTCACCGCGGAATTTCATCTGGGCATGATGACCTTGCTGCCCCTGGCCGTGCTGGTCGTACTCTCGGCACGTCGGTACCCGCCCCTGCCGGTGCTGGCCCTCGGTGCAGTGATCGGCGCCGTACTGGCCGTGGTTCTGCAGTACGACGCCGCGGTGGCTCTGGCGCCGGAAGGCATGACGGGCGTGGCAGCCGCGTTCACCGGAGCCTGGATCGCACTTTTCGACGGCTATCAGAGCAGCAGCAGCGCGGCCGAAATCACCAGCCTGCTCGACCGCGGCGGCATGTCGAGCATGCTCAACACCATCTGGCTGATCATGACGGCCATGGTGTTCGGCGGCGTCATGGAGCGCACCGGTCTGCTGCATCGTCTGGTGGAGGCCCTGCTGATCTTCGTTCGCGGCAGCGCCAGCCTGATCATGACGACGCTGGGCACGAGTTTTCTCGCCAACGTACTGGCAGCCGATCAGTACATGGCCATCGCGGTTCCGGGACGCCTGTTCGAGAAGGCCTACGGGGATCGGGGACTGTCACGCCTGAATCTGTCGCGGAGCCTCGAGGACGGGGGCACCCTGACGTCGGTGATGGTGCCGTGGAACACCTGCGGGGCTTACATGGCCGCCACGCTCGGGGTGGCCACCTTCACCTATCTGCCCTTCCTGTTCTTCAACCTGGCTGCCATCGGTTTCGCCATCCTCTGGGCCGCACTCGGTGTTGGCCTCATCCGCGACCCCGAGGCCGGCATCGTCCGCGCCTGATCAGACTGAACATCCACATGACGATCCAGGCCGCTCACGGCCAGGCTCGGCCAGCACGACAAGGAGAATTGCCATGCACGCACCCGAGATCACCGAGATCACCTCGGGCCTGCGCTTTCCGGAAGGGCCCATTGCCATGGCCGACGGCAGCATCGTCCTGGTGGAGATCGCTCGCGGCACCCTGAGCCGGGTCAGTCCTGACGGCACGATCAGCGTCATCGCGGACCTTGGCGGCGGCCCCAACGGTGCCGCCATCGGTCCGGACGGTCACTGCTACGTCTGCAACAACGGCGGCTTCGTCTGGCACGAACGCGGCGGCCGCCTGTATCCCGGAGAGTCGCCGCCGGATTACAGCGGGGGGCGCATCGAGCGGGTCGATCTCGCTTCGGGCGCCTTCGAAACCCTCTATGACCAGTGCGACGGGCGCCCCCTGCGGGGTCCCAACGACATCGTCTTCGATGCCAGCGGTGGGTTCTGGTTCACGGATCACGGCAAGACCGGCCCCCGGGAGCGGGATCGTACCGGGGTGTTCTACGCCCGCGCGGACGGCAGCCACATCGAGGAGAAGATCTTTCCTCTGGATGGCCCGAACGGCATCGGGCTGTCGCCGGACGAGGACGCACTCTACGTCGCCGAGACGCTCACTGGTCGCCTGTGGGAATGGCGGTTGTCCGGCCCCGGCGCAATCATTGCCGAGCGCCGGGACCGCCCCGACGGCGGCCGCCTGCTGGCGGTTCCGCCGGGCTATCTGCTCTACGATTCCCTGGCCGTCGACGCTCGCGGTCGGGTCTGCGTCGCCACCATCATTCAGGGTGGCATCAGCATCATCGATCCTGTGGCCGGCACGGCGGATCATCTGCCGCTGCCGGATCTCCTGACCACCAATATCTGCTTCGGTGGGCCCGATCTGCGCACGGCCTATGCCACCCTTTCCAGCACCGGAAAGCTGGTCAGCTTCCCCTGGCCGGAGGGAGGACTGCCGCTCAATTTTCTCAATAAATGATATTAATTCAGATGCTTATAAAAACTATCTCGATTGAACTTTATCCAGATACGCATCATTCCCCCTGGGCAGACCGATCGAGATGAGCACGGTGGCCACCATGAACGCGGTGGCCGCCAGCAGGCAGGCCGTGAGCCCCTGGGTCTGGTAGAGCCAACCTGACAGCAGCGTCCCGAAGAGCCGCCCCGCCGCATTGGCGGTGTAGTAGATTCCCACGTCCAAAGAGACCCCGTCGACCCGAGCCCAGGCCAGAATGAGGTAGCTGTGGACAGCCGAGTTCACGGCGAACAGCAACGCAAAGACGATCAATCCCAGCGCCAGCCAGGTGACGTCGTCAGCACCCCGGACCACCAGTGCCAGCAGCAGGGGCACCCCCGCCAGCGCCAGAGCCCAGAGCATGGCCATCCGACCATCCGGAGCGCCACTGCGTCGGGTGATCACTGGCGCCAGGGCCTGGATGCCGCCATAGCCGATGATCCAGGCCGCCAGATAGCCGCCCACGGCCTGGGGCGACCAGCCCGCGACGGTCTGCAGCCACACCGGCAGCGCCACCACGAACCAGACATCCCGAGAGCCGAACAGGAACAGCCGTGCAGCCGAAAGGATGTTAACGGCACGGCTTGCAGAGACCAGATCGCTGAATTTCGGCTTCTGCGTGGCGCGTCCGAGGTCGGCGCGCAGCAGCACCAGCCCCAGCAGCAGCACCACGGTCAGGCCGCCTGCCATGGCCAGCACGGCGCCGCGGAAACCCAGTGTGGCCAGCAGCAGCCCCCCGAGAAAGAACCCAGCCCCTTTCAGGGCGTTCTTGGAACCGGTGAGCAGCGCCACCCAGCGGTACAGGCGCCCACCGCCTTCCGGCAACAGCACCCGCAGGCTGCTCTTGGCGGCGTTCTTGTTGAGATCCTTGGCCACGCCGGCCAGAGCCTGGGAGATCATCACCCAGCCCAGGGTCAGCAGCGATGGCTCCACGGCCAGCATGATCAGGGCGATGATCTGCAGAACGAAACCGGCCTGCATGGACAGATTCAAACCGAAGCGGGCGCCGAGCCAGCCGCCGGTGAGGTTGGTTATCACCCCGCAGAATTCGTAGATCACGAAGGCCAGGGCGATCTGCAGCGGCGAGAAGCCGATGCCGTGCAGGAACAGCACCACGAGCATGCGCAGGGCGCCGTCCGTGAGCGTGAACGCCCAGTAACCCAGGGTCACTACGCCATACTGGCCGATAGGGCTGGCTAATCCCCGTTCGCTCACGCCCATGGTGCCGAATTCATGCCTCGTAGTTGCACTGTCCGCGCATCAGCCGCCAATGCGCTCGAGCAGATCGATCAGACGCTGCGCGTAGCCCATTTCGTTGTCATACCAGGCCAGGACCTTGACGTGATGGCTGTCCACCACCAGCGTGGTGCCGGCATCGACGATGGACGAACGCGGGTCCCCGATGTAGTCGACCGAAACCAGTGGGCGTTCCTCGTAACCCAGGATCCCGGCCAGATCACCGGCTGCTGCCGCCGCCAGCGCAGCATTCACTGCGTCCCGATCCGCAGCCTTGCGGACCTCGAACGTGCAATCCGTGATCGACGGGCAGACCACCGGCACCCGCACCGCCACGCCGGATATGTGGCCATTGAGATCCGGGAAGATGCGACCGATGGCCTTGGCGGAGCCCGTGGTGGTGGGAATGAGCGATGCCGAACTCGCCCTGCCCCGCCGGGGATCCTTGTGAAAGCCGTCCATGACCACCTGCGTCGCCGTCATGGCGTGAATGGTGTTCAGTGAACCCCTCACCACGCCGAAGTGATCGTGCAAAACCTTGACCACCGGGGCGACACAGTTGGTCGTGCAGGACGCGCCGCTCACCAGCCGATCCCGTGCAGGATCGAAGGCTGTATCGTTGACCCCGACGACGACGTTCGGCACCTCGGCATCGGCCACCGGCGCGCTGACGATGACGTGGCCGATGCCCGCAGCCAGGTAGGGAGAGAGCGTGTCAGCCGTCTTGAAGCGCCCGCTGCATTCGATCAGGGCGTCAATGCCGCCCGGCCCAGATCCGGTCCAGCCGGCCTCGGCACAGTCCTTGCCGCGGCTGTAGCGCACAGTTGCCCCGTCGATCTCCAGGGCATCCTGCAAAGACCCGACGGTATTCGTCCAGGTGCCCTGGATGCTGTCGAATTCGAGCAGGTAGGCCGCATTTTCCGCGTCTCCGCCCGGATCATTGACCTGAACGATCTCCACGTCGTCCCGTTCCCAGGCAGCACGAAACACCAGCCGCCCGATGCGACCAAAGCCGTTGATACCGATTCTCACACGCATAATCTCCTTGACTGGCAGACCCCGGATTCTGCCTGACCCGGGGCTTCCGCGTCATGACGGGAGTCATGATGACAGTGGACAGTGGCCGCTCCGCACGCGAATATCGCTCCTGGTCGGCTTTGTATCGTCCCAGATTGGCGGTAGACTCCGCCCATATCCCAGCTGAGCCCGGCTCAACGACAGGAGAACTGGCCTTGCGACGTCCGCTCGGAGCCCGACAGGAAGACGATGAAACTCAGATCAACCTCACGCCCATGCTGGACGTGGTGTTTATCATGCTGATCTTCTTCATCGTGACCGCCACCTTCATCCAGGAGGTCGGCCTTGATCTGACGCCGCCGGATCCCTCCGAGACGCCGCCGCCGCCGGATCCCGACAAGGTCAGCATCGTGGTGCAGATCGACCAGCGCGACCGGTTCCGGATCGCCCAGCGCTTCGTCGACTGGCGTGCGGTACGGCCGATGATCGAGCGGTTGCGGGCCGAGAATCCGAACGCCCCGGTGGTTGTGGTGCCCCATGCGGACTCCACCACCAATGCGCTGATCCACGTCATGGACTCGGCCCGTCAGGCTGGTATCTACGACGTCCAGATCGGCTCGATCGTCAATTAGCCGGCCTCAACCAGCCCCGTTCAGCTGAGCAGCCCAATCAGCGCGCCCGTCATGAAAGTGGCGAGGGTGCCTGAGATCAGCGTGCGGGGCGCGAGCGACAGCAGGTCGTCCCGGCGCTCGGGACACATGGTCACCAGCCCCCCGATCATGATCCCGAGCGAACTCAGATTGGCAAACCCGCACATGGCGTAGAGCAGGATCAGCCTGCTCTGCTCGCTCAATGCCTCCGTCCCCAGCGCCGCCATATCCAGATACGCGATCAGCTCGTTGAGCACCAGTTTGGTGCCGAGCAGACTGCCGGCGGTTAT
Source organism: Gammaproteobacteria bacterium (assembly GCA_020832055.1). GTDB lineage: Bacteria > Pseudomonadota > Gammaproteobacteria > Pseudomonadales > Azotimanducaceae > SLTB01. Next base: position 9,948 of record JAFIFL010000006.1, read on the forward strand.
CGCTTCCGCCCAGGGCACGCCGATCAGCCAGGCCAGGGGTGCGAACAGCCAACCCAGGATGCGCTGCAGGGTCAGCGGCTCCCCCGCCAACGCAGGCAGCAGATCCAGCCCACTGTTCACCAGCGCCACTAACGCCAGCAGGACCAGCAGCATGGCCAGCACGCTGACGCAGAGTCGGATGCCGTCCTGGGTGCCCTGGGTGATGGCATCCATGGTGGAGCCGTAGCGCGGCGGCTCATCGAAATGGGACCCGGCCGTATCCTGCCCCATGGGCACCATGATCTGGCCGATGAGGATGGCCGCTGGCGCACTGATCACCGAGGCGGCGAGAATGTGGCCCAAGGCCCCGGGCACCACCGGTTCGAGAATGGTCGCGTAAAGCACCATGACGGTCCCCGCCACGGTGGCCATGCCGCAGGTCATGAGCACGAACAGCTCACCGCGATCGAAGCGCGCCAGCAGCGGGCGCACCGTCATGGGCGCTTCCACCATGCCGATGAAGATGCTCGCGCCGGCCCCGAGGCCCACGCCACCGCCCACCCCCATGGTCCGCTCCAGCACCTTGCCGACAGCCCGGACCAGGAGCGGCAGGATGCGCCAGTACCAGCCCAGCGCCACCAGAACGCTGAACACCAGGATCAAGGGAATCACCCGGAACGCGAACAGATACATCGCATTCTCGCGGGCTACCACGAAGGGGGGCTCGGCACCGCCGAGATAGCCGAACACGAAGGAGGTGGCCTCGAAGGTCGCCCGCTCCAGCGTCTGCACCAGCACGTTCAGCATCAGAATGCCTTCCCGCACCAGAGGCAGATAGAGGATGAGCAGCGCCAGCCCGAGCTGCAGGGCGAGCCCGATGACCACCAGCCGCCAGGAGATGCCCTTGCGATCTTCCGACAGCAGCCAGGCGATCCCGATCAGGACCCCCAATCCCAACAGCGCCTGCATCCAGCATCCCCTTCATCAAAGTCGTCAAAGTCATGCAGGCGGCATCAACCCGCACCTTGATTCGCCCGGCAGCCTTACATAACGTGGCGGCTCCCGCGACATCGCCTATGCAAGGGATCCCATGAGCGCCGGCCGCATCATCCTGCTCAACGGCTCATCCAGCGCCGGCAAGACCACCCTCGCTCGCGCCATCCAGGTGGCGCGCCGCGAACCCTGGTTTCATCTGGCCCTGGATCAATTCCGGGATGGTATGCCCCCGGCCTATCGTGGCCTGAATTCACCCGAAGGCACACCCGGCGCCCGAGGTCTCAATGTCGTTCCCATCGATCACGACGGTGGGCGAGTCACCGCCATACGCTTCGGCGACGTGGGGCAACGCATGTTGCAAGGCATGCATCGTGCCATCGCCGCCTTCGCGGCAGCCGGCAACGACGTGATCATCGACGATCTGTTCCTGGAAACCGACACCCTGGACGACTACCTCGATGCGCTGGATGGCTTCTGGGTATTGTTCGTAGCCGTGCGCGCCCCGCTGGACGTGGTGCAGGAGCGTGAAGCCAGCCGGCCCGGCCGCTTTCCCGGCACTGCACTGTCCCACTTCGAAGCGGTCCATGCCCATGGCATCTATGACCTGGAAATCGATACCCGCCAAAATTCGCCGGAAGCCTGCGCCGCTGCGGTCAGCGCCCGGCTCGACGCCACGGACCCGCCGACGGCGTTCGGGGAACTGAGGGAATCAAGGCTTCATCGGTAGTCAGGCCCGGGCTTCGCGGCGTGCATTCGCTCGTGCGGTGAGCCCGACCACGGCCCCAGCCGAACGGTGAGGCATGATCCCACCGCCCGGACTCACCGCACCTCCGCCACCCCCCGCGTCACCCAGGTGGCGATCTTCGGTCCCTGCATGGCGTGATTCTGGCGGACGTCGGTGATCCGGAAGCCGCCCTCTTCGAGCAACTGCTTCGTGTCTCGATTGATGTGGCAGCCGCCTGCCAGGACCTTCCAGAGGGGATTGATGCGCTGCTGCCAGCGGGCTATCTTCGGATCGGGCGAGAGGCCGTGTTCAGCAAAGTAGAGCTTGCCGCCGGGCCTCAGCAGACGTCGCACCTCCCCCATGGCGCGGTGGACATTGGGGATGGTGCAGAAGGTGAACGTCACCACGGCGGAATCGAAGCTGTGGGCCTCGGCCGGAACGTCCTCCCCGGACAACCCGATCAGTTCCACCTCGAAAGGCGCGGCGGCCATGCGATCCCGGGCCAGGGCCGTGATGTGCTCGCCGGGATCGACGCCCACCACCCGCCTGACCTTGTCGGGATCGTAGAGGCTCAGATTCAGCCCCGAACCCATACCCAGCTCGAGCACGTCCCCCACAGCCTCCGGCACCACTTCACGGCGAATGTCCATCACCTCACGGGTTCCGCACATGCGGTCGATCATGGGTGAAAGAACGTAGCGGTCGTAGAGACTCATGATTCCGTGCGCTCCTGAAGGGCCCGCTCGATCAACGGCAGGCGGTCGTTGCCGAAGTACATATCGTCCGTATCGATGTAGAAAGTGGGGGATCCGAAACCGCCGCGGGCAATGAGTTCGTCGGTGTTCTCCCGCAGCGCCTGCTTGGCCTCGGGGCGTCCGATCCAGTCGTAGAATGCCGAGGCATCGAGGCCAACGTCCGCCAGAAGGGGCGTGATCACCTCGTCCTGGCTGATGTCGAGGAGGTCACCCCAGTAGGCCTCGAACACCCGCCGGGCATAGGGCACCAGCAGACCCTCGCGCTCAGCCAGGAAAGCGCCGCGCATGACCTTCACGCTGTTGACCGGAAACACTGGCGGCTGGCCGATCGCAAGGCCCCGGTAGCGTGCCCAGTCCTTAAGGTCCTTGGCGTAGTAACGGGCCTTGACCGGCACCGGCCGCTCACGACTTTCGTAGACGCTGGGGTTGACGCTGTTGAACACGCCACCCACCAGGAACGGCCGCCAGGTGATGTCCACGCCCAGCCGTTCCGCCAAAGGCACCACGCCCTCGAAGGCGAGATAGGTCCAGGGACTCGAACAATCGAAGAAGCACTCCAGTCTGGGCATATCTTCTCCTCCTGCACCGGCCAGCGCCTTCAGAAACCTGCGTCAGCGTCATGGCCACCGTGTCCGCAGCGGCGAGTGCCACCCAACCTTCAGGAAGGCCGGCGATGGCGCAAGCAGACGCTCATGCCGGCCAAGACCTCCACCCGCGCTCAGCTGCGCTCGTAGGTGCCCACCAGACGATTCATGCCCAGCACATGGGGCTCGATGCGCTCGAGCAGTTGACCCTGGGTCAGGCCGGGCTCCAGGCCGAGGTCCTCATCGAGAGCGAAGACCCAGAAAAAGTAGTGGTGTCGACCATGGCCGGGAGGGGGCATCGGGCCACCGTAGCCGGTATTGCCAAAGTCGTTGTTGCCCGCCGTATGGGCGCTGACACCTTCATCGAGTTTGGTGACCGACTCCGGGATGTTGTAGAGCACCCAGTGGACGAAGCCGTACTTGTCCTCCTTCAGCAGCGGTGCATCCGGATCGTGACAGATCACCGCGAAGCCCTTGGTGCCTTCCGGGACCTTGCTGAAGGTCAATTCCGGGGAGACGTCTTCGGCCTCACCGGTGTGGCGCTTGGGAATGGCTCCGCCAGTGGTGAAGGCGGAACTCGTCAGCTGCATGTCTGAGAGGGCAAAGCCCATGTCGAATCTCCTGTCGTTGCCAGAGGTGCGTGGATGGTCGCATGCCAGACCGGCAAGGTTAACCCGCAGTCGTGCCTGCTGGCAGGATCCACCGCAGCTCCCGCGCAGCCTGAAGGAACCAAGGCGTGAACGCTGACGGCTGGCGCTCCATCCAGCGAGCGACGGCATCCGGAGCCATCCAGCGCACCTCGGCCACTTCGTTCGGGTCCGGATGCAACGCGCCGTCGTGAACGACACGGAAACTGCGGGACAGCTCACGATCATCAATGCCCCGGTCCGGGCAATGGTTGCGGACCCGGCGCAGGCCGCCTGCGAACGCGAGGTCGCCGGCGAGAATGCCCAGTTCCTCGCGCAGACCGCGGCGGGCACCGGCCAGATAGCTCTCGCCGGGCCGCAGATGTTCACCCACGCTGTAGTCCCAGCAGCCCGGGAAAAGGTCCTTGTGCTGCGCCCTGCGCTGCAGCAGCAGGCTGCCGTCACGACCGTAAACCCAAATGTCTGCGGAGCGATGCCACAGGCCTCGTCGGTGCACTTCGGCGCGCGGAACGAGACCGCAGAGATGGCCCTGATCGTCGAAGACCTCGAAATACTCGATCTCCGGGCCCTCGCCACTCACCTCGAGAGCGAGGCCTTCATGGCCGCCTCGAGGTCCGGCTGAGCAAACACGTACCCATTCTCCAGGGCCTGCTGCGGCCGCACCTTCGCACCGGCGAGCAGCAGTTCTTCGGCCATGTCACCGAGCAGGGTGCGCAGCACGAAGGCAGGTACCGGGAAAATCGTGGGTCGATGAAGTACCTTGCCGAGGGTGGCCGTGAAGTCCGCATTGGTTGCCGGTTCGGGCGCCGTGGCGTTGATGGCGCCGCTGAAGGCTTCGTCCGTCAGGCTGCGCTCAATCAGCCCCAGCACGTCGGCAATGTGAACCCAGCTCATCCATTGGCGGCCATGCCCGATGCGTCCGCCGAGCCCCAGCGAGAACGGCAGCCTCATGCGCGCGAGCATTCCACCGGGTCCGAGCACAACGCCGATCCGCAGCCGGACGACGCGACTGCCGAGAGTCGAGAAGGCATCCGCCGCCTCCTCCCACTGGCTACAGAGGTCCGCGGCGAAGCCACTGCCCGGGCCGTCTGCCTCAGTGAAGCTCCGCTGCGGATCGGTACCGTAGTAGCCCACCGCCGAGGCATTGACGAGCACATCCGGAGGATTCGCCTGCAGCGCATCGCGCAACTGCCGCGTCAGGGCCACGCGGGAATCGAGCAGGATGCGGCGACGGGATGACGTCCACGGCCGATCTGCAATGCCCGCCCCGGCCAGATTGACGACCGCGCGTGGCGCCGTCGCGGCGGCAGCCTGCAGGTCTGTCACGAAATGGGCATCATCCACGACCTGACGCGCCCGCTGCGCGTCGCGGGTCAGCACTGTCACCTGTGCACCCGCCCGCTGCAGGCGCGCCACGAGCCGGGATCCGATGAATCCGGTGCCGCCGGTGACCAGGATCGGCAAATGGGTAAGCTTGGTGGCCAGTTCAGGCGAAAGGTCAACTTCGAGCATGATCACCTCAGGGTCGGGCCCGCGCAATCAAAGTAATGGATTCCGGTCCCTGGCGCATCCTGCCGAATCGGCCTTCGCCCAGTCCCATCCATAGAACAGGGAGATATCCATGACTGCGAGCGACGAGGCCGATCTCGAGCAGTTGCGCCGCCTGCTCGAACAGTCCGAACGCATCGTACTGTTCACCGGCGCCGGCATCAGTACCGAATCCGGCATCCCTGATTTCCGCAGTCCGGGTGGCCTGTGGTCGCGGATGAAGCCGATCATGTTCGACGACTTCATCAGTTCCGAAGCGATCCGCCAGGAATCCTGGCGGCGGCGCTTCAGCGGTGAACGCACCCTCGAAGACGCCGAGCCGAATCGCGGCCACCGGGCCATTGCCCATCTGGTGGATCAGGGCAAGGCGCTGGCGGTCATCACCCAGAACGTCGACAACCTCCACCAGCGCTCGGGCATTCCCGCGGACAAGGTGATCGAGCTGCACGGCAACGCCCACCATGCCACCTGCCTGACCTGCGGCATCCGCTATGAGCTCGAGGATCTCAGGGCGCAGTTCGAGACCACCGGCAGCGTGGCACCCTGCTCAGCCTGCAGCGGCATCATCAAGACCGCCACCATCAGCTTCGGTCAGGCTATGCCAGAGGACGAAATGCGGCGGGCCGAGGAAGCCACCTTCGCCTGCGACCTGTTCATGGCCATCGGTTCGTCGCTGCAGGTCTATCCGGCCGCAGGGTTTCCGCGGCTGGCAGCGGAGCGTGGGGTGCCAATGATCATCCTGAATCGCGAACCCACACCCCAGGATCACTTGGCAACCCTGGTTCTGCAGCGGGAAATTGGCGACACCCTCGGCATGGCCCTCGGAATCAACTGATCGGTATGCGCGAGGAGGCTGTGACTGGCGGTGTGCCGCCCCGGAGATCTCGCCACTCGACCCATCAATCCCCGAGCAAGGCCCGGGCCCGATCCACCGCCACGACGATCTCGTCCATGGAGGCCCGCACCCGCTCGGGAAGTTCGTCCATGGCGGCCATCTCTGCCCTGCCCCGTACCACGGCCAGCACGTTGGCAAGGTCGTGGACGAGCTTGCGATCGATGGCGCCGCCGGGATCGCCGGAGCCGATCACCAGGCAGGCACCCTGCCCATGCACGATGGAAAACAGCGGCAGCGCAGCATGGTCGACTCGAACCCGGATCAGGCCGCCGCGCAGAGGGTCGCCCATCACCTCGAGCACGTCCTGCAGACGCTGACCCACAGCGTCCCCGGCAAGGCCCAGCGCGCTGCGGGCGGGCTCGGTCAGTTCGAGCAATCGGGCCTCCGCATCGAGGGCCAGCCAGGGTACGCTGCCTGGAAGCGGCGGCGCTGCCGATGCAAGCTGCTGCTCCAGTTCCAGCAAGGTCTGGCGGATGCGGGCGATGGCAGTTGCTTCGGCGGTCGGCATCCGAGCATTCTGGCACAGGGTCTGGGGCATCGGAATGGCAAGCTGACTGCCTCGAACCCCGCCCATTCAACGGAGAATTGTCATGATCGCCCAGATTCACCTGCCTGCGGCCCTCCATATCGGCGGCGGTGCCATAGGCGAGCTGCCGAACCTGCTGCGGCGTCTCGGCATTCAGCGGCCGCTGGTCATCACCGATCCGGCCATGGTCGAACTCGGACATGTAGGACGCCTGACGGCGATTCTCACCGATGCCGGTTGTCCGGCCAGTGTCTTCGACGCCACGGAGCAGGAGCCGAGTTCGGCCTCCATCGATCGCGGCGTGGCTTTCTGGCGCAATGGCGATTTCGATGGACTGGTGGCGCTGGGCGGCGGCAGTCCCATCGACTCAGCCAAGGCCATCGGCGTGCTGGCCCATCATGGTGGTCGCATGCGCGACTACGCCGTCCCTCACGACGTGGAACACTCGGGCATTCCTGTGATCGCCATTCCCACTACTGCCGGAACCGGCTCAGAAGCCACGCGCTTCACGGTCATCACCGACTCGGACAGCCACGAGAAGATGCTCTGTCGCGGCAATGCCTTTCTGCCCACCGCAGCCATCGTCGATTACGAATTCACCCTGACCGCACCCGCACGCCTGACCGCCGACACGGGCATTGACGCCCTGACCCACGCCATCGAGGCCTACGTCTCACGCCGCGCAAGTCCGTTCACGGACGATCTTGCACTGGCGGCCATGGGCCACCTCGCTGCCCACATCGATCGCGTCTGCGTCAGAGCCGACGACCGGGATGCACGCGCAGCCATGATGCTCGGTGCGACGCAGGCCGGCATGGCATTCTCAAACGCCTCCGTGTGTCTGGTGCACGGCATGTCGAGGCCGGTGGGTGCCCTGTTCCATGTCCCCCACGGACTGTCCAACGCCATGCTGCTGCCGGCCGTCACGCGATTCTCCGCGGATGCAGCTCCCGAGCGCTACGCACGCTGTTGCCTCGCGATGGGCTGGTGCGAAGCGGCGACGCCTGCGGAAGAAGCCGTGGAGCGGCTCGTGGCGGGGCTGATTGCCCTGAACAGGCGCCTGGAAGTGCCTGACCCGAAGGCCTTCGGCATTGAGCGCGACGCCTGGTTCGGTCAGTTGGAGCACATGGCCATGCAGGCCGAGGCGTCCGGGTCGCCCGCGAACAATCCGCGGATACCGACCCGGGCGGAGATGGTGGCGCTGTATACCGAGGTGTGGGGAAACGCCTGAATCGGGCACCCGATCGGGTGCCCGGCGATCAATGCTGCGTGGCTTGACGCGATACCGGCGTGGGCCAGTCTTCGGGGGGCAGAATCTGCGCGTGCCCAGGTTCAGGATAGGGATCACTGGCGCGGGCGCGCTCGATGTGGAGCAGATTGTATCCGCGCTCGAACGGAACCAGGACAGCGCCATGGAGGGCGGCATCGCCCATCGCATCGTCCATGGCATCTTCGTAGAACGGAACAAAGACCTTCACTTGCGACTCCAACCAGCCCGAATGGCACACAGCAAACCATGCCTGCGGTGAATTCATGCCGAGTTCCGATGGAGATCTCTGCGCGAATCATGGAGGCAATCTGCAGAGCCCGGCGCAGACTGGCGTTGCGCAAGCCTGGCGGATGACGGGCAGGGTGACGCGCGGGGCGACGTGACGCGACGCCATCGGTCGGAATCGCTAACATGAACGGGTCTGAAGGGTTCCGCGGCGGGCTCGCCAGACAGCCTGGCCGACCACATCCAGGCCGTGCACACAGAGGAAGAACCGCTCATGCCAAAGAGCATTGCGATCGTCGAGGACGACGCAGATCAGCGCGAAAACTACCGCGACGCCATCACCAAGAAAGGTTACTCCGTCCGCGCTTACGGCAGCCGCCGGGAGGCGCTCGCCGGGTTCGACGATTCGCTGCCGGATCTGGTCATTCTCGACATCATTCTCGGTGAAGAGGTGGATGCCGGCTTCGAGTTGTGCCGCGATCTGCTGGCGCGATCGCCATCACTGCCGGTGATCTTCCTCACCGAACGCATCGAGGAGATCGACAAGATCTCCGGCCTGCGGCTGGGTGCCTGGGATTATCTGCCCAAGCCCATTTCCCTCGATTATTTGGCAGAGCGGATTTCGTCCCTGCTACGCATCAACGCAGCCCGCGACCAGAACAGCAGCAACGGAACGCCATCCCAGAGCGGACGCAGGATCGGAGAGCTGATGCTGGACCAGGAGGCCCTCCTTGTGGCCTGGAAGGGTCAGCAGATCGATCTCTCCGGGACGGAGTTCCGCATGCTCGCCAAACTGGTCCGGGTACCGGGGCACGCTGTCAGCTACGAAACGTTGATGAACGCCACCATGCAATCGCTGGTCACGAACAACACCATCAACACTCACATGCGCAATATCCGCAAGAAGTTCGAACGGGTCGATCCTGAATTCGCTTCCATCAAGAGCGAATACGGATACGGTTACCGGTGGGTGGCCAAGTGAGCACAAAGGGCCAGCGTGGACCGCGGCTCAGCACCAAGCTGATGCTGCTCGGGCTTGCCTTGCTCATCGTCCCCTGGTTCAGCTTTCGCCATCTGGTGCAGATGGAGTCGTTCCTCATCCAGGGGCAATCCCAGGCTCAGCTTCTCACCGCCGAGGGCATCTCCACGCTGCTCAACGGTCGTGAGGACCTGTTCAATGATCTGCCCCTGAGCCTCGATGGCTTCGAGGCACTGTATGCCCACCCCCTGCCCAACCCGATCCGGATCGATGCCCGCGAGAGCGACTGGGCTGAACTCACGGACCGCTGGCAGGTGTTCGGGGCCGGCAGCGAACCGCGCAGACTGGCTGCGGATGAGGAGCCGCTGCACGCGCTTCCGAACGGCGCCTTTCACCTGCTTCTCGGCGAGCGCGGCAACCAGCTGTATGCGTTTCTGAGGGTTCGCGATGCCTCACCGGTATGGCGCAACCCCAATCTTCTGCGCCTGGACAATGCCGACCACGTCCGCTTGAGCTACGTGAACGATCAGGATGAGGAGGGTCGACTGCAGATCACCATGCAGGGCCCTGGCGTGACCACCGCCTATCACATGGATGCCGAATGGAAGTTTGCCGAGCATGGCCTGCCGGAAAACCGGGTCCAGGGTTTCGTCGAGACGACGTCCTATGGATACAACCTGGAGTTCCGCATGCCGATGAGCATGCTGGGTTCGCGCCGCCTGTTCGGGCTCGCCGTTGTCAACGTTGATGATCCCGAGTCACGCGTGATACGCAGCATCACTCAGACCCTGCCCAAGTCCGGCAGGGAAAATTTCCATCTGGTGGCCCTGCGCTCGCCCGAAGTCCTGAACATCGTCCAGGGCCTCGGCTACTCCGGAGCCAGGATTCTGGTGATCGACTCCCAGCGCCGGGTCCGCGCCGAGGCGGGCAGTGCGCTGGAAGCCTCCACTTCGGAGCGTTCCGGGTACCGATGGCTGGAGCATGTTTTCGATGCCTTCCGACCGCGCGTACGAACCAGCACCGATCTCGTTCCGAGCGACAGTGAGCAGGGGCTCATCACCGTCGGCGGACAGGTCATTGATGCAGCCCTGCGCGGGGAACCAAGTGCCGTCAGACGTCGGCGCGAAAGCGGCGCCGAAGTGATCATGGCGGCCCATCCGATCGTATCCAGGGATCGGACCATCGGCACCGTCGTGGTCGAGCAGAACACCGACGACATTCTCGATCTCCAGCGGGATGCCCTCGCACGCATCGTCCTGGTGTCTGCCGCCAGTCTCCTCGCGGTGTTTGTTGCATTGCTCGCGTTCTCTGTCCGGCTGGCATGGCGCATCCGTCGCGTAGGATCCGAGACGACCAACGCCATCGATCAGCATGGCCGACTCAAGACCAGCCAGTTGCACCACGAGATCAATGCCGGTGATGAAATCGGCGATCTCGCGCGCAGCGTCTCCAACATGCTCACGAAGCTGCATCAGCACAACAAGTTTCTGGAGAACATGCCCCGAACCCTGAGGCATGAGATCAACAACCCCCTCAACGCTGTCTCCACATCGCTGCAGAACCTGGAGCAGGAGCTCTCCGCCATGGAGGGCAACAAGTACCTGGAGAGCGCCAAGCGCGGGGTCATGCGCATCGGGGTGATCGTTCAGAATCTGGCGGATGCGGCCAACCTCGAGGAATCCCTGGAATCAGAAGAACTCGAGACTGTCGACCTGCAGGAACTGCTCGACAGCTATGTCAGCAACTGCCGCAATGCCCACCCGGAATGCAGCTTCGTGTTCCGGGGCTCTGCGGGCGCTGCGCCCGCCCGGGTGGCGGATTACAGGATCGAGCAGCTGCTCGACAAGATCATCGACAACGCGGTGGACTTCCACTGGCCCGGCAGCCCCATCCGGGTGAGTCTGGATGTCCTGCGCGACAGCATCGAGATCACGGTTGCCAACCGTGGGCCGCTGCTGCCACCGGACATCGAGAAGAGCCTGTTCGACTCCATGGTGTCTCAGCGCGTAGCCACCCGGGACAATCGCCTGCACTTCGGTCTCGGTCTCTACGTCGTACGGGTGATCGCCGAACGCCACGGCGGCAGCGCCCGGGCCAGCAATCTGGCCGACGGTTCAGGGGTGTCCGTGACGGTGTCACTTCCCCTCGCACCGGCACAGTCCCGCCTGCGGGCTGCCGGCTGAATGGCGGACGAAAGCCCCAAAACAGCCCTGGTTTTCGGTGCTTCAGGCACTCTCGGCAGGGCGCTCTGCCACGCCCTGTCGCAGCGGAGCAGCATTGATCTGCTGATCGGTACCGGTCGGTACCGCGACCGGATCCCCTCAGAGTGCGAGCCCGTTGTGCTCGATGCAGCCGATCCCGCAGGGGTCCAGGCCGCCTGCGCGGAAATACGTCAGCTGACGGATCGGCTTGATCTGGTGATCTACTGCATCGGCGTTTTGCACGACTCCGACCATGGTATTCATCCTGAGAAACGGCTCGAACAAGTCGATGCCGAGACCATGAGCCGGCAATTTGCCGTCAACGCCACCGCACCACTGCTGCTGGCACGTGAACTGTCAGCCCTGCTGCCGCGACGGGATCGATGCATCTGGGCGCATCTGTCAGCCCGGGTCGGCAGCATCGGCGACAATCATCTTGGCGGCTGGTACAGCTACCGCGCCAGCAAGGCTGCGCAGAACATGATCACCCGAACCCTGGCCATCGAGCTCGGCCGTCGCCACCGGGGGCTGGCCTGCGTCGCCTTGCATCCCGGAACTGTCGCCTCGCCCCTGTCTGCGCCCTTTCGCAGCAGCGAAGCGACCGGCGTGATGACACCGGAGGCCTCCGTGTCACACCTCCTCGCTGTGATGGACGGCCTCGACGCTGGATCGAGCGGGCACTTTTTCGCCTGGGACGGCAGCGAGATTCCCTGGTGAACGCCGCTGGCGACATCCCCCTCGAAGAGCTGTTAGCCGATGCGCGTGCCTGCACGGCCTGCACCGACCTCCCACTCGGACCCCGGCCTGTCCTGCAGGCCGCAGCCGGCGCCAAACTCCTGATTATCGGGCAGGCCCCCGGCACCCGGGTGCATGCCACCGGCGTTCCGTGGAATGATCGCAGCGGTGACAACCTCCGGGAGTGGATGCAGGTGGACTCGGCGGTCTTCCATGATCCAGCCCGGATCGCCATCATCCCGATGGGGCTGTGCTACCCGGGTCGAGGCGCATCAGGCGACCTGCCTCCGCGCCCGCAGTGTGCGCCACGCTGGCATCCGACTTTGCTGGCCGGCCTGCCGGATGTGGCGCTCGTGCTGCTGGTCGGCAGCTACGCCCAGCAGCGTTATCTGGGCAGCCATCCGCAGGGGGTCAGTGGCCGGGTGCAGAGCTTTGGAGCCTACTTGAAGGAAGGATGGTTTCCGTTGCCGCACCCGTCGCCCCGCAATCGGCTTTGGCTGCGGCAGCGCCCCTGGTTCCTCGAAGAGGTCGTGCCGGCACTGCGCCGACAGGTGCATGCACTGCTGCGGTGACCGCCGACATTGATCCCCTGCTGCGGTTCAACGAAGCCTGGCCGTCGCGCCCTGCTTCCCGGCGCGCTCCGTGCGACGGCACTTCGCTACCTGCGAAATGCGTCCACGGCGCACCGACGTGGCCGAAGCAGTCGGATCGGGCTCAGGCGATGCCGAAGCGAGCGTCGATGGCCAGGTTGCCGTCGCAGACCAGTCGGCCCTGTTCCACCAGATACACGACGGCGGCATACACTGAGCGTGCAGCAGCCGGGTACATGAACTCGGGATAATCCGCATACATCTTCGGGACCATGTCGCGAATCTGCTCCACACCAGACTCGACACAGGCGAGGATCTGCTGCTCCCGCTCCCGGCGATGAGCAATGTAGGCCGCAACGAAGGGCTTCGGCGACTCGATGGCCGGGCCATGGGTCGGCCAGTACCGCACATCGTCACGGTCGAGCAGCAGGGTCAATGAATCCATGTAGGAGCGCATGTCGCCGTCGGGCGGGGATATCACACTCGTGGACCAGCCCATGACGTGATCCCCCGTGAACAGGGTCCGCTCTTCGCGCAGCTGGTAGCACATGTGATTGGATGTGTGGCCGGGCGTATACACGCACTCCACCGACCAGCCGTCGCCTTCGAGGACCTGACCGTGACGCACCTCGTTGTCAGGCCTGAAATCGCGGTCCGCGCCCTCCTCCACCTGTACGTCATTGCCACCGGCGAGATCTGTCGTCCGGCCGGACCCATGGGGGCCGTAGGCATACGTCGGAGCATCGCTGAACTCGCGCAGCCGCCGACAGCCCGGCGAATGATCCATGTGGCAATGGGTCACCAGGACGTGGCTGATCTCTTCATTGCCAAGGGCCGCCTGCAGAGCGTCGATGTGCTCGGGAATGTCCGGGCCGGGGTCGATGACGGCCACCCGCCCTCTGCCGAGGATGTAGGTCCCGGTTCCGTGCAGAGTGAATGGGCTCGGATTGTGGGCGATCACCCGCCGGATCATCGGCGAGAGCTGATCCACCACACCGTACTCGAACGACATCTCCCTGCGATAAGGGATCTTTACTGACATGCTGCCACTCCTGAGGAACAGACCCGCGCCTCGCCGTACCCTACTGCAGTCGGAACGTGCAGTGGGCACGGCAGGCTCGAGGAGGAATCGGGTACCCGCCCAGTCACGATCACGTCATCGTCCGGGCCCGCAGGGGCTGAGGACATGAGCATGCGCCGGGACTGATGAGCCGGAGCTGAATCGGTCGGTGAGCCATCACAGGACGAACATGAACAGGCCCGCCAGGATCGCCCCTGCACCCATGAAGCCCACCAGCATCCACACCCAGGGCGGCAGACCGCCCTCGCCCCGGGTCAGGCGCTGAATACTGTCGTAGACGAACTCCACGGAACCCACCCGGAGAATGTCGCCAGGGACCAATTCCGCATCGTCGACAGGTTTGCCGTTGAGCATCGCACCGCGGGCGCCGTCCAGCTGCCGCACCCGGCAGTGTCCCCCGGAAAGAAAGATTTCCAGGTGCTGCCGGGATACGGCTGGATGATCGATCCAGATGTCGCACTCCACGCCGCGACCGACGAGAATGCGTCCAGGCTCGAGATGGATGAGGTTGCCTTCCAGAGGACCAGACCTGGCCAGCAGTGCCGGTGCAGCTGGATCCACCGGCCCGCCCCCACTGTCCGGACCTTCCGTCCCCGACTCCATGACCACGGTTCTGGGCGGCGCCGGCGATGCTTCCGAGCGCGTATCCACCGTCGCCGCCAGGACGGAAGCCGGTGGGCTCTCGGGTGCATGGACCACGGGGGACAGCGTTGGCGGCGGGCTGCGCGCCGGGGGCGCAGACTCGACACCACGCGGACTTCGGTCAGGCGGCGGCAGCGTGGCCGACTCGCCCGTGAGATCGAAATCCCCAGCGCCTTCTCCATCCGTGTCCAGGTCGAAATCGGGGTCATCCAGAGGCGGCAGAGACGGCTCATCCGTCACAGGGTGCATGGGCTGGGTCAATGCAGGGTTCCGCGGCGTGGCCGGCGGACGCTCCTGCTCGAAGCGGGCAGGTCCCGTGACATCTCTGACTTCCATTTCGGCTTCAGCGGGCGGGGCGGAGTCGGGGAGCTCGAGGCCTGTGGCGTTGGGGTCTCCGTCGATCCGCGGCGCGATAGCCTCGACGAAGTAGTCGAATGCATCGAAGGTGACACAGTCGCCGGGGGCGAGGCGCATGGGCCGGGTCAGCCGCTCGCCGTTGACGAACGTACCGTTGGCGGAGCCGAGATCCTCGACCATGAGTCGCCCGGACTCCAGCCAGAGGCGTGCATGGCGTCGAGACACGAAGCCTTCCGGCAGATACAGGCCGGCCTGCCTGCTGCGGCCGACGATAGTATCCCCCGACACCTCGAACGGCGCATGCCCACCTTGTCGTACAAGCCGCCAGCTTGCGCTTGATCCCATGCGTACTCTCGTATTGCGCAGCAGGAGTCGACGGGCATCGTTGCCCGTAAATCAGCCCTGTGCAAGCCCCCGCGTGTCATCACTGTCGGTCGGCGACGCCACCCCCATCGCAATGGCTCGCGCCTCGTCGCCGCCAACGGTTGGGTCGAGATCTGCCCCGCTGGAGATCCGACTCGCCATGACATATATGGCTGCACTGCCGGCCAGCACCGCCAGGACGACGCCAGCCACCAGCCAGCGCATCGACGCCGTGCGCTGCATGGCCCGCTGCGTCCCGACCCGGGTCACGTTGAGCCGTGTTCGGCCGGTACCGCCGGAGGCTGTGCTGCGGGCCAGACCCTGCTGCTCCGCGCTGCGCCGTATCTCATCGACAGTGTCCCGATTGAACGAACCCGTTCTGGCGACGGACTGAGGCAACGGTGCCCGTTGTTCCGCCTCGTCGAGCGCCTTGGCGGCTTCCGCACCACTCTGAAAACGCCGAGTTGGCGACTTTTCCAGGAACTTGTCGATGATGGGCTGAAAGCGGGCAAGATGGGCCGGCAGGCGCGGCACGGGATCCTTGATGTGGCGAATGCCGATATCCAGCGCCGTCGCCCCATCGAAAGGGACCTGACCCGTCAACGTCTTGTAAAACACGACGCCCAGGCTGTAGATGTCGGCCCGACCGTCGAGTTGTTCTCCCGTCACCTGTTCCGGACTCATGTAGTAGGGTGTGCCTACGACGGATCCGATGGTGGTGATCTGGGATTCATTGTCCACATCACGGGCAATGCCGAAGTCCGACAGAACTGCGGAACCCTCTTCGCGGAACAGGATGTTTTCGGGCTTGATGTCCCGATGAATGAAACCTTTGCTGTGGGCGAAATCGAGGGCCTTGGCAATTTCCTTGATGGCTCTCAACGCGTGGGCAAGGGGGAGTCCTGCCTCGAGCCGGTCATTGAGTTCGCCCCCGGTCAGCAGTTCCATGGCAAGGTAATGCCGTCCCTCATGCAGGCCGACGTCGTAGACCTGGACGATATGGGGATGGCTGAGCTTGCTGACGATGCGGGACTCGCGCTGGAAGCGTGCACTGAAGGTAGGATCCTGCTCGACGGCTTCGTCGAGGATCTTGACCGCCACCTCGCGATCGAACTTCTCCTGAATGGCGATGTAGACCGTCGCCATCCCCCCGCGACCGAGCTCGCGGACAATCCGGTAGCCAGGGATATGTGGCGTCATGCCCCTGCTCCAGCCATGATCGAATGCTCAACCATGCCCAAAGTGCATCCTGAGTCCCATGGGTAACGGACCGTTACTCACGAATGTCCAAGCGCGCCCAATCTCACAATGACTCAACATTTCCCCCAAACGCTTCGAACCTCACAAAGCTGCGCCAGCACGCCACGGATCGCCCTGTGGCTCAAATCGGCAGGATGGCATCCCAAAGCAACGATCATGCCGCCCCCGCGGCGATCAACAACCCAAGGATCATGACTCATTTTGCAACCCGAGAGGCAACCCGAAATGCCCCGGCATGACTCTTGAACTCTAGCGCAATCACTCCGTTAGCGGAATGGCTCTGACCGCCCTGTCCGCGCGTGATCATCGGGCAAAGGTGTGCAGGTGTTCATCCCGAAGCAGGTTCTTCTGGACCTTGCCCATTGCATTGCGCGGCAGAGCCGCGACCTTCACCACCTTGCGCGGGACCTTGAAGCCGGCCAACCGCTGTTTCAGTGCCGCAATCACTGCCGTTTCGCCCGGCCAGTCCTCGCCAGCCACCACCATGGCCATCACCGCCTCCCCGAAGTCCGCGTGCGGCACACCGATCACCGCCGACTCATCGATACCTGGAAGTGCATTGAGTTCGGCCTCGATTTCACGCGGGTAGATGTTCAGACCACCACTGATGATCAGGTCCTTGTGGCGACCGACAATGCTGATCCGGCCTTCGGCATCCTGCTCCGCCAGATCACCGGTCACGAACCAGCCGTCACGAAATTCCCCCGCTGTCCGCTCCGGCTGTCGCCAGTAGCCGCTGAAGACATTCGGGCCACGAATCTCAAGCACCCCGACGCCCCCCGCCGACACCGGTTCTCCCTCGGTGCCGCGCAGACGGACTTCGACGTCGGGGAGCGGGAAACCGACAGTGCCTGCCACCCGCTCCCCGACCAGCGGGTTGGAAGTGATCATGCCGGCCTCGGTCATTCCGTAGCGCTCCAGGATTCGCATGCCCGTACGCGTTTCGAAGGCGTCGAAGGTTTCCGGCAGCAGCGGCGCCGATCCGGAGATGAACAGCCGCATGCCCGCACAGCGGGCGCGATCGAAGCGGGAATCGGCAAGCAGGCGAACGTAGAAAGTCGGCACGCCCATCAGCACCGTGGATCCGGGCAGCGCATCGAGCACAGTATCCACCTCGAAGCGCGGCAGCAGCAGGATTGGTGACGGCTCCAGCAGAGCACAGTGCAGGGCAACGAACAGGCCATGCACATGGTAGATCGGCAGCGCATGCAGCAGCACATCGTCAGCCCGCCAACCCCAGATATCCCGCAGCGTGGCCGCATTGGCGAAGAGGTTGCCGTGACTGAGCATCGCCCCCTTGGAGCGGCCGGTGGTCCCTGAGGTATAGACGATGGCGGCAAGGTCGTCGGCCTCTCGTGGACAGACTCCGGCCTGGGCATCGGTTTGAGCCATGCCATCCGCCAGCGTGCCGGTACCGTCGGCGCCCAGGGTCAGGACGGTCGCCAGACCCATGCGCTCACCAAGGGCCGTCAGCTCGCCCTGCCGCCGTGGATCGCAAACCAGCAGCCGAGGCTCGGCGTCCCCGATGAAGTACTCGAGTTCAGCTTCGGTGTAGGCGGTGTTCAGGGGCATGTACACCGCCCCGACGCGCAGCACCGCCAGATACAGCAACAGATTCTCGATGGACTTCTCCACCTGCACCGTCACCCGGTCACCGGGTTCGACGCCCGCCGCCTGCAGCACCGCAGCACAGCGGCCCACCGCCCCATGCAATTCAGCATGAGTCCAAGCCCCACGCCCTGGGGCGCGCACGGCGACCCCTGACTCATGTCCCGCTGCTGCGTCGAGAAACCGCTGATACAGATTCAACTCTGCGCTCCACCTGATTGCGTTTCGACCCTGTCCCGGCCAAGCCTGGGCGTCGAATTCGCCGACCGACTGCCTGATACTATGCCCGCCCCCGGCCCGGAGTCCTTCATGCCCGCTTTCGATCCCATGCTGCTGCTGGCCTGCGCCGCCACCGGACTGTTCGCAGGCCTGCTCGGCGGGATGCTCGGCATCGGCGGTGGGATCGTGATCGTACCCGCGTTGCTGCTGCTGTTCGACGCCCGCGGCATCGATCCGCTGCTGGCAGCCCCCATGGCCGTGGCCACCTCGCTGTGCAGCATCATCTTCACGTCCCTGGCCGCCGCCCGCGCCCAGATTCGCCGCGGCGCGGTGGAATGGCCGGTGGTGCGGCGCTGGACCGCGTTCCTGATCCTCGGCAGCCTCAGCAGCGGCCAGGTGGCGGTGCTGTTCCCCGTGGGCGTCCTGCCCTTGTTCATCGCTGCCTTCCTGGCCCTGGCATCGATGGTGATGTTCGCCAACTGGCGCCCCGCTCCCCACCGCGGCCTGCCGGGAACGGCTGGCAGTGCCGGCGTCGGCTATGGCGCAGGACTGGTGTCCGGACTGGCAGGGATCGGCGGCGGCAACGTCATCGTCCCGGCCCTGGTCTATTTCAACGTGCCGGTGCTGCGTGCCGCGGCCACTGCCAGCACGCTCGGTGTCCCCGTCGCACTGTTCGGCACTCTCGGCTATCTCTGGGCGGGTTGGCAACAGGCTGGACTTCCAGCCGCCACCGCCGGCTTCATTCACCTGCCGGCGGCTGGTGCCATCATCGCCCTGTCAGTGTTCGGTGCCCCGGCCGGCGTGGCCCTGGCCCATCGCCTCCCGGCCAGCACCCTCAAGCGGGTGTTCGCAGTATTGCTGATGGCGGCTGCCGTTCGCGTGGGCATGAGCGGCCTGCGCGCCCTGACGGGTGCCGGATGAGGGCAGCCATCGCCATGATGGATGGGAGTCAGGGTATGACGCGGACCTGGATCGCATCGACCCCCTGCCCCACCAGGACGTCCGACAACACCACCACCTGGTCACCGGAGACGAAGCCTTCCCGCTCCGCAAGCACCGCCATCGCCGTGTGCAGGGTCTTCTCGGGATCCTTGCTGAAGGCTGTTCGATACGAGGCCAGGTGCCGGTTCAGCATCAACCGCCGCCGGGTGCCACTGTCGTTGGTGAACGCGTAGATGGGCACCCTGTTCGGGTGGCAGGCCGTGACATGGTCGGCCATGATGCCACGGCGGGTGATGACCAGAATGCCCTTCAGACCGATGGATTCGGCCAGATCCACCGCCGCTTTCGCGAGGTGGCGCTTGTCGCTGTCGAGCCTGAGCTGGCGGGCGAATCCAAGGCCGGGAAAGCGCTCGCTGGAGCGGGCGATGGAATCGAGGTACTCCACACAGCGCACCGGATACTTGCCCACCGAGGTCTCCCCGGAGAGCATCACCGCGTCCACTTCCTCATAGACGGCGTTGGCGACGTCCGTGACTTCCGCGCGGGTGGGAATGGGGTTGTTGATCATGGACTCGAGCAGGTGTGTGGCCACAATGACCCGTTTGCCGGCCTCCTGACAGAGCCGGACGATGCGCCGCTGCACGTTCGGCAGCTCTGCCAGATCGATCTCGACCCCGAGATCACCGCGCGCCACCATGACCCCGTCGGCGACGCGGATGATGTCCTCGAGGTTGGACACGCCCTCCGCATCCTCGATCTTGGCGATGATCTTGACCTTGTTGGCCTTGCGTCCGAGCCGGTCGCGCAGCTGGCTCACGTCGTCCGCACGCCGGACGAAGGACAGAGCGATGAAATCCAGTTCGTGCTCGATCCCGAACGCGATGTCGGCGACATCCTTTTCGGTGATGGCCGGCAGGTTGACCCGAATCCCCGGCAGATTGACGTGCTTCTTTGATCCCAGTACGCCGCCGTCGAGCACCTTGCAGGTCAGGTGCCCCCCGTGCTTCGACAGCACTTCGAGGTTGATCAGACCGTTGTCGACAGTAATGCGGTCGCCCACGGCCATGGCGTCCACAAGATCGATGTAATTGACGTGAATAGAGGTCTGTTCGACGTCCTCCTGGTCCCGCACCGATACGGAGATGATGTCGCCGGTGGCCAGCTTGAGATCGTTGGGCCGATCGCCGGTACGGATCTCCGGCCCCTGGGTATCAAGCAGAATCGGCACCGGATAACGCACCTTGCGATTCAGCGTCCGGATCCAGTTGATCACCTTTCCCGCCGATGCATGGTCCGCATGAGACATGTTCAGGCGTACCACGTTCATGCCCGCCCGATAGAGTTTCTCGAGCATGGGATAGCTCGCTGTCGCCGGTCCGACGGTGCAGATGATCTTGGTCTTGCGCATGTTGATTCCGTAGCTGAGCTGTTGTCGATGGGAATTGGAAACTCGAATGCCCCTGCCAGAACTGGCGCACCCGCGCACCCACAGCGGCAGCCGGCACCTCGTCCACGAGCCAGTCTGATCGCAGCAGCCGGCGATAGGCCCACTGCGTCAAACGGCCATCCACGAGACAAATGGTGCCCAAGTCCCGTTCGCTGCGTATGAGCCGACCCGCAGCCTGCAGCAGGCGCGTCATGGCCGGCGTGCGATAGGCGACATCGAATCCGTCGGCGCCATGATAGTCGCGTATGGCGTTGCGTTCGACCTCTGGTGGCGGTAAGGGCAGCCCAGCCACCACCACACCCACGAGACGCTCCCCGGGAAGGTCGATACCTTCACCGAATACCCCACCGGTAATGGCGAAGGCGATGCGCGTACGTCCATCGGGATGGGCCAACGCATGCAGAAACCCATGGCGCGCCGGGTCATCCATGCGCGGTGTCTGGCGCAGCACCTCGGCATTCATGGCACGCCGCTCGAGCTCGGCCTCCACCGCCCCGGCCAGGCCATCGAGAAAGCTGAAGGCAGGCACGAACACCAGATGATGTCCGGGTCTGGCCACGACAGCGTCCACGATCATGCTGGCCAGGGCCGGCGTCGAACGCAGCCGGGATGCCTGGCGCAGATCGAGGTTGGCCACCAGCAGCACGCGGCTGTGTTCAGGCGCGAAGGGACTGGGCAGGCTGAACTGATGGGTCGCCACTGGCAGGCCCAGCACCGAGGCCAGCAGGTGCATGGGTGTGAGGGTCGCGGAAAACAGGATGAGCCCCTGCCACCGCGAATGCTCCCTCGTCATGGTCGCGGCTGGCGCAAGGCAGCGGAGCGCAACGCGACGCTCTGACCCGGCCTCCCCTGCCACGATGATCCGGAATGCATCCGCGTCCTGTGCCCACTGCTGCCAGACCCACAGCCAGCGCAGAAGGTCACCGTTCAACCTGCGCACGCTGGCAAACAGGCCGCCGCCGGGCGCCTGTCCCAACCAGTCGCCGAGGTCCGCCACCACCCGCTCGACGGCAGCGGCAACAGGCGCGAGATCCGTCTTCACGACAGTCTGGTCAAGCCCATCAAGCTGTCCTGCGAGCCGTTCCAGGGCCCTGCCCAACGGGCGCCGGCTGTGGCGCAGCGTAGCCGCCAACTGTCGCAGCTCTCCCGTCAGCAGCGCTGCGGAAAACATCTCCCGGGCCCGATCTTCGAGATTGTGAGCCTCATCGATGAGCACCAGCGCACCACCGTCTTCAGGCTCGAACAATGAGCGCTGGCGCGCGAAGGGGTCGTAGCCATGGTTCATGTCACCAATCACCACATCCGCCCAGCGTGCGGCATCACTCTGCAGAGCGGCAGGACAGATGCGGTGGCGTGCAGCGACCTCCCGGGTACGCTCGAGGTCGATCAGGGGTGGCGGCGCCAAGTCGGAACCATCGAGCAGTTCGCGCAGCCCGTCGCGACGGCGATCGAAGTAGCCACGCGCGTAGGGGCACTCCTCGCCAGTACAGGGTGTTCCGGGCAGGAAGCAGAGTTTGTCCCGGGCCGTCAGATCGACGGTGCGCAGCTGTGCGCCGGCATCGACGAGCTGGGAGATGCCCGCTACGGCACTGCGCCGACCCGGTCCCCGAGCCGTCAGGTAGAGCACTCGTGCCGCACCCGATTCCGGCAGTCTGCGCATCGCAGCAAACAGCACCGCCAGGGTCTTGCCGGTACCGGTGGGCGCTTCGGCCAGCAGCGGGCGACCATCGGCCAGCGCACGCCACACCATTCTCGCCAGCCGACGCTGCCCCGGACGGAACCCACCCCATGGAAAGGGCAGATCAGCCAGGGATGCATCACGTTCGCGGCGCCAGCGTGCGGCCGTCATCAGCCACTCGGCGTACGCGGCACAGGTGGCCTGAAAGAACGCCTCGACCTCCTCCGCCGACCAGCGCCGCTGGACGTCATGCGCCGCGCCACTGTCGGCATCGAGGTAGCGCAGCCGGGTGCCCACCGCACCAAGCGATTCCCGACGAGCGTACAAGGCGGCGTAGATCGCCACCTGTGCATCATGATGGCTACCCCGCAGCGCTCGCAGCGAATCAAGGTCGCCCCGGTAGGTCTTGATCTCCTCGACCACCGGCACTTCGCCACGGAGATCGATGCCGTCCGCCCGGCCAGTGATGCGAAGCTCCAGCACCGCCTCCCCTGAACCCGGCAGTGCCTCCCGGATCCAATGGCCGGCCAGGGCAACCTCCGCGAGATAGGCTCCCTGCTCACTGCCCTGCCGGGCCTGCTGCCGCCGCAAACCTTCCAGGGCCGTCACTGCCGGCGCCCCACGCCCACCGAGATCACCACGGCGGTGCACGAACTGCGCGAGGTGACCCACGGAAGTGCGGAACTCCGCAGCCGTCATGCCCACCGTACTTCCAGCACCCGAGCCGACAGACCGGCAGCCGTCAGTGCGCTCAACCAGCGTCGCTGCTCCGGCCGCAACACGTCACCCGGCCCTTTCACCTCGACGAACTCACAGCGGTCTGCCTCGCCTCCGATCAGCAGCAGGTCCGGAAACCCCCGCCGCAGCAAAGCCGGCTCCTGTAGCGCAATGGCGCACAGCCGGGCCTTCATCGGCGATGAGAGCGCGCCAAAGATCTGCCGCACTTCCGCAGTGGTGAACCGGGACCACGCCACCAAGGCATTCACCGTGCCGTGTTTGCTGTGCCACGTGTCAAGCAGATCAGTGCTGTTCAGCTCACCACTGGACAAAGCGGCCAGACGTTCGCTGATGGCCTCGGCACGTCGCAGGGCGAACTCAGGCTCGAACAGATCCAGCGGCCGGCTCTGGAACGGTTGCACGAAGGCGCCGGGCAGCGGTGCGAAGACCACGTCCCAGAAAGCCAGCCCGAACAGCAGGCCGATCAGCGCATTTTCCCGATGCAACACCTGACAGCCACCGCTCCGCAGGACGCCGGCGACGACCTCTTCGATGTTCGACTCCGGGGCATGGCGGATCAGATGCATGCGACTGCGCGGGATGCCGTCGCGGCGGGTCGCCGGACGGCAGCGCCCGCGCCAGGGGTCGAAGTGCTCGACGAACCGGCGCTCAGCAGGATCCTCAACATCATCACCGAGCGTCTGCAGCGCCGACGCGGCTGCCTCAGCGCCGGCATCACGTACCAGCAGTCGAATCCACTTCTCCCGCGCCGGCGGACCTGAGCCGCTGGCGAGCGCGGCCTCAGCGCGATCGGGACGCCTCAACCTTTCCCACAATGTCGCCAGCCGGACCAGCGCCCGATTGCGGCGGCGCTCGGTGGCGGGAGCGAAGGCAGCCGCTCTCAGCACGGCGTCGGCCGGTGCCAGGTCGTTGTCATCGAGTTCCGTACAGCCCGCTTCCGTCCATGCGGAGACCTGATCCGCCCACTGATGACAGCACAGATCCCGGCGTACCTCGGCAGCGCTCAGCCAAGGCAGGGCTGGCCGCATCGGAACCGGCTCGAAGCGCAGGACCCCGAGATCGGCAAGGATGAAATCCACCAGATCCTGACGGCGATTGCCGAAGTACAGCAGACGCAACAGGTCGAGCCCGTCGGTGGATTCGAGGGTCAGCGCCTCGGGCAGCAGGGTTTCAGCGATCGGTCCCAGCCTCTCGCAGGCTGCCAGCCACTCGGCGCGACGCTGACAGCCGGAAGCCGCCGCTGGCGCCAACCGCGCAACGAGGCCGCGCAGCTCGTGCACCCGCAGCAGCTGCAGGCGCTCCTGCCAGCGCTGCTGGCCTGCCAACCTGCCAAGGCCACCGAGGCACAACGCCAGGGCCGCAGCAGCCGTGTCGTCGACCTCCGGATAGACGAGTTGGTCCAGGCGAAAGTACGGGCCTCGACGCATCAGCAGACGCACATAGAGGCGGCGGGCGGGCCGCGGCAGGCCTCGAAACCTGTAAAGGAACGCCCACCCGTTGTCGTCCACCAGGGCCCCATGATGGTGCTCCACCCAGGCCAGCAGCTGCTCGAGGTTGTCCACGTAGTAATCGGCTGCCGGCATGGGTGCTCCAAGTGCGCCTGCATGTCACCCAAAGCATGATCATCCGTACAGTCCGCAAGCGCAAGCCGACACGCCATCCTCGAAAGGCCTTCGTCTGAACAACGCAGTCGGCCGCCACCGGGCATTGTCACTGGACGGTCATCCCAGTGTCACCGACTCGTAAGAATGGCTCGGTAGCTTCCCACTCTGATCGCGAACTGCGATCGACTCATGGGGCTGGGACCGGTCGAGGACGGCCCAGAAACTCCTTCACTCGTCGACGGCACCACTGGCTGTCGCGGTGGCAGCTGATGCGTTTTCGAGCGTAGGAGCCGTCATGGCGGGAAGCCGGATGCTGTCGGATCAACCGCTACGGGGATCTCGCATCCATGACCAAGAAGCATCCTGCCCGAGCCCAACTGACCGGTCTGCTGGCGGCAGCCGCCCTGCTGTCCTCCTCGGCATTCGCCAGTAACGAAGCCCTGATCGACCGCCTGGTGGCCAACGGCGTCCTCACCGCCGCCGACGCCCGCGCTCTGCGCGCACCCGATGCCAGCCAGGACGCGCTCATCCGGCTGCTGGTCGAGCGCGGCGCACTGACTTCCAGTGATGCCGATGACCTGCTGCCGCAGACCCCGCCCGAGCGCGTGGCCGGCCTGCAGTTCGAGCCGGTGGAGCCGCTTCAGCCCCGCGAACATATCATCCGCGCCAATCGCTTCCGCGTAGAGACCGCAGACGGTCAGCACCGCTTCGGCATCCGGGGACGCCTGCAGGCGGACTACGGTCGGGGTGACTTCGACAGCGAGCTGGAATCCGTGGCCCGGGAGGATGGCCCGATTCCCAAGCATGGCACCATCATTCGCCGTGCCCGGCTCGGAGTCCTCGGCGTCATGTGGGACAACTGGGAATGGCAGATGGAAGTGGACTTCCGGGATGAGGAGGTCAGGTTCGCCAATGCCTACGTCGCCTATCTCTTCCCCCAGGGCCGGCTCGCCGTCGGGCACTTCAAGGAGCCGTTCAGCATGGAAAGCTCCACCAGCTCGCGGCGATTGACCTTCCTCGAACGCGCCGCACCCGTCGATGCCCTCAGGCCGAGCCGCGAGATGGGCATCATGTACGAAACCCTCATCCCCCGCGCTTACGTCGGCATCGGTGTGTTCGGCGGTACCGGCGTCATCAGCGACCGCGACGTCGACGAGGGCGAACCCCCCCCCCCCCGGCCCTCCTTCGCTCCCCATCTGACGGACGATTCCTTCGTTCACCTCGGAGCTTTCTTCAACCACCGCAAAAATGCGGTGGACCGGGACGCAGCCGAGCTGGTCCCCGTGAGACTGCGAACCCGCACCGGCGTGCGGGCCCTGGACCTGCGCCTGATCGGTCGCGACGACCTCCAAGGCGTCGACGATCTCCAGCGCTGGGGGCTCGAAGCGGCCTTCGGCATGGGGCCATTCAGCCTTCAGGGCGAGTATCTGCGGGCGAACATCGATCTCGACCGTCGCGCGGTGGTGGACGCTCTCGGCGGCAATGCCACGGACGCAGGCAGCCTGACGCAGGACGGCTACTACGTGCAGGCCAGCTACTTCCTCACCGGCGAGCAGCGCAACTACCGCGCCTTCAGCGGCGACTTCGGGGCCCAGCAGACCAACACCATCTTCGGCCGCAACGGCCCGGGCGCCTGGGAACTCGCAGCACGCTTCGCGACCCAGGACTCCTCGGAACATACCCGTGTCGGTCGTGGCCAGAAGCTTGATCACTGGACGTTGGGGCTGAACTGGTACCCGAACCCGGACATGGTCTTCAAGCTCAACGCCATGCGCTTCAAGAACGAGCGTGACGGTGAATCCGCCAAGGGCACCGTGTTCGCTGCCCGCGCCCAATACGAATTCTGATACCGGCAACAACCAGGGTGGCAGCGGAATGCAGCACCCTGGTGAATTCGTTACCAAGCTTTTCATGGAGTGAGCCGCATGCGAACCCCCACCATCTGTGTTCTGCTGAGCGCCGTGCTGATCAGCCTGGCCAGTGCAGGAATCGCGATCGCCAACGAGGCGGAAGAGCGTGACCCCACGCAACCCGTCGGCAGCCACAGCTTTACCGCCTTGAACCAGACCTTCGCCGAAGACTTCGATGACTACCGGGGCAGCGCCGGGACTCTGCCCGACAGCCTGTTCGTGTCCTGGGACGACCGCATCAGCGAGCCCTTCCAGGGGGTCAACACCGGCGCCTTCACCGCCTACAGCAGCGATGGCAGCGACCACGCCTTTGGCATCCGGGAACGCGAGCCCGTCGATCTGCGTGACGGCCGGCTGTTCTTTGCCTTCACCAACGACAGCGACGAGCCGGTGACCGAGATCCGCGTCAGCTATGACGTCGAGGCCTGGTTCATCGGGGATCGTCGCAACCGGGTGCGCCTGAAGTACGACACGCTGCTCGAGTCGAGCGAACGGGCCACCTTCGAGGTCGACATCGTCTCCACGGACAACCCTTCGAGCGAAACCGTCCCCGGCACCGACGTGGACGGCAGCCTGCCCGAGCACCGAACCAGCATTGACGTCGTGATCAATCTCGATGACCTCGACGATGGCACCGGGACGATGTTCGGCCCCCTCGCCCCCGGAGAGACTGCCTACCTGCGCTGGCAGGTCTCCAACGCCGACGACGACAGCGGCTCCCTGCGTTCCGGTCTGGCCATCAACAATCTCAGTGTCACCTTCCCTGGCCCCGTCGACGAAAACGGTGATCAACCGTTCAGCTTCGTGACTCTGGGTCAGATGCTCAGCGAGGATTTCAACGACTATCGCGGCAGTGCGGAGACGTTGCCCGATCATTTTTCCGTGATCTGGGACGAAAGCCGCACCAGCGAACCTTTCCAGGGCGTCAACACCGGCGGCTTCACTGCGTACACCTTCGATGACGTGGATCATGCCTTCGGCATACGCGAGCGGGAGCCGGTGGACCTGCGCGACGCCCGCCTGCTGCTCGCCTTCCGCAACGACACCGGCAGCGACATTACCCATATCGAGGTGAGCTATGACGTGGAAACCTGGTTCATCGGTGACCGTCGCAATCGGGTTCGCCTGAAGTACGACACGCTGCTGGAGTCGAGCGAACGGGACATCTTCGAGACCGACATCGTCTCCACGGACAACCCTTCGAGCACCACGACGCCTGATACCGATGTCAACGGCAGCCTGGCCGAGAACCGTGAGGCGGTGACCGTGGTCATCGACCTCACCACCCTCGACAACGGTACCGGATCGCCCTTCGGCCCGCTGGCCCATGGTGAGACCGCCTTCCTGCGCTGGCAGGTTTCCAATGCCGACGGCGACGGCGGCAACCTTCGCTCAGGCCTGGCCATCGACAACGTGGTCGTCATGCCCATTGATCCCGCTGCGGGCGACCCCGACCCGGTGGATCCGGACAACGGCGGCGAGGAACCGGTGACGCCCCTTGCACCTGAATTCTCGCCGGCGCCCGGCACCTTCACCGGCAGCGTCGACGTCAGCATCACTTCACCCACCGAGACAGCCGACATCCGCTACACCCTGGACGGTTCCGAACCGACCCTTGCGTCCCTGGCGCTTGCCAACGGCGGCAGCGTCACCCTCGACGCGACCGCCACCCTCAAGGCCATCGCTGTGATCGATGAGAACACCTCCGCCAGCACCGAGGGTGACTACACGATCACCCTGGCTGAGGAAGATGAAGGGCGTGACCCCACGCAAGCTGTCGCCAGTCACAGGTTCTCCGGGTTGAACCAGACCTTCATCGAAGACTTCGATGGTTACCGGGGCAGCCCCGACACCCTGGCCGACAGCCTGTTCGTCTCCTGGGACGAGCGCATCAGTGAGCCCTTCCAGGGGGTCAACACCGGTGGCTTCACCGCCTACACCAGCGATGGCGACGACCACGCCTTCGGCATCCGCGAACGTGAGCCCGTCGATCTGCGTGACGGCCGGCTGTTCTTTGCCTTCACCAACGACAGCGACGAGCCGGTGACCGAGATCCGCGTCAGCTATGACGTCGAGGCCTGGTTCATCGGGGATCGTCGCAACCGGGTGCGCCTGAAGTACGACACGCTGCTCGAGTCGAGCGAACGGGCCACCTTCGAGGTCGACATCGTCTCCACGGACAACCCTTCGAGCGAAACCGTCCCCGGCACCGACGTGGACGGCAGCCTGCCCGAGCACCGAACCAGCATTGACGTCGTGATCAATCTCGATGACCTCGACGATGGCACCGGGACGATGTTCGGCCCCCTCGCCCCCGGAGAGACTGCCTACCTGCGCTGGCAGGTCTCCAACGCCGACGACGACAGCGGCTCCCTGCGTTCCGGTCTGGCCATCAACAATCTCAGTGTCACCTTCCCTGGCCCCGTCGACGAAAACGGTGATCAACCGTTCAGCTTCGTGACTCTGGGTCAGATGCTCAGCGAGGATTTCAACGACTATCGCGGCAGTGCGGAGACGTTGCCCGATCATTTTTCCGTGATCTGGGACGAAAGCCGCACCAGCGAACCTTTCCAGGGCGTCAACACCGGCGGCTTCACTGCGTACACCTTCGATGACGTGGATCATGCCTTCGGCATACGCGAGCGGGAGCCGGTGGACCTGCGCGACGCCCGCCTGCTGCTCGCCTTCCGCAACGACACCGGCAGCGACATTACCCATATCGAGGTGAGCTATGACGTGGAAACCTGGTTCATCGGTGACCGTCGCAATCGGGTTCGCCTGAAGTACGACACGCTGCTGGAGTCGAGCGAACGGGACATCTTCGAGACCGACATCGTCTCCACGGACAACCCTTCGAGCACCACGACGCCTGATACCGATGTCAACGGCAGCCTGGCCGAGAACCGTGAGGCGGTGACCGTGGTCATCGACCTCACCACCCTCGACAACGGTACCGGATCGCCCTTCGGCCCGCTGGCCCATGGTGAGACCGCCTTCCTGCGCTGGCAGGTTTCCAATGCCGACGGCGACGGCGGCAACCTTCGCTCAGGCCTGGCCATCGACAACGTGGTCGTCATGCCCATTGATCCCGCGGTCGAGGATCCAGACCCTGCGGATCCAACCGACCCAACTGATCCGAGCGATCCCGGCAACGGCGGCGACGATCCGATCGTTCCCCAGGCACCGGCCTTCTCCCCGGCAGCAGGTGAATTCGATGAGCCGGTGACTGTCACGCTGACCTCGTCCAGCGAGGGCGCCACCATCTTCTTCACCCTCGATGGTACGCCACCGACAACGGCATCTGATTCCGTGGCCAATGGTGGCACGGTGACCATCGACGCGACCGCCACGCTCAGCGCCATCGCCGTCATCGATGACGCCGCCTCCGACACCGCCACGGGTGAGTTTACGATCACCCTGGCGGAGCAGGAGCCCACGCTGGCGGCACCTGAACTGTCACCACCGGGCGGCACCTTCGTAGGTTCCGTGACGGTCACACTGACTTCCGCAACCGAGGATGCCCTCATCCGCTTCACCACCGACGGCAGCGACCCCGACGCGGACTCGCAGAGCGTCGAAAGCGGGGGCACGCTCACCTTCAATGAAGACACCGAACTGCGGGCGGCTGCACAAGTCGATGGCGAAATCTCCGAGGTCACTGTGGGCAACTACGTGATCCAGGAAGGCATCGCCGACGACTCCCTGGCCAACGGCGGCTTCGGCAATCTCAATCCGCGCCCGCAGACGGTCAGTTACGTTCAGCGTGGCGGCCCTCCAGGGTGGCGTCTGGTCGTCGAAGCGCGGGCCGAGAACGACGGCGGTACGGTCGAGACCGGCGATGCCTTTGCCGGCGAAGCCGCGTTCAGCTTCAACCTACTCAGTGCGGGCTTCAGCGACAATAAGCTCGAACAGTGCGTGCCCATCGACGCCAGTCGTCGCGTGGACATTGCCTACCGGGTGCGGGCAGACACCCCGGATGACGATGCTTCGGGCCTGCGGGTGCGCATCAACCCGAACTTCTTCGCGAGCTTCGATGACTGCACGACCGCGACCTCCCAGGACTCCGGTGGCAGTCGCCTCAGCGGCGGTCGCAACAACGACGACGTGGACTTCGATCTCGGCCCACGCGGCAATGAATGGATTCTCCGCAGTCCGGCCGAAGATGCGGGCCTGCGCTACGAAGTGGCCGACCTCCCGCAAGGGACGACCTGGATGAGGTTGTCCATCCGCAGCCGGGACCGCAGTGGGATCAGCCCGGCTCCGCGAGTGCGCCTGGACGACATTCGAGTCACCCAGGGGACTTCTGCGGTGAATCTGCTGGTGAACGGAAGCTTCGAGCAGATCGAGCTGCGGGACCGGGATTTCCTCGCCGGCGGCAGTGGCTGGTTCGTGGACCGGGGCGGTGACGCGAGTCGTCGTGCGGCAGCCGGCCCAATGGACTTCGCCCTGCTCGGCAGCAACGTGTTCTACTTCGAAGACTTGAGCGAAAACTTCGGCGACAGTCGGCTCGATCAGTGTGTCGCGCTGAATGGCGAGGCCCTGCAACCAGCCGTGTTCGTCCGCACCGGGGAACCGGCAGAGGGTCTGTCGCTGCGCATCAATGCAGACTTCTACGCCAGCGCTGACTGCGAAGGTGAAGCAGATGAAGGTCCGCGGATCCGCCAGGACTTCGAACTCGACATGGCTGCCAACACATGGACGAGGGTTGCCACGGATGAATCGCGTTCTGCGGATGACTACGGCGACGCCCAGTCGGTGCTGCTGAGCTTGCGCATGCGTGACCGCTCCGATCTGGCGGCAACCTCCAGTTTCTCGAGCCAGGGCCTGCAACGCCTCGGGACGTCCGGTCTGGCGGCGGCGGAGAACGGCAACGGTGGCGGCGGTTCCCTGTCCCGGCGGGTCTTCATCGATGCGGTATCGCTGGTCTCCGGTGCCGCCGCTCCGGAACCCGAGCCCGAACCGGACGAGCCTCCGGGCGCCGATCCGGATCCCGCACCGGCGCCGCCCGGCCCCCTGCGCAGCAGCGGCTGCAGTGCCAGCGGCCAACCGGGACCCTTCGATCCCACCCTCTGGGTTCTCGCCCTCCTGGCCGGTCTGGCTCTGTTCCGGCGCCGACGCCCGGCAGACTGACCCCACCCGCCCCACCCGCGGCCCCCCCCCGCCCGCGGGGCCCCCCACGCTTAGTGGGGCTTTTGCCGGAGCGGGCGCCTGTAGGG
>JAFIFL010000197.1 GCA_020832055.1 Gammaproteobacteria bacterium
CAGGACGTCTCCAGATCGGCCCATCCGCCTGCGGCGGATAGGGCTCTCCCACAGGGTTGCCTCGGCTTCCGCTGAGGCTTCACTTCGCCGCGGCGAAGTTCTCAGCAGCAAAATCCCAGTTGATGAGGTGCTCGAGCACCGTTTCCACGTACTTCGGCTTGGCGTTGCGATAGTCGATGTAGAATGCGTGCTCCCAGGCATCGATGGTCAGCAGAGGCGTCGCGCCATCGCGCAGGGGGTTGTCGGCATCATGACCGGCCACCACCGCCAGCTTGCCATCCTTGACCACCAGCCAGGCCCAGCCGGAACCAAAGTGGGTCTTCACGCATTCGGCCAGCGCGTCCTTGCAGGCCGACACGCTGCCGAAGTCGCGCTTGATGGCAGCCGCGAGGTCCCCCTTCGGCTCACCACCACCGTTGGGCTTGAGCGACTTCCAGTAGAAGGTGTGATTCCAGATCTGGGCGGCATTGTTGAAGACGCCACCCTTGGCCGTGCGGACCAGCTCTTCGAGACTCATTTTCGCCTCGGGCTTGCCTTCCACTGCTGCGTTGAGCTTGTCGACGTAGGTCTGGTGATGCTTACCGTAGTGGTATTCCAGGGTTTCTGCGCTGATGTGGGGAGCCAGGGCGTCCTGGGCATAGGGAAGCGGGGGCAGTTCAAATGCCATATCGATGATCTCCTTTTCGGGGCGACTACAGAAACAAGACCCAGACCACCCTGTCTGTCGGAAAACCGACATTGCAAGGGTGCGTCGGTGAGTCGGGTTTCTAATTCCACCCTGCTGCGCTCTGATCAATCAGCCGCGCAGCAGGACGATCAATGGCAGATGATAGAGGTGATGAGCGCCGGACGCGAGTCAGTGAACCTGCCACCGGCTCACTGGTAAGCGGATGCCGGATCACGATAGCGATCCCGCAACTGCATCTGCCGCGAATCCAGCGGCATCTCCCGTCCCTCGATCCAGACCCGCTCGGCCCAGGTCGCCAGTTCCAGCGGGTCACCACTCCAGAGCACCAGATCGGCAATCATGCCGGGCGCAATGCGCCCGACGCTGTCGCCCACGCCCCAGATTTCTGCAGGCGTGCGCGTGATCGCCGCCAGCGCAGCCTCATAGGGCATGCCCTCGGCAACGGCATTGCCGGCATACTGACGAATGCGCCCCACGTTGTGGCCACTGCTCTCCATGATGCCAACACGCACGCCCGCTGCATGCAGCAGTGTGGCGTTGTCCGCCCGGGCTCCCAGCCGGTCGAAACCCTGAGGCAGATTCCCCAGCGGATCGAGCAGCACCGGAACATTGGCTGTGGCCAGGGGGCCTGCGACCTTCCAGGCCTCGGCGCCGCCGACGAGCACCATGGGGATGTTCCAGGCACTCAGGATATCCAGGGCATGAACGATGTCACTGGCTCGGTCAGCGTGCACCGCAAGCGGCTGACCTGATTCCATGAAGGCATGCAAGGCCGCCAGATCCCAGACCGGGAAGCTGAAGTCCGATGCGCGCAGACCCCGGTCCCCGGACTCACCATAGCGCCGGGCTTCCTCGAACCCGCGCTCGAGCTGCTGCATGGCCGCCGCCCGCGAGCCGCCGGTCCGTTGTCCGCCCTGGCTTCCGAGCACCGCAAACTGGGCCACGTCGGCGTGACTGACGGGATTGGGACTGCCGTCGAGCCGGATCAGCGAGCCGGAACCGGCAAAGACCTGCTCGCCCCCCGCGGGGGCGACCATGGAACGGGTCACGCCGGCAGTTCTGGCGACGCCGAACAGCATGGAATGCGGGTTGACGGCACGCCGGATGGAGAAACCCGCACCGCCGTCGAAGTCCGACAACCGGTGGTCATTGGTGTCAGCCACCGCATTGATCTCGACCAGACCAAGCGTGCTGAGACCCACGAACAACCCTGGGGTCAGATGGGCACCATCGACATCGATGCGCTGTGCATCGGCAGGCACCCGTACCTGTTTGCCCACCGCCTGGATACGGCCATTGCGGATGAGCACGGTCGCACCATCGAGGGTGCCCAGAGCGTCCACGGTATGCACCCTGGCATTGGTGATGGCGAGCACATCCGCCTGTACCGGGACCATGAACAGCAGCAGTGCTGCAGCCATCCATACTCTGCTCATGGCGCCACCTCCCACTGACCAGCGGGGGTCAGACCGAGATCGAAGTCCGTGCGCCAGCGGCTGTCGGTATCACTGCGATCGTGGCGCAGCACACCATCGATCCAGACCTTCTCCGGGCGGCTGTAAACGCTGAAGGGATTACCGCTCCAGAGCACCACGTCGGCGGCCAGCCCGGGCCGCAGCAATCCGGTCTCCTCCGCGATGCCGAGGGCCTTCGCCGCATTACCGGTCAGCCAGCGGATGGCATCGGCTTCGTCGATCGCAAGTCCCATGCGCCGGCCTGCCGCCATGGCTTTCGCGGCTTCCTGGTTCAGGCGCTGAATGTCCCGCGGGCTGTCGGAATGGATGATGGCGCAGCCGCCCTCGGCGGCATGCACCAGCGCCGCGTTGGCCTCGATGGCATCGAGGGCTTCCATCTTGAAACCCCACCAGTCGGCCCATACGGCCGCACAAACCTCCGCGGAAGCCAGCACATCAGCGATCTTGTAGGCCTCGGTGGCATGGTGGAAGGCCGTGATCCGGTAACCGAACTCTTCAGCCACATCGAGCATCAGGCCCATCTCGTCAGCGCGGTAGCAGTGATTGTGAACCAGTATCTCGCCGCGCAGGACGCCTGCGAGCGTCTCCAGCACCAGATCGCGCTCTGGAGGATCCGCGTCCTCGCCATCGGCCAGAGCCTGTTCGTGGCTGTCCAGCCGGCGTTGGTAGGCCTGCGCCTGAATCCAAGCCGAGCGCTGGCCGAACAGATTGCCCATGCGTGAGCCCGGCATCTGATTGCGGGAGCCGTACACCCGCTTCGGGTTCTCTCCGCAGGCCATTTTCAGACTGTGCGGAGCACCCGGAAACTTCATGTCCTGCACCTGCCGGCCGGGAACGTTCTTCAGGGTCACGCCACGACCGCCGAACAGGTTGCCCGAGCCGGGCAGCACGTGCAGCGTGGTCACCCCGCCGATCAGGGCCAGCGGGAACTGGGGATCCTGGGGCCACACGCCGTGCTCGGCCCACACACCGGCGGTGTTGGGTGCAGTCAGTTCGTTGCCGTCCGCCAGCGCATCCCCTCCCGGTGCGGCATAGTTGCCGAGGTGCGAATGGACGTCGATCAGCCCCGGCGTCACCCAGCGCCCCTCCGCATCGATGACCCGGATGTCCTCGGGGCGTTCGAGGCCCTCACCCACAGCGGCGACTCGGCCGTCCAGCAGCAGAATCTCCACGCCATCGAGACGCTCCCCATCGCCGGTGAGCACGATGGCATTGCGGATCAGCACCGGGGTCGTCGCCGGCGCGGAATAGCGCTAAGCGAACGGCTCTGCCGCCGCCAGCATCGATCCCGCGAACACGATCAGGGCCAGCAAGGCCCCTGCCAAGATTCGTTCATCGATCATGACGGTAAACGACACCTCCCTGCATGACGAAGTGGACCTGACCCATGACCCCGATATCGGCCAGCGGATCGCCGGGTACGGCAACGATGTCGGCCAGCGCGCCGGGGCTGAGTTCGCCCAGTCGGCCCCGCTGTCCAAGAACCGCCGCGGGCTTCGAGGTGGCAGCCGTAATGGCCTCGAGCGCTGGCATGCCCGCCTCCACCATGAACACGAACTCGCGCCAGTTGTCGCCATGGGCCGACACGCCAGAATCGGTGCCGAACAGAATGGGCACCCCGGCCGCATAGGCACGGGCAAAGGTGTCCTGGATCTGCGGCCCGATGGCCAGGGCCTTCGATCGCACCGTTTCGGAGAAAAAGCCAGGAATCTCGGCCTGTTCCGCCACGAACTTCCCGGCCAGGATGGTGGGGACGTAGTAGGTGCCCCGCTCGCGCATGAGCGCCATGATCTCGTCGGTCATCATGGTGCCGTGCTCGATGGTGGTCACACCGCCGAGTACCGCCCGTTGCATGCCTTCGACCCCATGGGCATGGGCGGCCACGTGAAAGCCGTAGTCTTTGGCCGTGGCAACGACGGCCTCGATCTCCTCCACGGTGAACTGGGCATTCTCGCCGCTGCGAGCCTCGGACAGGACGCCGCCGGTGGCCGTGATCTTGACCAGATCCGCACCCTCCTGATAACGCGCCCGGACCGCCTTGCGCAGCTCCACCGGCCCGTTGGCGACCCCGTCCGCTGGCGAAGGGTCCCAGGCGAAGCTGGCGCGCATGCCGTTGGTGGGGTCGGCATGGCCACCGGTGGTGGCAATGCTCTTGCCGGCCACGAACATCCGCGGCCCGGCGATCCAGCCCTGCTCGATGGCGTGCCGCATGGCCAGGGCGATGCCATCAACTGTGCCGAGGTCGCGGACGCTGGTGAATCCTGCCTGCAGCGTGGCCGCGGCAAAGGTGGTGGCCTGCAGCGCCCGTTCGGCGGGCTCCATGGTGAAGCGCTGGAGTTGCGACCGCGGATTGCGCTCGGCGGCCAGATGCACGTGCATGTCGATCAGGCCCGGCATCACGGTCGCGGCGGACAGATCGATGACCTCGTCATCCGCACCAGCTGCCATGAACCCCTGCTCCACCGCGACGATCTCGTCGCCGACGACGACCAGTGTCCGCTCCGTCACCGGCGCATTGCCAAGACCGTCGATCAGCGTCCCCGCGTGAATCAGCACTCGGCCATCCGCTGCCGCGCAGCTGCCGAAAAGCCAAAGCAATGCAGCCAAGAAGTGCCTGATCATGTTGCCCCTCCTTCGGTGTCCCCCGGGAAGTGTCCCCGTGCACGACCACCGGATCAACCCGGCCCTGTGTCAGCCCAGATGCCGCAAGCCGGGGCTGGACGTGAGCCGACCGCTGGGCGATGCTCGCGTCCCCATATTTCGGACAGTTCCGGAGGCCAGCCATGAGCGGGAGTCCCGTCACCTATCGCGTCGAGGATGGCGTCGGCATCATCACATTGAACCGGCCCGATAAACTCAATGCCTGGACCGGAGAGATGGACGAGCTGGTCTACAGGTTCATGGGCGAGGCCAGCGCGGACGATGCCGTGCGGGTGGTCCTGTTCACCGGAGCCGGCCGCGGGTTCTGCGCCGGGGCGGACATGGAGAGCCTCAAGCAGATCCAGTCCCGAGGCAGCCAAGGCAACGCGGGCATGGGCAGCGAGCAGATCGACCGTCGCATCGAAGCCGACGTCCCCGCTGACTTCGGACTGCGCTACACGTATTTTCCCAGCGTCCCGAAGCCCATCATCGGCGCCATCAACGGCGTCGCCGCCGGCATCGGTATGGTTCTCGCCCTCTACTGCGACGTTCGCCTGTGGTCGGACGCCGCCCGCATGAACACCGTGTTCGCCAAACGCGGCCTGATCGCCGAACATGGCATCGGTTGGATGCTGCAGCGGCTCGTCGGTCCTTCGCGAACCGCCGAACTGCTGTTTTCCGCCCGCTTCCTCCATGCCGACGAAGCACTGAACATGGGTCTGGCCAATGCCGTGTTCCCGGCGGCGTCCTTCGAGGAGGACGCCCTGGCCTATGCCAAGAACTGGGCCACCACCGTGTCGCCGCGATCGCTGCGCGTGATGAAGCGACAGCTCTGGAACGATGCCTTCTCGACCCTCACTGAGGCCGTAGAGCGGGGCAACAGCGAGATGGTATCCAGCTTCGATACCGAGGACTTCAAGGAAGGCCTCGCCCATTTCCTCGAGAAGCGCGCTCCGCGCTTCACCGGCCGTTGAGTGCATCCGTAGTGAATGAGATCGTCCCGCGCCCCGACCCCGCCGAGCTGATCGCATCTGTCGACAGCGTCCGCACCGCCCTGCAGGTGGAGCGCTACATCTGCTCGAGCCAGATCGCCACCGCCGTCTATCTGGCCTGGCATCTCGGCAAACCCATCCTGGTGGAGGGACCGCCCGGCGTGGGCAAGACCGAGCTGGCCAAGACCACGGCACGCATGCTCGACCTGCCGCTGATACGGCTGCAGTGCTACGAAGGCCTCGACGAGGCCAAGGCCCTGTACGAGTGGAAATACGGCAAGCAGCTGCTGTACATCCAGGTGCTCAAAGAACAGCTCGGCGAGATCCTGCAGGGGGCCGTGGGCCTGAAGGCATCGGTGACCCGACTGCACGAGTTCGGCGACATCTTCTTCTCGGAGGAATTCCTCGAGCCGCGGCCGCTGCTGCGGGCCCTGCGCGAGGAGGGCGGCAGCGTGCTGCTCATCGACGAGGTGGACAAAGCCGATCAGGAGTTCGAATCCCTGCTGCTCGAGATGCTGTCTGACTTCCAGGTGTCCATACCCGAGATCGGAACGATCAAGGCCGGGGCGCAGAAGCCGCTGGTGTTCCTGACCTCCAACAACACCCGTGAGATCTCCGACGCCCTGAAGCGCCGCTGCCTGCATCTGTACATTCCGTTCCCGGAAGCGAAGCTCGAACAGGAGATCATCCGCGCCCGGGTGCCGGACATTCCCGAAGAACTGCGCCGGCAGCTGGTGGCCTTCGTCCAGGAGCTGCGGGAGCTGGACCTGAAGAAGGTCCCGGCCATCAGCGAGACCATCGACTGGGCGCGCACCCTGATGCTGCTGCACTCCGAAGCCCTGGAAGCCGATCTGATCAAGGACACCCTGAACGTGATCCTGAAATTCCAGGACGACATCGACACCGTCGAGGCTGAGCTCTACAGCATCACCGGACGGGCCCTGAAGCGGAGTTGAGCCGGAGTTTCAGACATGGAGCGCACCCTCGCCAATTTCATCCGCGCCCTGCGCATGGCGGACGTGCGTGTCTCGACCTCCGAGACCCTCGACGCCTTCCGGACCGCGGAGATCACGGGCTGGCGCGACCGCAAAGCGCTGAAAGAGGCGCTGGCGCTGACGCTGCCGAAGTCCGCGGACGAAAAGGACGCCTTCGACGCCTGCTTCGAGCAGTTCTTTCGCTTCGACGACTTCCGCTCGGAGGCGGCCGAGGCGGATCCGCAGCAGCAGGACGAGTCAGAACAGGATTCCTCCACGCAGGCCGGTGATGGCGAAGCCGGTGCCGAGGGCCCGGCTCAGAGCGACGGAGGCGGCGGCCGTAGCAGCGGCAGCGATGTCGAAGAGCTCGAGGAACTCATCCATCCGGGGGAGATGAGCGCAGCCAGCTCGGAACTCGGACAGCTGCTGATGGGCGGTGATGCTTCGCAATTGTCGCTGGCCATCGCCAATGCGGCACGGGAAACCCGACTCGAAGAGATCAAGGTCTTCACTCAGAAGGGGCTGTTCACCCGGCGCATCATGGAAGCCATGGGGCTGGCCGGACTGCAGCAGGAACTCGAAGAGCTGGGCGCCAGCAACGAGTTGCCGGACCGGCGCCTCGGCACGGAACTCAAGCGCCGTCGGGACGGCCTCCGGGAGCAGATTCGTGACTACGTGGAGCGGCAGTTCCTGCTCCACGCCGACGCCCGCGGGGACCGGCTGCGCGAGGAGATGCTGCGCAAGGTCAAGCTGTCCAACGTCGAGGTGCGCAACTTCCGTCACCTGCGCGTGCTGGTGCAGAAGATGGCGAAGCAGCTCGCCACCGCCCACTCCCGCCGCCGCAAGGTCACCAAGCGCGGCCAGCTCAACGTCCCGAAAATGCTCCGGCGCAACATGCGCCACGGCGGTGAGATGGTGGAGCTAGCCTGGAAGTCGACGAAGATCGACCGGCCCAAGGTCTATGCCATCTGCGACGTTTCCGGGTCCATGACCACCTACGCCCGCTTCATGCTCATGCTGCTCTACAGCCTGGAGGAAGTGCTGCCCAACGTGCGCGCCTTCGCGTTCTCGTCGGATCTGGGCGAGGTCACCGACCTGTTCCGACGGGAAGATATCGATGACGCCATCGCCGTGACGCTGAAGGACTACGGCGGCGGCTCCACCGACTACGGTCAGGCCTTCGAGGACTTCGAACGGCTGGCCGGCCGCGCTCTCGACCACCGCTCGACGCTGATCATCTTAGGTGACGCCCGCAACAACTATGGACAGGCCCAGACCGAACTGCTGCGCGGCTTCCGCGATCGCAGCAAGCGCGTGATCTGGCTCAATCCGGAACCGGTACGGTCCTGGGGCTCCGGCGATTCGGAAATGCACCGCTATCAGGCCCACGTGCATCAGGCCAACGTCTGCAACTCGCTGCAGCACCTCGAACGGGTCGTGTCAGGACTGCTGCGGGCGGTGAGCTGAGCGCAAGCTTCTGCTGACACGCCAACTTGTGGGAGAGCGCTATTTCGCGCAGCGAAATGCGCCGATCGGCATGACATGCAGCGAAGGCAACGACGTCAGCTTCGGCACAGCGTCTTCAGATCGGCCCAATCGCTGCGCGATTAGGGCCTTCCCACAAGTTGGGGGCGCTGCCAGCTTGTGGGCGCATTTCGTCTGGAACGAAATGCGTCGCACGC
>JAFIFL010000198.1 GCA_020832055.1 Gammaproteobacteria bacterium
TCGGCGCATTTCGCTGCGCGAAATAGCGCTCTCCCACAAGCTGGCAGCGCCCCCCCCACTGTGGGAAGGCCCTAATCGCACAGCGATTGGGCCGATCTCGACACGCTCGAGCGGAGCTGACGTCGCTGCCTCCACTGAGCGTCATCGAGATCGCTGCTGTGCAGCTTCGCACAATGGACTCAACGCGGCTCGATGACTTCCAGCCCGCCCAGATAGCCGTGCAGAGCCGACGGGATCACCACCGAACCATCCCGTTGCTGATAGTTTTCCAGTACCGCCACCAGCGTCCGGCCGACCGCCAGACCCGAACCGTTCAGGGTGTGCAGCAGTTCCGTACCCTTGCGCTCCGGGCTGCGAAAGCGGGCCTGCATGCGCCGGGCCTGGAAATCCAGGAAGTTCGAACAGGAGGAAATTTCCCGATAGCAGTTCTGCGCCGGCAGCCAGACCTCGAAGTCGACGGTGCGAGCAGCGGAGAAGCCGATGTCACCGGCGCAGAGGTCCATGGCCCGATAAGGCAGGTTCAACCCCTGCAGGA
Organism: Gammaproteobacteria bacterium; assembly: GCA_020832055.1. Taxonomy (GTDB): domain Bacteria; phylum Pseudomonadota; class Gammaproteobacteria; order Pseudomonadales; family Azotimanducaceae; genus SLTB01. Next base: position 536 of record JAFIFL010000198.1, read on the forward strand.
TCGCCTCCGCATGCCCCACCAGTTCGTCCAGCGCCGCCCAGGACGTATCGGGATGAACGACCTGCACCAGTTCCACCTTTTCGAACTGGTGCTGGCGGATCATGCCCCGGGTGTCCTTGCCATAGCTGCCCGCTTCGCTGCGAAAGCAGGGGGTGTGCGCCGTGAGCTTCAACGGCAGCGCGTCGGCATCGAGTATCTGGTCACGGACCATGTTGGTCACCGGCACCTCCGCCGTGGGCGCCAGCCAGTAGTCGTGATCCCCTTCCAGCCGGAACTGATCGTGGCCGAACTTCGGCAACTGCCCGGTACCGCGCAGCGACGCGCCGTTGACGATGAACGGGACGTTGACCTCGGTGTAGCCATGCTTGCGGGTATGCGTATCCAGCATGTACTGGGCCAGGGCCCGGTGCAGCCCGGCAATGGCACCCTGCATGACCACGAAGCGGCTGCCGGTGATGGTGGTGGCGGTTTCGAAATCGAGTCCGCCGAGACCGGCACCGAGATCCACATGATCCTGGGCTGCGAAGTTGAAGGCCGGTGGCGTGCCCCAGCGCCGCAGTTCCACGTTGGCCGACTCGTCGGGGCCGTCGGGGGTCTGGGTCGCCGGCAGATTGGGCACACCTTCGAGATAGCGCTCGAGTTCCGCAGCCACGGCGTCGAACTGCGCCTCCACAGCATCCAGTTCCGCCTTCAGCCGCCCCACTTCGGCCTTCGCGGTTTCGGCGTCCTCGCGCTGGCCCGCCTTCATCAGTTCGCCGATGGCTTTGGACCGCGAATTGCGCTCGGCCTTCAGATGCTCCGTGGTGACCTGCAGCGCCTTGCGCTTTTCCTCCAGCGCCCGCAACCGCGGTACGTCGAGCTCGAAACCGCGACGGGCCAGACCGGCGGCCACCGCGTCGAGATCACTGCGAATCAGTTTCGGGTCGAGCATGCTTGGATCCTCGTGCTACCGCCCAGCCTTGTCATCACCACCGGGTCTGTCCTGCTTGTGGTCACCCCAACGCCGCCACTTCGAGGCTGCGTCCTGCTGGCGCAGCCAGTTCAGTTTCTGCGCCAGACGCTGCTCGAAGCCCCGCTCCACCGGCGCATAGAAGCGCTGCTCGGCCAATTCCTCCGGCAGGTACGACTCACCGGGCACATAGGCGTCGGGCCAATCGTGGGCGTAGTGGTACTCGGCCCCGTGGCCCATTTCCTTCAGCAGACGGGTGGGCGCATTGCGCAGGTGTACCGGCACTTCCGTGGAACCGCCACCGCGAATCGTCGCGAGCAGTTCGTTGTAGGCGCTGTAGACCGCGTTGCTCTTCGGTGCCAGGGCCAGGTAGGCCACGGCCTGGGCCAGGGCCAGTTCGCCTTCCGGCGAGCCGAGACGCTCCTGCACGTTGTAGGCGTCCAGCGCCAGACTCAGCGCCCGGGGATCGGCATTGCCGATGTCCTCGCTCGCCATGCGCACCACGCGGCGGGCAACATACAGAGGATCGGCACCGCCGTCGAGCATGCGCAGCAGCCAGTACAGGGCAGCATCCGGAGACGATCCGCGCACAGCCTTGTGCAGGGCCGAGATCTGGTCGTAGAAGACATCACCGCCCTTGTCGAAGCGACGCAGATCCCCCGCCGTGACTTCGGCCAGCACTTCGCTGTCCACCCGGCGCACCCCGGCCTCGACCGGTGCCAGATCGGCGGCGAGTTCCAGCAGGTTCAGCAATCGGCGCGCATCGCCATCGGCCGCTGCCAACAGCTGTTCCGCTGCCGCCGGGACCACCTCCAGCGCACCCGCTTCCGCCTCGAGCTGCCGCCGGCCGCGTTCGAGAACCGCTGCGAGATCCTCGGTGGTCAATGAACGCAGGCGGAACACCCGGGCCCGTGACAGCAGCGCGGAGCGCACCTCGAAGGAGGGGTTCTCAGTGGTGGCGCCGATGAAGGTCAGCGTGCCGTCCTCGACGAAGGGCAGAAAGGCATCCTGCTGGGCCTTGTTGAAGCGGTGGACCTCGTCGATGAAGAGGATGGTGCCCACCCCTTCCTGCCGGTCGCGCCGGGCCTGCTCCACCGCTGCGCGAACGTCCTTCACCCCGGCCATGACCGCCGAAAGGGCCACCAGACGCTGCCCGGATGCGGCGGCCAGAATGCCGGCGAGGGTCGTCTTGCCGGTTCCCGGCGGCCCCCAGAGAATCATGGAATGGACGCGGCCGCGCTCGATCATTCCGGCCAGGGGTCTGCCCTGCCCGAGCAGGTGCTGTTGACCGGCCATGTCCCCGAGCGCATCGGGACGCAGGCGCGCCGCCAGCGGTGCCGCCGGCGCGTCGGACTCAGTCATCGCGGGCGGATTCAGCCGTTTCGCGAATGACGTCGGCGCCCTCGGGAATGTCGAAGCGGAAGCGGTCGGCGTCATCGGCAAATCGGTTGCGGACGTCGGTCAGCTCCACGTCCGTGCGCTGGCCCAGGCTGTCGTGGATCACCAGGAACCGTGGCTGACCACCCTCGAATTTGAACTCGAGGCGTTCGAAAAGGGCATCCCCGGCCCGCGGCCAGAGCGTGAAACGCTCCGAGCCGTCGCTGCCCGCCAACCGGTCGACGTCGAAAGCCTCCAGCAGGTCATCCACGGCGCCGGACAGCAGCCGTGCCGGCGTGGCCTGCAGGCGCTCGTCGTAAGGACGGACCGTCACCTGCTCGAGATCCGGATCCCACAACCACAGGGTTTCGCCGTCACCGATCAGCACCTCGGCGAAGGGCGCCTCCACTTCCCAGCGGAAACGGTCGGGGCGCTCTGCCCACAGACGCCCTCGCGTCCGCCGCAGCTCCATGCCACGGCCATCGATCAGCCGCTGGGAGAACCCCGCCTCGAGCTGCTCGAGCTCCGCCATGCGCGCAGCGAGGTGCTCAGCCGCAGTGGTGTCGCCGTTGGCGTCAGAGAACGACGCCAGGCCCAGCACCAGATACAACAGGGCGATGCCCAGAATACGTACCATCAATCCTCCCGGCCGGGGGCCAGTACTTCCCGGCTGCCGTTGGTATCCATGCTGCTGACGACGCCAGCCGCTTCCATCGCTTCGATCATCCGCGCGGCCCGGTTGTAGCCGATGCGGAGCTTGCGCTGCACCGCCGAGATCGAGGCCCGCCGCGATTCGAGCACGAAGGCCACCGCCTCGTCGTAGAGGGGATCCTCCTGCTCGGTGTCGCCGCTGCCACCGTTGCCGCCGCTGTCACCGTCGGCCGGGCCTTCGAGAACCTCGGGCAGGTAGTCGGGTTCACCCCGCCGACACCAGTCAGACACCACGCGATGCACTTCGTCGTCAGCGACGAAGGCACCATGCACCCGAATGGGCACCGCCGTGCCCGGCGGCAGGTAGAGCATGTCGCCGTGGCCCAAGAGCTGCTCGGCCCCGCCCTGGTCGAGAATGGTCCGGGAATCGATCTTCGAGGACACCTGGAAACTGACCCGGGTGGGAATGTTGGCCTTGATCAGACCGGTGATCACATCCACCGACGGGCGCTGAGTGGCCAGAATGAGGTGAATGCCCGCAGCCCTGGCCTTCTGAGCGATGCGTGCGATCAGCTCCTCCACCTTCTTGCCCACGATCATGATCATGTCCGCGAACTCGTCGATCACCACGACGATCTGCGGCAGGGTTTGCAAATCCGGGGCCTCGGGCGGCTCCTCGCCTTCGAACAGGGTCGGCACCTTCCACAGCGGGTCCTTCAGTGGCGTGCCGGCCTTTTCCGCATCCTTCACCTTGCGGTTGTAGCCCGCCAGATTGCGCACGCCCATGCTCGCCAGCAGCCGATAGCGGCGCTCCATCTCCGCCACGCACCAGCGCAGGGCCGAGGCGGCCTGCTTCATGTCCGTCACCACCGGCGTCAGCAGGTGCGGGATGCCCTCGTAGACCGAGAGCTCCAGCATCTTCGGATCCACCAGGATCAGCCGCACGTCTTCCGGCGACGATTTGAACAGCAGCGACAGCAGCATGGCGTTCACGCCTACCGACTTGCCTGAGCCGGTGGTACCGGCCACCAGCAGGTGTGGCATGCGCGCCAAGTCCACCACAACAGGATTGCCGGAAATGTCCTTGCCCAGCACCAGCGAGAGATGGGAGCTGGCGTTGTCGTACTCCTTGGACACCAGAACTTCTCGCAGGCGCACGATCTCGCGATCTTCGTTGGGAATCTCGATGCCCACGGTGGATTTGCCCGGAATGACCTCCACCACCCGCACGCTGATCACCGCCAGCGAACGGGCGAGATCCTTGGCGAGGCCCGAGATGCGGCTGACCTTGACCCCCGCGGCGGGCTGGATTTCGTAGCGGGTGATGACGGGTCCCGGCTGGACCGCGACCACTTCCACCTCGACGCCGAAATCCTTGAGTTTCAGTTCCAGCATGCGCGACACGGCTTCCAGCGCAGCGTCCGACACCGTGCGTCGTTCATGGGACTCGGTGGCATCGAGCAGATCGAAGGCCGGCATCTCACCCTTCACCGGGGTATCGAAGAGCTTGCGCTGCTTTTCCTTCTCCACCCTCAGAGCCGGTTCGATCTTCGCCGTGGGCTTGGCAATGGCCACTTTCGGCCGGCTCTGCTTGCGCTCCACCTCCACTTCCACCCGCTGCCGCCGCCGCAGCAGTTCGGCCCGCGCCGCGGCCCGCTCCTTGCGCGCAGCCAGGAAGCCCTGCAGCCGGGCGTGCAATCCCGTCACCGCCGACACCACGGCACGCCCGAGTGCTTCCGACAGCGCAAACCACGACAGGCCCGTGAACAGCGTGATGCCCAGGAGAAACACGGCCAGGGTCAGTAACGTGCCTCCGGTGACTCCGAAGGTGGCGTGGATGCCTTCGGCCAGCCACCAGCCGAGTATCCCGCCCGAGCCGGAAGGCAGTGCCAAAGTCCCGGACACCACGTGCAGGTCCACCAGCACGCAGCCGCTGGTCAGGGTCAGGACGAAGCCGAACAGCCGCAGCCCGAGGGTGAGCCGGTCCACCATGACCGGCATGCGCCGGGTCCAGAACATCCGCAGCGCCAGCAGCGCGAAGGCCACCGGCAGCAGAAAGGCGAACCAGCCCACCAGGGTGTAGAGCACATCAGCGACCCAGGCGCCGGTGGCGCCGGCCAGATTCGCGACCCCTTCCCGGCTGCCGGTATGGGAGAAGCCAGGATCCTCCGGAGCGAAGGACGCCAGGGCCAGCAGCAGCCAGGCCGCAATGGCCAGAGCCAGGATCAGACTCGCCTCGCGCAGGCCATGGCGGACGTGGGTCAGCAGTCGGCCATCGCCACTGCTGACCACGGCCTCATCCCTGCGCCCCCGCGCTGCGCTTGCCCCACCTCTTTGTGGCAACGGCCTACCCTCATCGAGAAACTGTCACGAGTCTACGCCCATTCGGAACCCGCCGCCATTTCTTCATTTCAAATCAGTCTGTTACAGATCACACTTCAAGGGGGAATCACGCCTTGCCGGCCATCATGGCGCGCTGATTTGTCCACCCCGGCGAAACGGGTATCATGCCCGCCTTCATTCCCATCCAGCGAGAACCCCATGGCGAGCCGCCCTGACAAGCAACAGATCATCGATGAAGTCTGGGATGACGCCCGCGTCGAGAGCTTCCTGCACCGGAGGTGCCACGAGGAGGATCTCGATGCCGACTTCTTCGTTCTCTGGCAGGCCTACCAGTCCATGCGCGAAGGCGACTTCCGGCGTTTCCTGCGCATGTTCGTCGCCGCCGGCCGCAACCTCGACGCCGTCAATGAGCACGGTGAAACCCTGGCGACCATGATCTCCACCCACCGCCATGGCGCCCCCTTCATCGACGCCCTGGTGGCCGCTGGCGCCACGGCGCCGGCGAAGGGAGCGAGCGCATGAGCGAGGTCCGTCATCGCCGCCTGCTGATCTTGGGCTCCGGCCCTGCCGGCTGGACGGCAGCCATTTATGCGGCCCGCGCCAATCTCGAACCGACGGTGATCACCGGCCTGGAGGCCGGCGGACAGCTGACCACCACCACCGACGTCGAGAACTGGCCGGCGGGTGCCGAGGGGCTGCAGGGTCCGGCGCTGATGCAGGACATGCAGGCCCATGCCGAGCGCTTCGCCACCGAGACCATCTTCGATCACATCCATACCGCCGATCTCGACAGTCGCCCGTTTCGTCTCACCGGCGATGCCGGGGTGTACACCTGCGACGCCCTGATCATCGCCACCGGGGCTTCCGCACGCTACCTGGGCCTGCCGTCCGAGGAGGCGTTCAAGGGCCGTGGCGTGTCTGCCTGCGCCACCTGCGACGGCTTCTTCTACCGGGACAAGCCGGTGGCGGTCATCGGCGGCGGCAACACCGCCGTGGAGGAAGCGCTGTATCTGACGAATCTGGCCAGCAAGGTCTATCTGGTGCATCGGCGAGACAGCCTGCGCTCGGAGAAAATTCTCCAGGATCGACTGTTCGACCGGGCGGACGCCGGCAAGGTGGAACTGGTCTGGAACCACACCCTCGAGGAGGTCCTCGGCGACAGTTCCGGCGTCACCGGAGCCAGGGTGGCCGCCACCGATGGCAGCGGCCTGAAGGACCTGACCGTGGATGGCGTCTTCATCGCCATCGGTCATACGCCCAATACGGGCATCTTCGACGGCCAGCTGGACATGCGCGGCGGCTACATCATCACCCACAGCGGCCTCGACGGTAACGCCACCGCCACCAGCATTCCGGGCGTGTTCGCTGCCGGCGACGTCGCCGACCACGTCTACCGGCAGGCCATCACCTCGGCTGGATTCGGCTGCATGGCCGCCCTCGATGCCGAGAAATATCTGGATGCCCTCGCCCGGGGTGACCAGGACGCAGGCAGCAGCGCCACCCGGGCTGCCGGCTGAATCGCGGCTGGAGGGCGCTGACGCATCATGAGCGTGCTGCCTTGGCTGCCCGCCGGACGCTTGGCGTTCCCGCCACCGGAGCAGGCCCTGCGGGATCCGCCGGGGCTGCTCTGCGCCGGCGGCGATCTGTCTCCCGCACGACTCGAACTGGCCTACCGCCGGGGCATCTTTCCCTGGTACGAGGCAGGCTCGCCCATCCTCTGGTGGTCACCCGACCCCCGCACCGTACTGCGGCCCGAAACCCTGCACATCAGCCGCTCGCTGCGGCGGCGCCTGAACCGACGCGACTACACGGTGACCATGGATCAGGCCTTCGATGCCGTGGTGGCGGGCTGCGCCGCACCCCGGGCAGACAGCGACGGCACCTGGATCACGCCCGAGATGGCCTTTGCCTACGGCCGGCTGCATGAACTCGGTCTGGCCCACTCGGTGGAAGTCTGGATCGAGGATGAGCTCGCCGGCGGCATTTACGGCGTCGCCATCGGCGGCTGCTTCTTCGGCGAATCCATGTTCAGCCAGTCCAGCGGCGGCTCCAAACTGGCCATGGTGCACCTGCTCGGCCAGATGCAGGCCTGGGACATGCCGCTGCTGGACTGCCAGCTTCACAATCCCCATCTGGCCTCCCTCGGCGCCCGCTCCATGCGGCGCGCCGCCTTCCTGGCCGAAATCGAGGTCCTCACCGCCCGGCCCGCTCCGCCGTCTCCCTGGACGCTCGAATACAGGTGGTAGTCGTGCCAGCAAAGCGCCACTCTGTGGGAAGGCCCTAATCGCACAGCGATTGGGCCGATCGCGAAGCGCTCTGCCGAAGCTGACGCCACTGCCTTCGTTCAACGCCTCCAGATCGGCGCATTTCGCTGCGCGAAATAGCGCTC
>JAFIFL010000199.1 GCA_020832055.1 Gammaproteobacteria bacterium
CCCCCCCATTGTGGGAAGGCCCTAATCGCGCAGCGATTGGGCCGATCTCGTGGCGTTGTGTCGAGGCTGACTGCTGCGCTTACAGCAACAGTCGCCTGATGTCGCCGAGGGCCTGGCACAGCCAGGTCATGAAGCGGCCCGCTTCGGCGCCGTTGATGGCGCGATGATCGTAGGACAGGGACAGCGGCAGCATGTCCCGGGGTACGAAGGCGTCGTGCTGCCAAACCGGCTTTCGGGTCAGGCGCGAGACGCCGAGGATGGCCACTTCAGGGGCGTTGACGATGGGTGTGAAGCCCGTACCGCCGATATTTCCGAGACTCGAAATACTCATGCAGCCACCGCGCATCTCATCGGGCTTGAGCTTCAGGTTGCGCGCCCGCTCGGACAAGTCGGCAATCTCCGCAGACAGCGCGTAGATGCCCTTGCGGTCCACATCGCGGATGACCGGGACGAGCAGTCCTTCCGGCGTATCCACGGCAAAGCCGATGTGGAAGTACTGTTTGAGGACGTAGTTCTCGCCGTCGCCAGCGAACGAGCCGTTGAAACGGGGAAACTGCACCAGGGCAGCCTGCACCGCCTTCATGATGAAGGGCAGCGGTGTCAGCTTGACGCCTGACTTTTCGGCCTCCGCCTTGAGCTCCCTGCGCATGACCTCCAGATCCGTCACGTCCGCTTCGTCATGCTGGGTGACGTGGGGCAGGTTGAGCCAGGACCGATGCAGATTGGTCGCCCCCGACTTCATGATGCGCGACAGTGGCTCGGTCTCGATGTCACCGAAGCGGGAGAAGTCCACCTCGGGAATGGGCGGAATCCCACCGCCCGCCATGGTGCCTGCCGGGGCCTGCATGCGCGCCTTGACGAAGGCGTGCACGTCTTCCTTGAGAATCCGCCCTTTGGCGCCGGAGCCCTTGACCTCGCCAAGCTCGACACCGAGTTCCCGCGCCAGGCGTCGCACCGCCGGGCCGGCATAGACCCGCGCACCCGAGCGGCCCGTTTCAGCGCCCTGCGCGCCCACCGACTGACGCTCCTGAGGCTTCGAAGGCTTGCGGCCAGCTTTGTCGGCTTGATCGTCCTCACTTGCCGATTCGTCCTGCCGGGGTTCGTCCTTTCGAGCCTCCCCATCCGAGCGCTTCGCCTTGCCGGCGACAGCACCCGATGCCTTCGTACCAGCCACTTCCAGGCGGACGATGAGGGTGCCTTCGCCCACGGTGTCGCCCTCCTTCACCTCCACCGACACCACCTTGCCGGACTTCGGCGCGGGGATCTCCATGGTGGCCTTGTCGGATTCGAGGGCCACCAGCCCGGCTTCCGCCTCGACCTCGTCACCGACGGCCACCATGACTTCCACCACCACGACTTCGTCGGCGTCACCCACATCGGGCACGCGCACTTCGATGGTTTCGGTGGTCGTGGTCCCGGAAGACCCGGAATCGTCTGCTTCGTCGTCTGCTGCTTCGTCGCCTGATCCGTGCTCGTCCGCGCCTTCCTGTGCCGATTCGGACTCATCCTGACCCGAGGACTTCCCATCGGACCGCTTCCCGGAGGCCTCGCTCGAATCCGCCTCGGCGTCGTCGCTGTCCACCTCGATCTCGGCGATGACATCACCCTCGGCGCAGGTGTCACCCACGGCCACGGTGAGGCGCACCACCTTCCCGGCGCGGGTCGATGGCACTTCCATGGAGGCCTTGTCGGATTCGATCACCAGCAGGGCATCGTCGACGGCAATGGAATCCCCCTCGGCGACACACAGTTCGATCACTTCCACTTCGGAGACATCACCGATATCGGGAATGCGGACCTTCTCGATGCTCATCTTGGGACGGGCTCCTTGATCAGACGGTGACCGGATCCGGCTTTTCCGGATCGATACCAAAGCGGGCCATGGCGGCACTGACGTCGGTGGCCGGGATGATCTGGCGGTCTGCCAGTGACTTCAAGGCCGCCACGGTGATGAAGCGTCGATCCACCTCGAAGAAGTGGCGCAGCTTTTCCCGGGTATCGCTGCGGCCGTAGCCGTCCGTGCCGAGCACCCGATAGGGGTGGGGCACCCACTCGCGGACCTGATCCGCAAACGCCTTCATGTAGTCCGTGGCGGCAATGACCGGAGCCTCCACCTCGCCGAGGCATTGGGCCACCCACGACTGCCGGGGCTCTTCCTCGGGATGCAGCAGATTCCAGCGTTCCACGGCCAGACCGTCACGGCGCAGCTCGTTGAAGCTGGTCACGCTCCAGACGTCGACGGCGACCCCGTAGTCCTCGCGCAGAATGTCCGCCGCCGCCCGCACCTCGAGCAGGATGGTGCCCGACCCGAGCAGCTGCACGGCCTTGGAGCCGCCCCGAGGGGTCCCGGAATCCGCTTCGAGCCGGTACATGCCGCGGATGATGCCTTCACGGCTGTTGGCCGGCATTTCCGGCTGCAGGTAGTTCTCGTTCATCACGGTGATGTAGTAGAAGACGTCCTGCTGCTCCACGTACATCCGCCGCATGCCCTCGTGGATGATCACCGCGAGCTCATAGGCGTAGGTGGGATCGTAGGCAATGCAGTTGGGAATGGTGGCCGCCAGCAGATGACTGTGGCCGTCCTGGTGCTGCAGGCCTTCACCGTTGAGCGTGGTTCTGCCTGCTGTCCCGCCGAGCAGGAAGCCGCGGGCCTGGATGTCCCCGGCAGCCCAGGCCAGATCGCCGATGCGCTGGAAGCCGAACATCGAATAGAAAATGTAGAACGGCACCAGCGTGAAATCGTTGGAACTGTAGGAGGTGGCAGCGGCGATCCAGGCCGACATGGAGCCAGCCTCGTTGATGCCTTCCTCGAGGACCTGTCCGTCCGCGGTTTCCTTGTAGGGCGCGATACCGCCGGAGTCTACCGGTTCGTAGAGCTGGCCTGCCGAAGAGTAGATGCCGAGCTGGCGGAACAGCCCCTCCATGCCGAAGGTGCGTGCCTCGTCGGGAATGATCGGTACGATCCGGTCCTTGAGCCCCTTGTCCCGCAACAGCGTGCTGAGGATGCGCACGAAGGCCATGGTGGTGGAAATCTCGCGTTCACCGGAACCCTTGAGCACGTTGTCGAACCGCTCGAGATCGGGAATCGCAAGCTCCCCGCCCTGCCGCCGCCGCTGCGGCAACTCGCCGCCGAGGGATTCGCGCTGACGCCGCATGTAGACCATTTCCGGACTCTCCGAATCCGGCCGGTAGTACGGCACCTGTTCGAGCTGTTCGTTGGTCAGGGGAATGTCGAAGCGATCGCGGAAGTGCTTGAGATCGTCCAGATCGAGCTTCTTGGCCTGGTGGGCCGTGTTCTCGCTCTCCGCCGAATCCCCCATGCCGTAGCCCTTCACGGTATGGGCCAGGATCACCGTCGGCTCACCGCTGTGATTCACGGCCGCATGGTAGGCCGCATAGACCTTGTAGGGGTCGTGGCCGCCGCGATTGAGCCGCATGATGTCGTCGTCGGAGAGGTGCTCCACCATCTTCAGCAGATCGGCGTCGGTGCCGAAGAAGTGTTCCCGGGTGTAGGCGCCGCCCCGGGCCTTGTAGTTCTGGTACTCCCCGTCCACGGTCTCGTTCATGCGCTGCAGCAGCTTGCCCTGATCGTCACTCTCGAACAGGGGATCCCAGTGCCGGCCCCAGATCACCTTGACGACGTTCCAGCCGGCTCCCCGGAACACGCCTTCGAGCTCCTGGATGATCTTGCCGTTACCACGCACCGGCCCGTCGAGGCGCTGTAAGTTGCAGTTGATCACGAACACCAGATTGTCCAGCCCCTCGCGACCGGCTAAGGAGATCGCACCCAACGACTCGGGCTCGTCGCACTCGCCGTCACCCAGGAACGCCCAGACCTTGCGGTCATGCTTCGGCACCAGACCCCGCGCGTCCAGGTACTTCATGATGTGGGCCTGATAGATCGCCATGATCGGTCCGAGGCCCATGGACACGGTGGGGAACTGCCAGTAGTCGGGCATCAACCAGGGATGCGGATAGGACGACAGACCCTGACCGTCCACCTCCTGGCGAAAGTTGTCGAGCTGGGCTTCGCTGAAACGCCCTTCCAGATAACTGCGGGCGTAGATCCCCGGAGCGCAGTGGCCCTGGATGTAGACCAGATCACCCGAATGCTGCTCGTTCGGCCCCCTGAAAAAGTAGTTGAAACCGACGTCATAGAGGGTCGCCGACGAGGCAAAACTGGCGATGTGACCACCGATGCCGGGATCTTCCTGGTTCGCGCGCATGACCATGGCCATGGCGTTCCAGCGGATCAGCGAGCGGATGCGGCGTTCCATGAACAAATCGCCGGGCATGCGCGCCTCGCGGGTGGGCGGGATCGTGTTCCGATAGGGCGTCGTGATGGTGTAGGGCAGCCGCGCACCGGTTTCCGTCATCCGTGCCGAGAGACGCTCGAGCAGCAGGTTGGCACGATCGACACCCTGGAACTCCAGGACCGATTCGAGGGCATCGAGCCACTCGCGGGTCTCGACCGGATCCTGATCCTCCACTCCTCTCGGAAACGCCATGCAACTGACTCCTGCCCAGATTCATTCCCATTCGTGCATTGAATGTTCAGCCCTGCGATCGCGGCGCTTCAACCACGGCCATCGCGACCGGCATCGTCACCCGTCGCTGCGCCGGCCGAGCCAGGCCGCACCGCGCACGCCGCTGGCATCACCGTAACGAGGCGGCACCAACCGGGTGCGGACCCGGTCGCTGAAGACGAACCGGTCCCAGCGCGCAATGACACCATCATAAAGCAAGCCGACCTGGGATAGGCCGCCGCCGAGCACGATGACATGCGGATCGAGGACGTTGATGACACCCGAGAGGGCCGCCGCGAGCTGCCATTGGTGCAACTCCAGTGCCGCCACAGCGGCCACGTCGCCTTCTACTGCCGCCGCGACGACGGCTTCCGTGCTCGCCACCTCACAGCCCAAACTCTGCGCAGTGCGCAGCAGACCCGGACCACTGAGCCAGGTCTCGACACAATCCGCGCGGCCGCAGTAGCAATGACGTCCGGGCAGCACCGAATGCCGCTCCAGCACCTCGGCAGGGGCTGCGGCCAGCGACGGCAGAGGGTTGTGCCCCCACTCTCCGGCAATGCCGTTGGGACCGGCGAGCAGCCGCCCATCGATCACCACGCCACCACCGACACCGGTGCCGAGAATGACCCCGAACACCACACGCCCGCCAGCGCCAGCGCCGTCGCTGGCCTCGGACAGGGCGAAGCAGTCCGCATCGTTGGCCACCACCACAGCCCGGTCCAGGCGATCCGCCAGATCCTGGGGCAGCGGCTGACCGTTGAGCCAGGTGGAATTGCAGTTCTTCATCAGCCCGGTTTCGGGGATGACCGAACCCGGGGTCCCGATGCCGACACTGTCGACGCCTCCGCAGGCCGCTTCGGCGCGATCATGCAGACCGGCCAGTGCCGCGAGGGTGGCGCTGTACTCGCCCTGCGGCGCAACGATGCGCTCACGGAACCGCTGCGTGCCATCCTCCGCCAGCACCACGGCCTCGATCTTGGTGCCCCCAACATCTACACCGAGGTGCATCAACGCAGTTCCTGCAGCAGTCCGCACAAGGCCTCAGCGCCCTCGATGACCCGGGGACCGGGCCGGACGAACAGGTCCGGATCGAGATCCGCCACCCGCACTCCGCGCGGCAGGTGCAGGCTGTCGGGCAACGGCGCGCTGCTGAGATTGAGAATGAGGTCCAGTTCACTGCGCAGCAGCCGTTCAGCGGACAGGCGCACCACGGGACCCACGGCCTTGGCAAAGGGATTCACCGCCTGACAGCGGGAGAGCAGGTCGTCGACGAAGTGGTCCCGTGACAGGGTCAGCAGCGGCGATCCGGAAATCAAAGGCAGGACCTGAAGCGGCCGTTCCTGTTGCCCGAAACCCAGCGCGGCCAGACGATCCCTGAAGGCATCCGCGACGCCCACATCGCCCTCCAGGGCCTGCGCCAGCCCCCGCAGCTCCCGCTCCACGTCCGCCAGGGAACGGGGCTCGGAGACGTAGACCGGTACCCCCAACCCCTCCAGACGGGACAGCCGCTCGGGCGTCAGCGAACCGCCCCAGGCCAGAATCAGATCCGGCCGCTGTGCGGTCAGCGACTCCCAGGACAGGGCGAAGGCATCCCCCACGCGGGGCACTAGCCTTGCGTCGGGCGGATAATCGGTGAAGGACACCGCAGCCACGACGCGGTCGCCCACGCCAATCGCGAACAGGTTCTCCACCAGATGGGGAGCCAGTGCCGCGACCCGCTCCGGACGACCCTCGATGAGTACGTCACGGCCCCAGCCATCCTCAATGGCGGCAGCTTCGACGAAGGAGGCGAACACGGCGATGACAAGCAGCAGCATGCGGCGCGTCATGCACACAGCCCCCGCTGCAGCCGCGCCCAGTCGAAGGCCGGGCCGGGATCCGTCTTGCGCTCGGGCGCGATGTCGCAATGGCCGACCACGGCATCGGTATCCAGACCCGGATAGGCCGCCCACAGCGCGCGGATCACTGCGGTCAGGCTCTGGTACTGGGCTTCGGTATAGGGCGTCACGTCGGTCCCTTCGAGCTCGATACCGATGGCGAAGTCATTGCAGCGCTCACGGCCACGCCAGCGGGACACGCCCGCATGCCAGGCGCGGCGGTCGAAGGCCACATACTGGGTGACCGCCCCGCCACGATCGATGAGCAGGTGGGACGACACCCTGAAGTCACAGAGTTCCGCCAGTTCAGGGGTCCGGTCCGGGTTGATCCGGTTGCAGAACAGATCGTCGACGAGACCGGTGCCGAACTGCCCGGGAGGCAGACTGATGCCGTGAATGACGATGAGTTCCGGCACCGTTGCGTCCGGGCGCTCGTCCTGATTCGGGGACTCGCAGCGGCGCGCCCCCGCCAGCCGATGCTCGACCACTTGCCAGCGGCCCGTGACCGTCATGCCCTCATCCTCGCTGCCGTCAACGACCATCCCACCCGACTGCCACGCCCAGGGGCAACAAAACGCCGCCGAGAGCCTATCATGCGGCCTGCAAGCAGGGCAGGATGCGCGCCTGCACGCCCAGAGGAGACCGAGCGCCATGTTCGAACATCCACTCGCCGACGCCGCCGTCGAGGCCGACGTTCAGGCCGCCCTGCAGGAGGATGTGGGTGACGGCGACCTCACCGCGCTGCTGATCCCTGCGTCCACCCGCGGCACGGCGGATGTCATCACCCGGGAGGACGGCGTGTTCTGCGGCCGACCCTGGGTCGACGCCACCTTCGCGGCCCTCGACCCCGACCTGAAACTGGACTGGCAGGTCGACGACGGCGACCGGGTCGAGGCGGGCCAGCGGCTGCTGACCCTGGTAGGCTCGGCCCGGACCATCCTCACCGGCGAGCGGACGGCCCTGAACTTCATGCAATTGCTGTCGGGCACGGCCACCACGGCCAGGCAGTACGCCGACCGCATCGCGACCGGTGCGAAGCTCAAGCTGCTCGACACCCGCAAGACCCTTCCGGGCCTGCGCGAAGCCCAGAAATACGCAGTGCGCTGCGGCGGCTGCTACAACCACCGCATGGGCCTGTTCGACGCCTTCCTGATCAAGGAGAACCACATTGCCGCCGCCGGCTCCATCGCTGCGGCGGTGGACGCCGCGCGCAGGCAGGCACCGGACCGCAGGGTGGAAGTGGAGGTGGAAAACGTCGAGGAACTCGATGCGGCCCTGGCCGCCGGCGCCGACATCATCATGCTCGACGAGTTCGACCTCGACAGCATGCGCGCGGCCGTGGCCCGGGTGGCCGGCCGGGCCCTGCTGGAGGCATCCGGCAGCATCGACGGTGACCGCCTCGGCGCCATCGCCGACACCGGGGTAGACTACGTATCCATCGGTGCGCTCACCAAACACGTCAGGGCCATGGATCTGTCGCTGCGCATGCGCAGCTGAGCACCACCCTACCGATCACCGGAAGACCGAGGACGCCATGCAGGGCCGACACCCCGAAGACCCGAGCCAGAACCCGACGAGCCAAGAACCCATTCGGGGACCCGTTCGGGGACCCGAAAAGCAGTTCCACCCCTGGCGCCTGCTTGGCGCCATCGGTGCGGTTTTGCTGCTGCTGGTAGCCATTTCGGCGCTGGTGGATGTGCTGGTGCTGGGGTGGTGA
>JAFIFL010000200.1 GCA_020832055.1 Gammaproteobacteria bacterium
GCAGTGTCGTCAGCTCCGGCGGAGCGCTTCGCCATCGGTCCAATCGCTGCGCGATCAGGACGCTCCCGCAAGGGAGGGGCGCTGCCAAGTTCCGACTGCTACTTGGAGCCCAGCAGCAGCTGAGCCTGGCGTTCCAGCAGGCCGCGATAACCCGGAGCGAGGTCGCGGATCAGCCAGGCGTGTCCGCTGCCGCCCAAGGCCCGCAGGGCGGCGGACTGGAGAGGTTCGCGAATCAGACGCTCGGGATCGCTGCAGGCCTTGAGGACGCCGTCGCCGATGGCGATGGCCTCATTCCTCGCCAGTGCGCTGAGCGTGATACCGCGGGATACACTGTCCGGGAAGGCCTGGGCCATGACCTCCGGTGGGCTGTTGCTCTCGTCTTCGGAAACCCGCTCCAGGCCGATGCGCAGGGCAAGCTGCACCTCTCCCGCGCGTACCCGTTCGGCGTTCAGATTGGCGAACACACGCTGGGCCAGCAGAGCCGCACAGATCGCATGAAAGGCGTGATCGCCGCTGTCGCTCAGAGCGTCGAGGGTGACCAGGATGCCAGTCCGCGGCAGTCCCTCCTGGCGGCCGCCATAGAGTCTGCACACCTGTTCCAACGCCGCTTCGCACTGGTCGAGCACATCGTGGCGTGCGGAGGCCGGCAGCGAAATCTGGTTGAACAGGTTGACGATGAGAACGTAGAGCTGCCGCTCGCGCAGTGCGTTGGACACAGGCTCCGTCTCGCGTTCGGTTGTGATGCTGCTGCCGAGTTCGAGCAGGGCGGCGAGGTGGCCGCGCGACGAGGCCTGTTGTCCGGTGAGCTCCTCGACTTCCTCGCGCAGGTGACGAAGTCTGAGATCGAGGCGGCCGCCGAGCCGGACACCAGCGGCTGTGAGCAGCACCATGGCGGCCAGGGCTGCCAGGAGCACTCCGGGCTGGCCCGCGTGGGCAGGTGGTGGCCGCAGGGCGATCCTCGCGTAACCGGCGACACTTTCATCAAGGCGAATGGCCTGGATGTGACTGCCGGCCAAAGGTTCCTGCTCCAGCCGCGCGGGGCTGGTGGCGGTGCCGTCCGCGGCCGCAAGAAGGCGGCGCTCCGCACTGTAAACAGCCGCTGTGGCGACGTCGTCGAGCGCCTTGTACTCCCTGACCAGCAGGCTCAAACCGATGAGATCATCTGCGAGCAGCGGATCGACTGCGCTCGCAGCGAGCCGGTCGGCGATGGTGCTACCATAGCGCGCGCTTGCCGCCGCGTTGCTCTGGGTGCTGAGTGCGAGCGCCGCGAACGTTACCGGCAAGACACCGAGAACGATGGCGATGAGCACTGCACTGAGCCAAAGCGGCTCACGCGGCGGGATGGTGGATCGTGCCCTGGAAGGGGAAGCGCTTGGTACTGGCAACTGGATGGACTCCCGTGAGCTGCAACGATTGCTGGTCGGTCAGCGCCATTCTAGCCTGCGCGGGTTGCGTGTCCCGGTATCGGTCGACGCCATCAGCGCGTTGGCGCGAGGACCGATCGGGAGGTGCTGTCCGTTGAATCAGGATCTCCTCCTCATATCCGTGACCGGTGCTGAGCGGTCTGAGCTGGCCGCGGCCTTCATGGCGGTGCTCGCTCCCCACCCGGTGGAGATCCGTGACGTCGGTCTGGCAGTGATTCACGAGCAGTCGGTGCTCGGGGTGGTGGTGGCGCTGCCCGCAGCTGCCGACAGCGCCCCCATCCTCAAGGACGTGCTGTTCCGTGCCCATGAACTCGGCTTGAGCGTCCGCTGTGAACCGATGGCCGAGGAGCGCTGGCAGGAGTGGGCCGCGCGTCAGCTTCGCGATCGCTACATCGTCACCCTGTTGGCACGACGCCTGACGGCAAAGGACCTCGCGCGGGTCACAGCCATCGTGGCCCGCCACGGCCTGCGCATCGACGGCATGCGACGGCTGTCGGGAGGGCTGATCGAAGACTTGGAGCCGGAGCGGGCACGTTCCAGCGTAGAGCTTGCGCTGCGAGGTGACCTCTCGAATCAGCAGGCGATTCGGGCGGAATTTCTGGCCGCGTCCGCGGAGCTCGGTATCGACATCGCGTTTCAGCTCGACAACGTCTATCGCCGCAATCGCCGCCTGATCTGCTTCGACATGGACTCGACCCTGATCGAGACCGAAGTCATCGATGAACTGGCGCGCCATGCGGGCGTCGGTGACGAGGTGGCGTCGATCACGGAGCGCGCCATGCGCGGCGAGCTGGATTTCACGGAGAGCTTTCGCCGCCGCGTGAAGTTGCTCGAAGGCCTCGACGCAAAAGTCCTGGCTGCTGTCGCCGACGCGCTGCCGATTACCGAAGGTGCTGAGCGTCTGGTCGCCAGCCTGAAGCGATTGGGCTACAAGACTGCCATTCTCTCCGGTGGATTCCAGTACTTCGGGCGCCGCCTGCAGGAGCGCCTGGGAATCGACTATGTCCATGCCAACGAACTCGAGATCGTTGGCGGCCGGGTCACAGGTAGGGTGATCGGCGAGGTGGTGGACGGCCGGCGCAAAGCCGCCTTGCTGCGTGAAATCGCAGCCGCCGAGCGCATCACCCTCGATCAGGTGATTGCGGTGGGCGACGGCGCCAATGATCTTCCGATGCTGGCCATCGCCGGGCTTGGGATCGCCTTTCGGGCCAAGCCGCTGGTTCGGGAATCGGCAGAGCAATCGCTGTCGGAACTCGGTCTCGACGCCATACTCTATCTGCTCGGGTTCACGGACGACGATCTCGCCCACGCCCCTGCCGACTTGACAGAGCGTGCTCACAGGTCGGATTGAAACTCGTAGTCCATCTCCGTACCCGGTTCGGCGAAGTAATAGCCCTGCACGTAGTTGGCGCCGGCCTGGAACAGTTGGGCGAGGATCTGCGCATCGGACACCATGGGCACCACCGACCGATAACCGCTCTGCTCCAGCTGCTTGATCATGGCGGCAAACTTTCTGCGGCTGGCTGCATCACCGGTGATCTGACTGATCAGCGCGCCGTCGAGCTTCACGTAGGCGACCTCGAGATGGCGAAGCGTGCCGAACGGATTCGCCGAGCCGCCGAAGCGGGAAAGGCTGACGACGCATTCGAGTTTGGCAAGCGTTTCGCTGAAGGCCTTCGCCTGTTTCAGGTAGGTGGTGGCGGCGATCTCGGTGAATTGCAGCACCAGGGCTTCCCGCGGCAGCTTGGCGGCCTTCAGCGCCACCTTGAGCCAGGGCAGGAAGCTTTCGTCAGTGAAGGCGTTGTGCGTGAGATTGACGGTGAGGCGGGCATCCCGTCCTTCGCGGCAGCGGGCAGCGAGGCTGCGAACCGACTGCAGCACCACCCAGCGGTCGAGGCGCCCGCCCATACCGGCCTGTTCCGCGAGATGAATGAACTGGTCCGGCGTCAGCAGGTTGCCTTTGCCACCGGGTAGCCGCAGGTAGACCTCGTAGTGTTCCCGTTCTTCGCCGTGCAGGCTGATAATGGGCTGATAGAGCAGGACCAGGGAGTTGCTCTTGATGCCTTCAGACAGCAGATTGAGGATCTCCCGGGCGTGCTCATCGCCCGTGTCCACCGGGCTGCCGCGGTCGGTGGTGAAGTCCGCCGGATTGAACAGATAGCTTCCGTTGCCGTGCTTGCTGATCTCACGCACGTGGCTGGTGGCCCGGCTGGCCTGGGTCAGGGCTTCCTGGGCGCTTTCGGAACGCCGCCCTAGCAGCGTCATGCCGACGCTGAGGGTAAGGCGAATGGTCCTGTTGTCGGCGGAGAAGAGGTGCTCCTCCACAGCCGAACGATAGCGGTCGGCGAGTTGTTTCAGTTCTTCGCGGCCGCAGTCACGCACGATGGCGCTGAAGGTATCGTCGCTCAGGCGTGCCAGGATGGTGTTGTCTGCGGCGATGTCGGCAAGGACCTGCGCCGCCTCCCGGAGCACTGCATCCGTACCCGTCAGCCCGGCCTGCTCGCGCATGCCGGCAAAGTCGTCGATCTGCAGCATCATCAGCCCGCCGTTTTGACGCAGAGCTCGTGCGTCTTCCACGGCCACTTCGAGGCGTTCGAGAAAGAAGGGCCGATTGAGCAGGCCGGTGGTCGGGTCCTGGGACCTGATCTGCTGGATTTCCTCGCTGCTGGTCGTGGGCTCATCGTGGAGGATGAGCACCTGCATGCAGGGCTCACCGTCGAAGGCGGCCATGGTCAACGCCATTTTGCCTTCGAAACTGCTGCCGTCCTGGCGCAGGCCACTGATCGGAAAAGCCTCTGTAGATGCCTGGGCAGCGAATTCCTTCAGCTTCTGCTTGAACATGGCCTGATGCTCGGCACCGATCATGTCCAGCAGCGGAATGGCGGATAACTCGTCCTGGTCGGCGTAGCCGAACAGCTCGACGTAAGCGCGATTGACGTAGATGTGCATACCTTCGTGCACATAGGCGATGGCAGAGCGGGAACTGTCGAGCAGCAGCTGATTGCGACGCTCGGACTCGCTCATGGCCAGTTCGGCATGGTGGCGCCTGCGGCGCTCGGCCACGTTGGCGAGTTCGCGGCGGACCACCAGCAGCAGGCGCTCGTCCTGACCCTCGAGGATGACATCGGTGGCGCCGGCCTTCAGGCCGCTGGTCAGCCGTTCGGGGTCGAGGCTGTCCTCGATCAGAATGATCGCGCAGTCGAGTTCCTGCTGCCTGACTCGGGCGATCATGTCCTCGGGCTGGTAACCGGCTTCGCCGTCTCGGCGACACAGCAGCAGATCCCAGCGCTGCCCGTGCAGCAGGGCATCGAGCTGTTCGAGGCTGGCGACATGCTGTGCCCGGGTGGCATGGCCGTCATTGCGCAACTCGCTGACGATCTCCTCCGCGCTGTTGTCGGAGGGGTCGGCAATGATCAGATGAATGGGCTCCGAACGGCTCATGCGCGTTGAGTCATTCCCGTTGACGAGTGATCGATCGCATGCCGTTGACTCGGCGTGCGGCATGACATCCCCTGAAGGATTCTAGCCCCCCAGCGACGCAGGGTCCGTGAGGTAATCGACGCGTTCCCAGCAGCCTTCATCCAATGAGGTGCCCCACCGCGATGCCCGCCCGCCGCGCGGGATGTGGCGTCTGGAGCTCCTGGAATGAGAACTCCTGAAACCTGAAGCTGGCATGATTGCTGGGTGCGGGCAATCCCCGCAAGGCTTCGCTGGCCGATTCTACCAGCACCTTCCAGCCACCTCGAAGCGGCGCCGGGTACCTGCTTCGTGCTGGCGATCCGTCACGAAATCTCCCAGCGGGGGGCCAGGGCCACCTTGCCCGGGGCCCCGGGCCGCTCGCGAACGAGGCGAGGCAGGAGGTAGCCCGGCAGGGCAGCGGCCAGCGCGTCGTAGAGCTGGCGAGCGGCCGCCATGGGCACTTCGAAGTGTGCCGCTCCGGCCACCCGGTCGAGCAGATGCAGGTAGTAGGGCTGAATGCCGGCATCGAAGCTCAGTTCGCAGAGCTCGGTGAGGGTGGTGAGATTGTCGTTGACCCCTTTGAGCAGCACTGACTGGTTGAACAGCGGTATCCCGCGCTGCCGTAGCGGAATGATGGCATCGGCAATGCCGGTGTCGAGTTCCCGGGGATGGTTCAGATGCAGGACCACCACGCTGCGCAGCCGGGTGTTGGCCAGCAAGTCGACCAGACGCCCCGTCAGGCGCTGAGGTATGACCACCGGGAAACGGGTGTGGATGCGCAGGCGGCGCAGATGGGGGATGCGCTCGAGCTGGGCCACCAGCCAGCCGAGGGCGTCGTCGTCGAGCATCAGCGGATCGCCGCCGGAGAGAATGATTTCCTGGATGTCCGTGTGGGCGGCCAGGTAGTCCAGGGCGGGCTCGAGTCCGCGCCGGCCCGGATTGTTGTCGCCGTAGGGGAAGTGGCGGCGGAAGCAGTAGCGGCAGTGCACCGCGCAGCCGCCGGCGGCAATCAGCAGCGCACGACCCTGGTACTTGTGCAGCAGGCCCGGCAACGGATTCTGTCCGGCTTCGTCCAGCGGATCGATGCCGAAGCCGGCCACGGACTGCTCTTCCGAGGCGACAGCGAGCACCTGCCGGAGCAGCGGATCGTCGGCGTCGCCTCGGCGCATGCAGGCGAGGTAGGGGGTGGGCACCCGCACCGGGAAGGAGGGTCCCTGCTGCAACGTGGTGGCCAGGGGGTGATCGCTCAGGTCCAGGCGGCGGAGCAACTCCCGGGCATCGGTCACCGCCGAGGCGAGGAGGGTCCGCCAGTCCTCGGTATCGTGGGCGCGGGCAAGCATGTCTGGCTCCGGTTCGTGGCTGCGGCGCGAGTATAAGCGTCGCAGGACCCGGACACGATGGCCCTCGCCGGGAGGCAGCGCGCCCGAGGCCCGGCTCGAGGCTGGACCTGAGGCTCGAACGGCGGCGCTGGCCGCTGCGGTCGCCGATTGATTATCATGCGCCCCGCGCGGCGGGGCTTCCTCGCCCAGGCGATACGGTGGAGACGACATGGCGAACTTTGCGACCAACGAGTTCCGTTCCGGGCTGAAGGTGATGCTCGACGGCGATCCCTGCAACATTCTCGAGAACGAGTTCGTCAAGCCGGGCAAGGGGCAGGCCTTCAATCGGGTCCGTCTGCGTAACCTGAAGACTGGACGGGTCTGGGAACGCACGTTCAAGTCCGGTGAGTCCCTGCCGGGCGCGGACGTCATGGAAGTGGACATGGAGTACCTTTACTCCGACGGTGAGTTCTACCACTTCATGAAGACCGACGGCAGCTTCGAGCAGGTGGCCGCGTCGGCGGAGGCTGTCGGCGAGGCGAAACAGTGGCTGAAAGAGCAGGAGATCTACATGGTCACCCTGTGGAATGACGCGCCGCTGCTGGTGGCGGCACCGAACTTCATCGAACTCGAGGTGGTGGAGACGGATCCCGGCCTGAAGGGCGATACCGCCCAGGGCGGCACCAAGCCCGCCACCCTGTCCACCGGTGCTGTCGTCAAGGTGCCGCTGTTCGTCAACCGGGGCGACATCCTGCGGGTGGATACGCGGACCTCGGAGTACCAGAGTCGCGCGAAAGGTTGACGGGTGGCCGAGTGGCGCCCGGGCACTGATCCATCGACGCTGAAGCGGCGCGCGCACCTGCTGTCTGCGGTGCGTGAATTTTTCGCCGCCCGTGATGTGCTCGAGGTGGACACGCCGGTTCTCGGTGCCACCGGAGGGACGGATCCCGCCATCGACTGCCTGCGGACGGTCGATGGTTTCGTGCTGCAGTCCTCCCCCGAATACTTCATGAAGCGTCTGCTGGCCGCCGGGTCCGGGCCGATCTACCAGATCGCCCGGGCTTTTCGCGCCGAGGAGGCCGGGCGCCTGCACAACCCGGAATTTCTCCTGCTCGAGTGGTATCGGCCCGACTTCGACGACTTTGCCCTCATGGCCGAGCTGGACGATCTGCTGACTCCGGTGCTCGATGGCTTTCCGCCTCGCCGTGTGCGTTTTCGTGATCTGCTCACTGACCGGCTCGGCGTGGATCCCCTGGTGGAGCCGGTGGCTGGCCTGGTCCTGGCCCTGACCGGGCGCTTTCAGGAGGCTAGCCGGGAGGCGGATGTTCTGGCGCTCACCGGTGGAGAGCGTACGGCTGTGCTCGATCTGGCTTATTCGGAAGCCATCGATGGCCTGCCCGGCGCCTGGTTCGTCCACGACTTTCCTCCTGAACAGGCCGCGCTCGCACGCCTGCGCACCGACGCCCAGGGCGCAAAGGTGGCGGCCCGCTTCGAACTGGTGGTGGACGGTATCGAGTTGGCCAATGGTTATCACGAACTGCTCGATGCTGCGGAACAGCGGCGCCGCTTCGAGGCGGATCTCGCCGCGCGCAGGGCGTCCGGGCGCTGGGCGCCGGCATTGGACGAGCGGCTGCTGGCTGCGCTCGAGAGCGGATTGCCGGATTGTGCCGGCGTGGCGCTGGGGCTGGATCGGGTGTTGATGCTGATGTCCGGAGCCGCCGATCTCGATGCTGTCCTGCCTTTCGGCCGAAATCGGCTGTAGGCGCTGCCTTTGTGGGAGTTCGCCAAGAACGTTCGTTCACGCTTTCGCGTAAGAAACTTGCGATGCGCTGACTGTGGGCGCATTTCGTCTGGAGCGAAATGCGTC
>JAFIFL010000201.1 GCA_020832055.1 Gammaproteobacteria bacterium
CCGATCCCGATGACAAGCAGCGAAGGCAGTGCCGCCAGCTCCGGCAGCACGCTTCCTGATCGGCCCATCAGCCGCAGGCCTGAAGTTCGATGACCACCGCGCTTTGGGGCGCCGGCAGCTGCAGTGTGAGCCCGGCGCTGACCAGCCACGCGCCGCCCACCACCATGCCGGGTGAATTGAAGTCCGCTGCACCCACCAGCGTCACGGGGCGACGCTCACTGTCGGGCAGCGGCTCTGCCAGCGTCAGTCGGTAACGCAGTGCCGGATCGAGATCGGCCAGCGCAAAGCGCACCGGCCGCCCGGGCCTCTGATCGTCGAGACGCAGCACCATGACCACGGCCCGGCGGCGATCCTCTGCTGTCACGATGCGAACCAGGTGATCAGCGTCGAACACCGGCTGCGCGTGACGGCCCGCATGCAGCAACTCGCGCAGACGCTTGTAGCGCTCGATGTGGGCACCGAGTCGCGCACGCTCCCCGGCGTCGAGCGCCGTCAGATCCAGTTCCAGGCCGAAGTGCCCGAGCAGAGCCACCGCCGCGCGGAAATCCAGGTCGCTGACACGGCCCGTGGTGTGGGCGCGCTGCGGGCCGATATGCACGCCCAGCACTTCCGGCGGCGCGAACAACCCTGCACCCGCCATGATCCGGGCGCGGACCACCGGGTCGTTGCTGTCGCTGGGCCAGACACGGTGGCAGCGCTGCAGCATCCCCCAATCGGCACGACCGCCACCACTGGCGCAGGACTCGATCTCCACCTCCGGATGCACCGACCGCAGACGATCCAGCAAGGCGTAGAGCCCCGCCACCTGCGCCAGATGCCCCGGTCCGCCGCCGACAGCCGACTCAGTGAGCACCCGGTTGTGGTCCCACTTGAGATAGTCGATGGGATGGGCCTGAAGCAGGCCGGAGATCACGGCGAACAGATGGTCGCAGACCTCTGGCTGCCCAAGATCGAGGACGCGCTGATGGCGCCCGTACAGTGGCGGTCGACCGGGCTGGCCACGCACCCAGCCGGGATGCTTGCGGAACAGCTCGCTGTCTTCACTCACCATCTCCGGCTCGATCCAGAGTCCAAACTGCATCCGAAGGTCACGCACGTGGTCGATCAGCGGGCCGAGTCCCGCAGGGTACTGCATCGGATCGGCGGACCAGTCGCCGAGACCTCGGCGATCATTACGACGGCCGCGAAACCAGCCGTCGTCGAGCACGAAGCGTTCGACACCGACTGCCGCTGCCGTCGCCACCAAAGCCTTCAGGCGCTCGCTGCCATGATCGAAGTACAGGGCTTCCCAGGTGTTCAGATGCACCGGCCGCGGCCAGCGCTGCCCCGTCCGCGGCAGGATCCGCGCCCGGCATGCTGCGGAAAACCGCTCCGTCAGACCATCGAGGCCATGCCGCGATACCGCGCAGAATGCCGCCGGCGACTGCCAGCTGCCGCCAGCATCCAGCTGCAGTTCGCTGCCCAGCGGCAGCACCCCGAGTTGCGCCACGTCCGTACCGTCAGACCTCCGGTCCACCCGCTCCCGATGATTGCCGCTCCAGGCAAGCTGGATGCCGAGCATCCTGCCGTCGGCGGCGCGGGGCTGGCCGGCGCCGATGACGAGCACCGGAGGATGAGCGTGACCGCTGCGACCTTCACGGGATTCCCGCAGCAGACCCGCCGCCCCGAGTGGACGCGTTTCACGCTGAAACTCCGCGCACCAATCACCCGCGTGATCGAGCAGATGATCGGCCCAGAACGGCAGCGGCAGTTCGACGGCGGCACACCAGCCGACCGTCACGGCCTTCGTGCCGACATTGCTGAGCCGACTGGCGACTTCCAGCACGCCGGTGGCGGGATCGAGCTCGAACACGACAGTCAGCGTCAGCGCAGCAGCCGCATCCGTCTGCTCCACTTCCAGCCGCTGCGGATGTGGCCTGCGGACTTCGATGCGATCCGGCAGGAACGTCCAGTCCCCGCCTTCACGCTGGTACTGCACAGCCGGCACCGGATTCGGCGCACCGCCTTCGCCGGCCCACAGATCCGACGGTGCCGCAGCGTCCAGGCGCGCACCCCAGCGCTGTCGCCGCGGATGCGCAATGGGTGCCTCCGTCCCTGCGGACGCGAATGCTTCGGCCTCACTGAGCCTTTCGCCGTGCCAATCGCCGAACCATGCGACCCTGCATCCACGATCGTCGTCCGCGGCCACCACCAGGGCCACCTGATCGTGAGCCGGCCCGCCCACCAGGGCCCAGTGGCGCGACGTCACCTGCCCCGGGCCCAGGCGTGGGCTTCCTCGGACCCCACCCAGCGAATGGCATTGGCCAGCAGCATCCGGAATTCCTGGCTGCCCCAGGCGACCGGATCGTCACCACACTGCAGGTAGCAGATCGGACTGGCGCCATAGCGCTTGACCCAGCCGATCAGATTGCTGCCGTCGTCGTGCTCCCAGCCACTGTTGTCGTACATTTTGCCGTCGCGCACGGCCCGCGCCGCTGAATAGAAATTGTCGCGCACGAACGCATGCTCGCTGCGCAGCAGCGGATGCACGTCATCCTCGAACACCGGCGCCAGATAGAGTTCGTCGGTGATCTCGAAACTCTTGGGCAGGCCGGCCGTCACCGGGTGCGCGGTATCCACCACATTGACCCGGTGGGTGACCTGATGCCGATAACCCGAGTCGGGCTCGGGCCTGCCGCGCAATTCCCCGGGCAGGTAGAGGAAACGCCCACCGACGATCTCTGCGAACTCCGGCCAGGCCGGCCAGCCGGCCAGGGCGTGATGCAGGAAGACGAAGCCGAATCCGGAGTCGAGCAAGGCCAGGAAGCGCTCGCGAAATTTCGCCGGAGGATCCTCAAAGTCGGGGCCGCCCGGTTGGAACTGAATACCCGGCATGTCGTAACAGACGATGGCGTCGTAATCACGGGCCAGATCCGGATCGAAGAATACCCTCGCTGCGGGTTGCTCCACGTGGGTGTACTCAATGCCATCGAAGTCATCGAACATGTCGAAAAATGGCCCCTTCTCGAACGGGTGGCCCTTGGTCACCAGCAGGATCCGCATCGCGTCGCTCTCCTCGGTTCGCGTCCCAGTTGTCGTCATGCTTGTCCTCTACCCGCTTCAGAGGCTAACGCGGCCGCTGCCAAGGGTCACGGAAAACAAACCTGTGGTACTGTTTTGCATGAGCTTGCGGGAACGGGGATTTCGGCGGCCTTGGGGCACAACCTGACTGGCAGCGCACTCAGGCCGGGATTTCAGGCAAGGATTTCAGGCCGGAGTTCGAGCACAGGGTTCAGGCACACACCAAGTTGGAGGCCGTCGGGGCGATATGACGAAAACCAGAACGACAGCAGACAGTGAGCCGGGCCGTCAGGCCGCTCAGGGCGACAAGACCTGGCAGCAGACCAAGAGTGAGATGACCCGCACCGCGATTCTCGACGCCGCCCTGCAATGCTTCTATCGGCTCGGCTACAACAACACGACCACCGAGAAGATCGCTGCAGAAGCCGGCGTCTCACGCGGCGCCATGCTGCACCACTTTCCATCGCGCATCGCCTTGATTGCGTCGGCCGTCAAGCACCTCAACGAAAAGCGACTGTCCGCCTACGAGCAGGAAGAGACCGCAGTCCAGGATCAGGCACGATTCACGCGCATCGAGGAAGGCATCGAGAGCTACTGGCGGCAACTCGACTCCTGGCTGTTCGTGGTCTTCCTGGAACTGCAGGTGGCGGCCCGAACGGATCCCGAACTGCACGCGATCATGGTCCCCGCCGTGGCCGAGTTCGACAGCGCCTCCCGTGAAGCCACGCGCAAACTGTTCCCGGATCTCGCCCTGTCCGAACAGTTCAATCTGGCGGTGTCGGTGTCGCTCTATCTGCTCGAAGGTCTGGCGGTCAACAAGATCACCCGGGAGTCCATTCCGCTGCGGGACATGGTGATGGAGTACCTGAAAGGACAGCTACGCACCATGTTCCGCGACGTCCACGAAGTCGTGGACCGGGAGTCTGCGAGCAGCGGCATCGGTCGCCGCCCCTGAACAGGGCTGCAGCGATCGGGAATGCCTGCAGCGATTGGCGGCAGCGGACTCCGTCTCCAGCCGTGGGTCAGGCGGTCGTCGCGAGGGACTGATAGCGGCCGGCAAGTCGCCCGCTGATCCAGACCAGCAGTGCCATACCCAGGGGCAGCAGAGGCAGGTAGGCCGCTGTGCCCATGGCCACACCCAGCGCACCGCCCAACAGCAGCAGTAAGCCCAGTGCCAGGCCGACCCCCAGTGGCATGAGCGACCATTCGTTGCCATCGGCAAGGCGAATCACGTCGCGGGTGTCCAGGGTCCGGTCGTCGGCAGCGGCAGGGAGTTTCAAGGCGGCGGTACCGATCACCAGCAAGGCCATGGGCAGCACCAGCCATGCCACGCCAATGCCCGCCATCATCCCGGCGCCCTCAGCAGGCAGCAGCACCTCGGAACCCAGCGCCAGGACCATGACCAGCATCTTGGCAAACAGCAGAGGACCGGCCACGGTCGCCACCAGCGCTCCGCTCCAACGCAGGGTACGCAGAGGCATCCACCAGGATCCCGTCGCGAAACCCAAAGCAACGCGCTGACGGCGTATGGCCAGCGCCGCAGTCGCCAGAACGGCGACGGCAAACACCAGTACGGCAAGCACGATCGGATTCATTCAGCTCTCCCCACGGCCGCGTCTCATGACTACAGGTTTGGACGGCCTCGCCCTATGCTAGTGTGCCGCACGCCCCAATACCAGAGGCCACCAGCGTCCATGAACCTGCAGCTCTCCCCCGCCGATGCCCGCTTCCGGGACGAGGTCAGAACCTTTCTCGACTCCGCCCTCGATGACGATCTGCGCCGCGGCGCCGAGCGCTGCGGCAGCCTGTTCCAGGACTATGCCACCAACATCCGCTGGCATCGCGTCCTGTATCGCCAGGGCTGGGTGGCGCCGGCGTGGCCGGAGAAGTTCGGGGGTCCCGGCTGGAGCGTGGTTCAGCGCTACATTTTCCAGGCCGAATGCGCCGCAGCCGGCGCTCCGGCACTTGCCCCCATGGGCCTCGGCATGTGTGGTCCGGTGCTCATGGGCTACGGCACAGCAGCGCAGCAGACGCGTTTTCTGCCGCGCATCCTCTCCGGTGAGGACTACTGGTGCCAGGGCTACTCCGAACCGGGGTCCGGCTCCGATCTGGCCAGTCTCAGCCTGCGCGCTGCACGCGATGGCGATCACTACGTCCTCAATGGCACCAAGATCTGGACCACTCATGCCCAGCATGCCAATCGCATGTTCCTGCTGGTTCGGACCGACCCCGGCGGCCGGCCACAGGCCGGCATCACTTTCCTGCTGATGGACATGGACACACCGGGGATCAGCATCGAGCCCATCATCTTCTCCTCCGGCGATCACGAGGTGAACACGGTGTTTTTCGAGGACGTCCGGGTTCCCGTCGCCAACCGGGTGGGCGAGGAGAACGACGGCTGGACCGTCGCCAAGTACCTGCTGGAGTTCGAGCGTGGTGGCGGTGGCGCCGCCCGCCTCGAAGCGCTGCTGGCCCGCATTCGTCGCATGGCCGCCGCCACCGATGCCTCCGGCCACCGCCTGTTGGACGATCCGGATTTCAGTTCGCGCCTCGATGCCGCGGCCATCAACCTCGATGCGGTACGCATGAGCGAGTTCCGCATCCTCTCGGCCCTGTCCCAGGGCGGCAATCCCGGACCGGCCTCCTCCATCCTCAAGACCAGCACCGCTGCGCTGAATCAGCACCTGACCGAGCTCGCACTGGAAGTGACGGGTATTTGGGCCTTGCCCCACCAGCCCGAAGCCAGACAGCCCGACGCCAAAGTGCAGCCCGTCGGACCGGACGCCGCGCTCACGGCAACCGCCCGCTATCTCAACAACCGGGCCGTCTCCATTGCCGGCGGCACCGACGAAGTGCAGCGCAACATCGTCGCGAAACTGGTGCTGGGGCTGTAGGCCTGCAAGCTAACCCGGGCTAAGTGAAACGCCGGGGCGACAGGGCCTCGAAGGTCAACCCAAGCTCAAGCAGATCCTGCGGTGCGGCTGCACCCAGAATCTCCGCTGCCATCCAGCGACCCGCCGCAGGCGCGGTCTGAAAGCCCGTCCCGCCCTGTCCCGCCGCCCAGTAGAAACCAGGCGCGCGAGCATCAAAGCCCAGCACCGGCACCTGATCGGGAACGAAGGTCCGCAGGCCCGCCCAGGTCGCGACGAAACGCTTGACGCCCAATCGGGCCGCCTCCTCTGCCCGCGCCACGGCCAGGGCCAGATCCAACTCCTCCGGACGCGCATCGCAAGGCTCTGTAGGAGTGGCATCGGCCGGTGAAAGCATCAAAGCGCCCGCTTCGGGCTTGAAGTAGAACGTGTGGGCCGCATCGGCCACGGTCGGCCAGTCATCCACCGCATGGCCTGCCGGCGCCGCGACGAGCGCTGCCGTCCGCCGATGGGGCACCAGCGGCAAGGTCTGCGCGCCGGCCATGGACCCGAGCGCAGCGGCCCAGGCCCCGGCCGCGTTCACCAGGACCGGCGCGCAGAAGGTGCCCCGCGGCGTGTCCACCTGCCACTCGCCACCTGCGCAATGCAGAGCGGAGATCCCGGTATCCGTGACCAGATCCCCACCATGCTCGCGCAGCACCCGGAGCCAGCCCTGCAGCATGGCATCGGTATCCAGTGCATAGACATCCGGATCGAAGGCGGCGCGGCGGGCATAGCCCTCGATCAGCGCCGGCACCCGAGCCAGCGCCGCGTCGGTTTCGATCTCCGCAATACCCGGGCACAGCGGGTGCCATTGCTCGAGGAACGCCTCGAAGGCCGCCTCCTGGCCAGCCGGTGCCAGGGTCAGGGAACCCCGGGGCTGCGCCAGGGGCACCGCACTGAAGCCGCCAGGAGCATGGAGCAGAAAATCCCGACTGCCCCGGGTCAGGGCGAACACCGGAAGATTGCTGTAGGGCTCGATGTACAGGGCCGCAGACCGACCTGAGCTGTGATAGCCCACAGCCGATTCCCGCTCCAGCAGGAGGACGCGGCAGTGAGGCGCCAGATGACCTGCGACGCAGATGCCGGCCACGCCGGCACCGACGATGAGGACGTCTGCCCGGCGGCTGGAATCGTATGAGGTGGGCACTGCTATGATCCGTTCTTTTCGGCTCTAGAGGACAGGAATCATGGCGGAACTGGTGCTGCGTGACGAGCGTGACGGGCTGTGCACACTGACGTTGAACAGACCGGAGGCGCTCAATGCCTTGAGTCCCAGCATGTTCATCGAGCTGCGAGCCCACATCGACGACCTTGCCGGACGCTTCGACGAGATCGGTGCGGTCATTCTCTGCGGCGCAGGACGATCCTTCAGCGCCGGCAACGATCTCAAGGCCATCCAGGCCGGCGAAACCGCGCCGACGCGGCACTTCCAGGCCGAAACCATCGACGCCATGGAAGCCCTGCCCCAACCGGTGATCGGCGCCATCCAGGGCCATTGCTACACCGGATCGCTGGAACTCGCGCTCGGTTGCGACATCCTCATCGCGGCTGAATCCGCCCGATTCGCCGACACCCACGGCAAGTGGGGCATGTCGCCGATCTGGGGCATGAGCCAGCGCCTGCCGCGGCGGGTGGGGGTTCAACGGGCGAAGGAGATGATGTTCTCCGGCCGGGTGGTCAGAGGCCGGGAGGCCGCCGACATCGGCCTCGCCCTCGAATGCGTCGCCGACGATCAACTGCCCGAGCGGGCCGAGGCCATGGCCAGAAGCTTCCTGGCCAATGCCTGGTTCACCCTGCGTGCCGACAAGATGCTGGTGAACCGCGGCCTGAATCACGTCGGGCAGGCCGGTCTCGAGTTCGAACGGGAGAACAATCCCGGCCGCAGTCCCGACCTCGAAGAGCGCCTCGCCGAGTTCGGCAAAGGATGAAGTTACCGCCACCTACTGTGGGAAGGCCCTGATCGCACAGCGATTGGGCCGATCTCGCAGCGCTCTGCCGAAGCTGATGTCGTTGCCTTCGCTGCACGGCATCGCGATCGGCGCATTTCG
>JAFIFL010000202.1 GCA_020832055.1 Gammaproteobacteria bacterium
GCTTCTCGCGACTTCACTTCGCCTTGCTGACGAGCCAGCAGCGGTGCGCGGGGCGGCCGCGGCTGCAGTCTTCGTCCAGGGTGTTGCGGGTGATATCAGCCAGGGTGACCCCTTCGGGTGGCTCCCAGGTGAGGCGGAAGCGCCGGGCGTGGTTGAGGAACAGCAGCTGGCCGCCCGGTGCGAGCAGGGCGAGGGCGGCGTCGAGCAGCCGCGGGTGATCACGCTGCACGTCGAGATCTTCGGCGGTGCGCGCTGAGTTCGAGAATGTGGGCGGGTCCAGCAGGATCACGTCGAAGGGCGTCTCATCACGTCCGGGGCCTTCCAGCCACTCGAGAACGTCACTGCGCACGCGGCGATGGGCGCGGTCGTCGAGGCCGTTGCGGGTGAAATTGTCGCCGGCCCAGTCCAGGTAGGTGCGGGAGAGGTCGACGCTGACGCTCGCTGCGGCACCGGCCAGGGCGGCCTGCACGGTGGCGCTGCAGGTGTAGGCGAAGAGATTGAGGAATCGGCCGCCGGGCTGCTTTCCGAACTGCCTGGCAATCTGGCGGCGGACGCCGCGGGAATCGAGATACAGCCCGGTGTCCAGATAGTCGCTCAGGTTGACGGCGAAGCGCGCCGGTCCTTCGCGCACGATCACCCGTCTGGACGCTGCTGACGCCGGCTGCTGACGGCCGTACTGGGTCTCCGGACTCTGGCGCCGCCGGGTCTTGAAGTGGACCGCATCCGGAGCGACGCCGGCGGCTTCCGGGAGCAGGGTCAGCGCCGCCTCCCGCCGCCGTTCTGCCAGCACCGGGTCCACGGTGGCCGGAGCCGCCATTTCCTGAACGCACAGGGAGTCGCCGTAGCGGTCCACCACCAGGGCGTACTCGGGCAGGTCGCGGTCGTAGAGTCGATAGGCGTCAGTCTCCTGGCGCTTGGCCGCGCGTCCGAGGCGCTGACTGTTCTTGCGGATGCGGTTGGCGAACATCCCGGCCTGGGCGAGGGCATCTGCAGGCAACTCACCGTCGGCGGTTGCCGCGCCGGCCTCGATGTCCCCGGTCAGCATCCAGGCGGACAGCGGTCCGTTCTTGCAGGCGTGGCGGGTCAGGCGCGGCAGGTCGAGCTCCCGCAGCAGGCCGGCGCTGTGGGCTTCCAGGTCCGGGGTGTCGGACGGTGCGGCGATGAGCAGAGCCACGGGCGCGCCGCCGGCATGGCGGCCCAGCGCCCTGCCGAGTGCAGCCAGGGAGCCCTGGCGGTCGAGGCGCTGACCATAGGGCGGATTGCCCACCACCAGACCAATGGGTTCGGGCAATCCGGCGAGGTCCTCCAGCCGCCCGACGGCCAGATCGAGTTCCAGGGGAAAGCGGTCGCCTGCGCCGGCGTTCTGCAAGTGAGCCCGGGTGCGTTCGATCTGCTCCGGATCCTGGTCGCGTCCGAACAGCTGCACCGTGCCGGTGGGCACCGAGGTCGGCTCGGCCTGGATGGCGGCGAAGCGCTCCGGGTCGTGGCCACTCCAGGCTTCGAAGCCGAAGCGGTTGCGCAGGGCCCCGGGCGGGATGTCGGCGGCGATCAGGGCGCCCTCGATGAGCAGCGTGCCGGAGCCGCACAGGGGATCCACCAGCCAGCCGCTGCTACCGGCCCGCCAGCCGGCGCGCAGCAGCAGGCCTGCGGCGAGATTCTCCTTCAGGGGCGCCTCGCCACCATCGTGACGCCAGCCGCGGCGATGCAGGGCCTCGCCGGCCAGATCCAAATAGAGGGTGACCCGATCCCGATGCAGCACCGCCTGCAGGCGCATGTCCGGGTGGACGGTGTCGACGTCGGCCCGCACGCCCCAGTTTTCGCGCAGCACATCCACCACTGCATCCTTGACCCGCTGCCGGGCGAAGCCCGTGTGGCGAAGGCTGCGGCTGGTCCCGTCGAAGCCCACGGCGAAGGTGGCCCCGGGGCTGAGCAGTTCGTGCCAGGGCAGGGCTGCCACGCCGGCATGCAGGGCATCGGCGTCCGCTGCCGGAAAGGCTGCCAGGGGCCAGAGTACGCGGCTGGGCAGCCGCGAGCGGTAGCAGATGCGGTAGGCCAGTTCGAGGTCGGCTTCGAGCTGGGCGCCACCGGGACGGATCTGCACCTTATCGGCGCCGAATGCCCGCAGTTCGTCGGCCAGGAGGTCCTCGAGATGGCGGGGGCCGCGGACGAAGATGCGGGCGCGACCGCGGCCGTTGGGCGCGAGCAGGCGCAGGCTCATGGGTCACTCCGGGGCAGGTGCTGTCCGACGAACGGCAAGCTGGCTGTCATCAAGCTGTAGCGCCCGGTTTCTCTGGGATATGCGCTCAAGGCCCGGTCTGTGGTCTTCGTTATTCCCAAATGAGCATGTACAGCGGGCAGCAGGGACGATAGAAACGGGGGTGTCGCGCCGGGTTCCACCAGGGAACCGCAGCCGACGGGGGCGCTTCGCCCCGGTACCTGGCCACCCGCGAGGCTCTGCCCTCGGCAATGCTGCTGGCCAACATCGAAACGTCGCCGGGTTCGGCCCGGCGCCGCTGCCTGGGAGTACCGTCTATGAAGCGACACAAGCGTGATCCTTCCAACAGGGCCTGGAACAAGGGTTATCAGGCTGGTTTCATCGGTCGATCCCGCGACTCGTGTCCCCACGAAGCCCTTCCTCAGCGCGAGAGCTGGATCGATGGCTGGACCATCGGTCAGCGCGAACTCACGGAAGGCACCATGCCGGTTGCCGGCTTCCACAAACGCATGGTCTGACCCGAACTTCAACTGCCGTGGCTCCCCCGCAGGTCCCGGGCAATCTCCCGGATCAGGGCGGGGCCGCGGTATATGAACCCGGTATAGATCTGCACCAGATCGGCGCCTGCGGCTTGCGCCGCACGTGCGCGACCGCCGCTGTCGATGCCACCCACCCCGATCACGGTCAGGGCGTCGCCGGCTTCTGCCCGGATGCAGCGCAGCACTTCCAGGCTGCGGGCGTGCAGGGGGGCGCCAGACAGGCCGCCGGTCTCCGCACTCACGGGCAGTCCCTCGACACCTGGGCGGGCGATGGTGGTATTGGTGGCGATCACACCGTCGATGCCGGCGCCGATGAGCTGGCCAACGATGGCCTTGACGTCATCGTCGTGCAGGTCCGGGGCGATCTTCACCAGCATGGGCACGCGCCGGCCTTCCTGCTCGGCCAGTTCGGTCCGGGTGATCTCGATGCCATCCAGCAGCTGCTGCAGGGCGGCACCCATCTGCAGGTCCCGCAGGCCCGGGGTATTGGGTGACGACAGGTTCAGGGTCACGTAGTCGGCATGGGCATGCACGGCTTCGAGACCCTGGCGGTAGTCCTCCAGGGCCCGCTGGGCGGGCGTGTCCTTGTTCTTGCCAAGATTGATGCCGAGGATGCCGTCGTACCGGCGCCTGCGGACCCTTCGCAGTAGATGATCGAGGCCTAAGTTATTGAATCCCATCCGGTTGATCAGCGCCTGGGATTCCGGTATCCGAAACAGGCGCGGCTTGGGATTGCCGGGCTGGGGCCTTGGCGTGACGGTACCCACCTCCACGAATCCGAAGCCGAGGCTGCCGAGGATTTCGAAGCAATCGGCATTCTTGTCGAGTCCTGCCGCCAGGCCAACCCGGTTGGGAAACTCGAGCCCCATCAGCGACACGGGATCGGCGATCGGCGGTGCGCTGACGCGGTCGAGCTGCAGCTGACTGGCCAGTCGCATGCTGGCAATGGCGAAGTCGTGGGCGGTCTCCGCGTCCATGCGCATGAGCAGGGGTGCGATGTAGGCGTACATGTTGGATTCCCGACTGGCTTGGCGCGGCAGGCGCAAGTTTCAGGCCCAAGGGAGTTGGGCACAAGCGGTGGCGCTGCCAGATTGTGGGAAGCTGCGCAGCGCAGCGGAGCAGCGATCTGCGCGACGTTCAGCGAAGGCAGCGACATCAGCTCCGGCAGACCGCGCCGAAATCGGCCCATCTGCAGCCCGCTGCAATCACAGATTGCGGATCGGTACCGGTTCGATGGCGTCAGCCGGGGTGAAGCCGAACACGCGGCCGTAGAAATCGAGTTCGGCTTCCAGTGCCCGGCGGATATTGGCGGCCTGACGGAAACCGTGCTGCTCGCCTTCGAAGGCGACGTAGGCCACCGGCAGTCCTTTCGCTTCCAGCGCGGCGACCATGGCCTCCGCCTGGGCTGGCGGGACAATGCGATCCTCGAGGCCCTGCAGGAAGATCACCGGGCAGGCCAGACGATCCACGTGATGAATGGGCGAGCGGGCGCGGTAGACATCCATGGCTTCGGGGTACGGGCCCACGAGGCTGTCGAGATACCGGGATTCGAACTTGTGGGTGTCCTGGGCCAGGGCTTCGAGATCACCGATGCCGTAGAGGCTGGCGCCGGCGCGGAACAGGTCGTGAAACGTCAGCGCCGCCAGGGTGGTGAAACCGCCGGCGCTGGAGCCGCGGATGGCGAGGCGATCCGGGTCCACCTCGTCGCGGTCGACGAGGAAGCGGGCTCCAGCCACGCAGTCCTCCACGTCGACGATGCCCCAGCCGCCCTTGAGCATGTCACGATAGGCGCGCCCGTAGCCGGTGCTGCCGCGATAGTTGACGTCGAGGACTGCGAAGCCACGGGACGTCCAGAACTGCACCTTGAGGTTGAGCACAGGGGCTGTTGCGGCGGTGGGGCCGCCGTGGCTCATGACCAGCAGCGGGGGCTTTTCGTCCTCCGGTCCTTCGAAGGCCCGGTGGGCGGGGGGGTAGTAGTAGGCGTGGGCGGTGGCGCCATCACCACTGGGGTAGTGCAGAGCTTCTGGAACGGCGATGTCTGCGGTCGTCAGGTTGAGCTCGCTCGACCGGCGAATGATCTCGTGACGCCCACTGTCCACGTCGTAGCGGACGAGCTCGGCGAAGCGGTCGGCACCTGCGCCGATGAACACCAGGTTGTGGTCATCGCTGACGATGCTGCTGAGCTGGGTCCAGGGGACGTGCAGTTCCTCAAGGGCCCCGCTTTCGAGATCGAGCAGGCCGAGCTGGTCGCCCTCCGGTGCCTGCCATATGCAGGCGAGGCGACCGTCGTGACACTCGGTGAAGGTGCGCATGCCGAACTGCCACAGCGGCAGACCGAAGTCGGCCGACTTGGGCAAAAGCGTACTGCGTGGCCGGGGCAGCATGCGTTCGAGGTTCCACCAGCCGCTGCGATCCGAGATCCCGAGCAGACTGCCGTCGTGAGTGAATTCTGGCTGGAAGATGGATTCGGTGGCGCTGCCGGCGAGGGCATGCGGAGCGCCGGGCATGCCGGCAGCGTCGAGTCGTGCGCGCCACAGGGTGGTCCCGTCCCAGGGCATGGCCGGATGGTCCCAGCTCAGCCACACCAGCGTTGCGCCGTCAGGTGACAGGCGCGGTGTGGCGAAGAAGTCGTGGCCGCCGGCGAGTTCCGTGGCAACAGCCGTCCCCGGGGGTTCCGTCAGGTTCACCGCGACCAGGAAGTTCCGCGGCTCCTCGTTGCGGCGATCCTCCTCGGCCACGGCTAGCAGGCGCTGGCGCGGACCATCGACGATCAGGTCCGCATAGCGTCTGCCATCGTCTGCGGTCACCGCCTGGGGCGTCGCCTCGGGTTGGGCGGGATCCAGGCTCAGATCGACGGCGTAGATCCGCTGATCGCTGTAGTTGACGAAGTAGAGCGTCCCTCCTGCCACGGCATAGCAGATGCCGCCGTATTCATGGACGCGGCTGCGGGCACTGAAGGGCGATGGCAGGCAGTCACGGATGGCGCCACTGCGATCGCGGCGGACGATTACCGTCCGACCGGCCTCCGACGGCCGTGCTTCCATCCAGTAGATGCTGCCGTCGACGATGCTCGGAAACGCGAGTCCGAGCGCTCCCTTGAGCAGGTCG
This sequence comes from Gammaproteobacteria bacterium, assembly GCA_020832055.1. GTDB lineage: Bacteria > Pseudomonadota > Gammaproteobacteria > Pseudomonadales > Azotimanducaceae > SLTB01. The sequence goes on from JAFIFL010000202.1 coordinate 5,863, forward strand.
TCGGTGGCAATGGGCGAACGCCAGGTGCCGTAGGGGACGGTGGTGCGCGTCATGCGGGTCTCCGCTGTGGATGGTGGATCAGGGCAGCTGGCGGGCCACTTCCAGCGGGACACCTGGGGGCAGCAGCTGGTCGCGCCCGTGCACCCACGCCCAGCGTTCGTGGTCGCGCCAGGCGCCAGCGATGAACAGGTAGGCCGGTGAGAAACCTTCGCGGCGGAAGCCGAGGCGTCGGACCAGGGCGATGGAGGCTGCGTTGCCGGGCTGGATGTTGGCCTCGAGCCGGTGCAGCCCGAACTGGTCCACGGCCATGCCGATGACCTGCGCGAGGCCCTCGCTCACCAGCCCCCGGCCGTTGAAACCTGCACCGGCATAGTAACCGAGGTAGGCCGACAGGAAGGCGCCGTGGACGATGTTGTTCAGGTTGATGACCGCGGCGATGCGGTGGTCCTCCCGCTGGCAGACGAGAAAACCCTGGTGATCGCTGCGTGCCATGCGCTGCAGGTATTGCTGGTAGCCGGCAGGCGTCAAGGGCGGCTGGATCCACGGGTGGTGCAGTTTGCGGGACCGATGCATGAGATCGAGAAACTCATGCTGGTCCACCGCCGTGGGGCGACGCAGATAGACCCGGGAATCCTCGGCTTCGAGTGTCTGCTGCACCGTGGCGGCCTTGCGTGCGGCGGCCTGGTCTGGTGTCGGCGTGCCTGCGGTCATGGTTGCGCGGACTCTGCAGCAGGCTGCCGGGGCCAGAGGACATAGCCGATTCCGCGGTCCGCGAGCCAGGCCCGCAGGAAGGCACGGCGGTCGTAGTGCTGCACGACGCTGTCGGCATCGGCCCCGGCGGGATCGTTCACGGTCACACGCTTTGAACCGAGTCCCCGCAGGACCACCAGATGACCGCTGCTGCGGGGCAGCGGTGCGCCGGCAAGCTGCTCCGGCTCGAAGCGGATGGAGGTCACGATGGGATGGCCGGCTGCCAGCAGGCGCGCCGCTTCATCGGCATCATTGAAACTGCGGACGACACCGCTGGCACCGGCGCGCCAGGCGGCGGCCAGGGCTGCCGGCCAGATGCCGAACATGCGGTGCTGGGGATGGAAGGTGTCGCGTGCGAAGGACTGGAGATCCTGTTCGATGCCCAGGCTTGCCAGCACCATGGCAACGCTGACGGGCGAGCAGATCTGGCGGGCCATGGCGGCGTCGCAGGTCATCTGGGAGAGCGGCGGCACGGCCACGTCCGGGGTTTCCCGTTCGACGCAGGGATCACCCGCAAGCCGGCGCTGACGCAGGCTCACTGCCAGGTGCAGGTGCTGGGGGCGGGCCGGGGATTCGACTTCGATGGCGAGGTGACATTCGGTCAGGTCGTCGATGGCTTCCACGCAGTCGATGCCGGCATCGGCAAGCTGGCCTGCCGAACCCACCCGCCCATGATCGGCCTGGGGCCACGCGGTGATGGCTTCAGAGCCGGCACCGGCGCCGATGGCCACCAGTTCGGCTGCGCCGTCGGCTGCCCACGTCAGACGCATGCGGTAGCCGCTGATGGCATCCTCGCCGAGGATCAGGCTGGGTACGCAGAGCGTGCCGGCCGGCAGCGTGCCGAGGCTGATGTCGGTACGCCAATGGCCGGGAGAGGCAGGCGCCCAGCGCAGGGGGCCGCAGGCGCTGCCATCGACGATGGCCTCGATTCGCGCACAGGGTCCCCGGACGCCGTGCCAGAGCAGGCGGTGTGTGGTGGACGTGGCAGGTGCGGACGGCATGGCTGCATCATAGGAGGCGTCGCTGTCGGCGTCGAACGTGAATCGGATGGAATTGGGGTGGAATGAACATGGCGGGTTCCCGGTTGCTGCTTTACGGCACAGTGGGTTGCACGCTCTGCGAGACGGCGCGGGAGATCGCGCTGGCCGAAGCGGGGCGCGCGGGATTCGAGATCGAGGACGTGGACATCGCTGACGACGATGATCTGCTCGACCGCTATGGCACGCTGATTCCCGTGGTCCGCCGGATGGATCGCAGCGTCGAGCTGGTCTGGCCCTTCGATCATCACGCCTTGCGCATGCTGCTGCAGGACGATTGAGCTGTTTTCGAGGCGCTGCGCCGAAGCTGATGCTACTGCCTTCGCTGACTGTCACGCAGATCGGC
>JAFIFL010000203.1 GCA_020832055.1 Gammaproteobacteria bacterium
TCACCGCCCCGATGCGAGGTTCCGGCCTGCCGGGCACGACGAGCGGGTAGTAGCACACCAGCAGCTTGCGCCACCCGAGTCCGGGATATTCACGCTCGGTCTCGTAGCGCTGGACTTCGCCGGCGAAGCAGCGATCGATCCGCGGTTTCGCGGACTCCTGGAAATAGGTCTCGCCGAGCACCTGCGCCACGGTGCGGGTCTCGATTTCCTCATGCTGCAGTCCGTACCGCTCCCGGTAGGCCCGGTTGACCCACAGATACCGGTAGTCGGAGTCGATGATGCCGCAAAGGTCCTCGCTGGCCTCCAGGAGATCACGCAGCTGCACCAGGCGTTCGTGCTGTGTGCTCAGCTCGGCATCCAGGATCTGGCGCTCGTCGAGCATCTGGTTCAGCGTCCCTGCCAGATCGGCCAGCTCGTCGTTGCCGTGGACGGGGGCGCGAGCATGCTCGTCACCGGCGCGGATGGCGTTCAGGGTCTGGGACAGGGCCAGTGCCGGTGCCGCCACACGCCGGTGGATCAGCAGAAAGGCGATCACCGCCAGGGCGCCGAACAGCAGCGCGGCCCCCACCAGGGTGGCGGCGATCCAGGAGGCCTCGTGGGCGATCGCCTGCCGGCGTTCCCGCAGCAGGGTGTCGAGGGCGGCGTCCAGCGCACCGCCTATCTGGGCCACCTTATGAATCACGAGGCGGCTGCGAACGGGCAACTCCCGCGCGCCGGGGGCCGTGGCGGGCGCCGCGGCGCCGGGGGTGGCAGCGTGCTCGATCTGGGCCGTCACGCTGTCGAGGAGCTCCTCGATCCGGTGACCGGCCTTGCGCGCACCCGCGCTGTCGCCGCCCACCTGCTTCAGCTGCTGCTGCAGGACTTCCCCCTCATGCTGATAGGACGCGAGCAGCGCCGCATCGGCTCCGAACAGCAGCAGACTGTCGCTGGCGACGGAAAAGTTTGCACTCCGGCCCTGGATGGCGAGCAGTTCCGCCAGCTCGTCCTGCTTCACCCGAAACTCGCCCAGACTGTGCAGCGTGATGCCGATGAGGGCCGCCAGTCCGAGCAGGCAGCCGAAGATGCTGGCGATGGAGAGATGGACCAGTTTCATGGCCGCAACCGGTAATGCGCGCTGTCCTCGGGAATGCCGACCAGGGCGGGGTCGAGTGCGCGCAGGGCGGCCGCGTCGACCAGGTCGAGGACGCCGATCGAATCCGCAGCCTGGCCATGGCCCGCTTCCACGGCCCAGTCGATCTGCTGCTGCAGGGTCGCGAGGATGGACCAGTGCAGATTGAGATCGTAGTCGAGTGCCTGCCAGTTGCGGCGCAGGATCTCTTCGTTGATGCCGGCGTGCCGGGCGTAGACGGCGATGGCCCCATTGGGGTCCCGATCGATGGCGGCGATGGCATCCCGGTAGGCGGCGAGCATGGCGCGGCACAGCTCGGGCTCCCCGCGAGCGGTCGCACGGGTGGTCACCAGCACCCATTTGGCGCCGTAGACTTGGCTGCCAGGCATGCTGCGGAAGGCCTCGCCGCCGTGTTCCTGCAGCCGTGACAGCCAGGGTTCCCAGACCAGTGCCGCGTCCACCTCACCTTCTCGCAGGGCGTCGTTGATCCGGTCAACAGCGTAGTCGACGGTCTCCACCGCGTTTGGATCGAGTCCGTTGAAGTGTGCGAACAGCCACCATGCGAACTCGGCGTTGGTGCCCTGGTGAAGGCCGACGCGGCGCCCCTGCAGGTCCGCCGGGTGCTGAACCGGGCCGGAGGCTGGCACGACGAGGTGGTTGAGCCGGATGGAATGGACCAGGCTGGCGAGGATCACCGGATCGTCCGCTGCGCCGCGACTGGGGGCAGCGAGCCGATCGAGCACGATCGGCGTCAGTGCCATCAGCGCGAAATCGACCTCCCCGGCGCGCAGCCGCTGCAGGTTGTGTCTGCCCGAATCGCTGAATTCCACGACGACATCAAGACCCTGGCGGTCGAAAAGTCCTGCCTCGGCGGCGATGACGGTGGGTATGTCGCCGAGATGGTCGACTCCGGCGAGACGTATGGGCACCGAATCGGCTGCCCGCGCAGGTCCCATTCCCGCCAGCCAGAACAGACAGCAAAGCAGCATCCCCCACGGGATGATCTTCAGAGCGCCCGGAAGGCAGGCAGCAGACAGAGGTCGGCCTGGCATGGTCCGCGGAGCGGAAGCGAAGCGGGTGAGTCTAGGCATCGTTTACCACCAGTAGAAGCGCAAGCCTCCCTGGCCGGGGTCCCCATACCCTACGCACGTCGGTTCAAAGTGTCATCAAACCGCGCTGCGCGCAAGCAGTTGAACAGATATCTGAAGGGGCTTTGGATGAGGCTTTTGTAGGCATTTTGTTAACGAGAAAGGAGGGCAGCTTTCGCGCGGTGGACCGGCCTCGTTCGCGGCCTGCAAGGCTGACTTGGAGGCGCAGCCGTGTCAGGGCCGGGGGACGGCGACGGCAGGGTGCCTGCCGCGGTCGACACATGTACGGCTGCCGCGAGGAGCGCTCAGATCTCCCGCGCTGGCAGCCGCACCCGCCAGGTGAATATGGCCAGCGGAATGTACAGCGCGGTGGTCACCAGATAGGGCAGGTGGGGGTCCACCTGATAGAGCGCGGTGCCGAGCAGGGGGCCGATGGTGAAGCCCAGCGGTGGACAGGCGCCGGTGACGCCAGCCACCGCGCCCTGTTCTTCCTGGGACACGGCCAGCGACGCCCCGGCCATGAAACCCGGCGCCGCCATGCCCATGCCGAGCCCCATCAGGCCCATGCCGATGAACAGCGGCAGACGACTCTCAGCCAGCGTCAGCAGGATGAAGGCCGTGATCAGCACCGGCACGGCAATTCGGAGCAGGGTCAACGGCGCGAGTTCCAGGCGTTGGACGATCAGGCCCTGGGCCAGCAGGGACATGCTGGCGGCGGTCATCATGGCGAAGCCGAAGAAGCGCGCGGTCTCCCGACCGGTGAGTCCGAGCAGGTCCTGAAAGCGGAACGCCAGGGTCTGCTGGGCAATGGCGAAGCCGGCGAACATCAGCACGCCCACCACCACGAACGGGAGGATGCGTCGGTCGAGAAACTTCAGCCGTTCTCGTCGCACGGTCTGCACCTGCACCGGCAGGTCCGGCAGCCAGTGCCAGACCAGAATCGCTGCAATCAGAGTCATCACGGCGGCAAAGTAGATGGGCAGCAGCAGCGATATGGCTGCCAGCAGGCCACCGATGGCCGGGCCGATGATGGCGCCGAGATTGTTGGCCGCACCCATGCCACCCATGCCGCGGGTGCGGTTGCGAGAGCTGGTGATGTCCGCCACGTAGGCGCTGGCTGCCGGCGGGGTGGCCGACATGACCATGGCCTGGGCCATGCGCGTGAGCGTCAGGACGATGAAGGCGGCCGTGGGTGCGAGCAGGCCGAGCATGGCGGCGTAGAACCCTGAAGCGAACAGCACAGTGCCGACGGTGTAGCCGATCAGGCCGATGAGAATCACCACCTTGCGGCCACGGCGGTCGCTGAGCCGCCCCCACATGGGGCTGGCCAGGAAGAAGGCGATGGATGAGGCCGAGACGATGGCGCCGACCTGGATCTCCGCCAGGCCGATTTCCCGTCCCAGAGGCGGCAGCACGGCAAACACCACCGTCTGGCCCATGCCCAGGGCAATCATGCAGGCAAACAGCACCAAGAAGGCGCGACGGGTGGCATCGGGCTCCTGGGCGGGAACGGGTGCGAGCGTCATCACGCCTGAAGCCTCAGTGGATGTGGGCGGCTGCCGAGCAGCACAGGGGGCAGCCTGTCACGGGCACCGGAGGGCGCGGCGCTGCTCCGGCGGTGGAGTTCAGCGGACTTCGGTGTCCGCTTCCGTTCCGAGTTCCTCGACGGTGAGCTTACCGCTTCCGGCTTCGGTGACGAGGCGGGTGATGGAAGCGTTGTCGGGGCGGAAGCAGACCAGTCGATCCTCACCCTGGGCGTGACCCACGGCGGCGTTGATGGCGATGAAGTGGGTGAAGATCACCGTGTCCCCGGTCAAGGACGTCAGGCACTCGATCACGCCGTCGCGCCAGCGCTGGTAGTCGGGCGTGAGATCGGACCAGGTGCCGGCCATGGCCTTGCGCAGCCAGGCCGTCCGCGCTTCGAGATCGTCACTCGGTGAGGGGATCTCGGCCATGCGGGCTTCGATCACCGGCTCGCGGTCCCACAGGTCGGCCAGGAAAGCAGCCGTCTCGCGGGCTCGAGCCAGGGGGCTGGACAGGATGGCCAGGGGGCCGATGGGGGCCAGCAGGTCGGCGGCGAGGCGCGACTGGGTTGCGCCGAGGGGGTCGAGGCCGGGGTCCGGATGACCATCCCAGCCGGCGGAGGCCTTGCCGTGACGTACGAGATAGATGCGGGGCATGGAGCAGACTCGGGTCGGAAAAGCGCGGATGATAGCAGGGCCATCCGGGCGTTGCCGGGTTCGTCCTGCCGGGCCGGCTTGAGTTTCAGGGTCGACTGCGGCTGAATAGCGGGCTGGCGCGGTGTTCCGGCAGCCCCGGCGAGGCGGCCTGCCGCAGGGCCGGCGCAGCGGCGCTTCGAGAGTCTGACAGGCCGTCTGATGGGCGCTCGAGCGGGTCCGGTCGTGTGGACCCCGGTGCTTCCTCAATACAGTTGCATTACTGTTGCGTCTTCCGGGATTCTGCCGGGGCTGGGCGATGGCCGCGCACGGACGCGGAATCCGGCAACCGGCAGAGCGCCGATAGGGCGCCTGCGTCCTGGCCGGCACCAGCCTCTGCTACGGGCAGTCACCCCTCCGATGAGGACCGTATGACCATTCATGAAACAGCGCTTTCCGCCGACAGCATCCCGGACACCACGGTGGCCGTCCGCGACCTGTTCGGCATCGATCTCGACCTCATGGTGCCGGCTTTCAGCCAGCGCAGTGAGTACGTCCCGGATCTCGATCCTGCCTATCAGTTCGATCGCGGCACCACCATGGCCATCCTGGCGGGCTTTGCCCACAACCGGCGGGTGATGATTCAGGGTTACCACGGCACCGGCAAGTCGACCCACATCGAGCAGGTGGCGGCGCGACTGAACTGGCCCTGCATCCGCATCAACCTCGACAGCCACATCAGCCGGATCGACCTGATCGGCAAGGACGCCATCGTTCTGGAAGATGGCAAGCAGGTCACCGAATTCCGGGAAGGCATGCTGCCCTGGGCCCTGCAGCATCCGGTGGCGCTGGTGTTCGACGAGTACGATGCCGGGCGCCCGGACGTGATGTTCGTGATCCAGCGCATTCTCGAAGTGGAAGGCAAGCTGACGCTGCTGGACCAGAACCGGGTCATTCGCCCGCACCCGGCGTTCCGGCTGTTCGCCACCGCCAATACCATCGGCCTCGGTGACACCACCGGCCTCTATCACGGTACCCAGCAGATCAATCAGGGCCAGATGGACCGCTGGAACATCGTCACTACCCTGAACTATCTGCCCCAGCAGGCGGAGGTGGACATCGTCTGCGCCCGGGTGCCCGAGTGGCAGACCGAGGAAGGTCGGCGGGTGGTGAAGGGCATGGTCGCGGTGGCCGATCTCACCCGCAAGGGTTTCATCAGCGGCGAGCTGTCGGTGGTCATGTCGCCGCGGACGGTGATTTCCTGGGCGCAGAACGCGTCCATTTTCGGCGACGACCTGGCCTTCGCGTTCCGGGTGTCGTTCCTGAACAAGTGCGACGAGACCGAGCGGCCCATCGTCGCCGAGTACTACCAGCGCTGCATGGGCGAGGATCTCGGTGACGCCACCCGTGGCATCACCATGCAGTCCACGGGGTGATGGCATGGCGCCCGATGGTGGCAGTGATCGCCCCGCTTCCAAGCCGGCAGGGGTGACGGACGAGGTCGCGGTCGAACCGTTCAAGCGGGCAACGGTGGCCACCATGCGCGTGCTCTCCGGTGACGATGCGTTGGAGGTGACCTTCGGCCAGGGCACGCCCAGCCTGCGCGGCAATCGTGCCCGGGTGCCGCTGCCGCAGCCGGGTGCGTCGGCTGCGGAAATCTCGGCCGTCCGTGGTATCGCCGACCAGTTCGCACTCCGGCTGGCCCATCATGACGAAGCCCTGCATCAGCGCCTGCGTCCAGCCGCAGGCATCGCCCAGGAACTGTTCGAGGCGGTGGAGGATGCCCGCCTTGCCGGTATCGGTTCCCGTCAGCTGCCCGGGGTGGCGGCCAATCTCGATGCCAGCCTCACCAGCGACTGTGAACGGGCGGCCTTCGATCGCATCCAGACCCGCAATGAAGCGCCCCTCGGGCTGGCGGTCGGGCTGCTGCTGCGTGAGCGCCTGACCGGCCGCGCGCTGCCGGCTGCCGCCCATCCCGTGGTGGAACCCTGGCGTGAGTGGGTGGAAGAGCGCGCCGGTGGCGACCTCGACGAGCTGGTGGACCTGATCGGTGATCAGCAGGCTTTCGCACGGCTGTCCCGGGACCTGATCAAGGACCTCGGCATCGCTTCGGAGTTGGATGATCCACCCGAAGACCTCGATGGAGACGAGGGGGCCGAAGGCGAGGAAGAGGAACTCGACGGCAGTGGCGATCAGGAACCCCAGGAGGTCGCCCTGGACGAGGAGAATTCGAGCGACGACAGCGCTGATGGCGACGCCGCCCTGATGGAAGTGGATGCCGATCAGGAGGCGGGCGAGGCGGAAACCCAGGACGAGTCCGAGGAGGCCTCCCGGGAGCCCCGTGATCCCGCCGGACGGATCAGGGTGGATTTCGATTATCAGGCCTTCACCACGCGCTTCGACGAGGTGGTGCGGGCCTCACAGCTGTGCGAGCCGGCTGAGCTCGATCGCCTGCGATCATTGCTCGATCAGCAGCTGCAGACGGTTGCGCTGGCCACCTCGAGGCTGGCCAATCGCCTGCAGCGGCGGCTGCTGGCCAAGCAGAACCGGACCTGGGACTTCGATCTCGAGGAAGGCATCCTGGACACGGCCCGGCTGGCGGGTGTGGTGGCCGATCCGACCAATCCGCTGGCCTACAAGCAGGAGCGCGAGACCGAATTCCTGGACACGGTGGTCACGCTGCTCATCGACAGCTCCGGTTCCATGCGCGGGCGCTCCATCACCATTGCCGCCATGTGTGCGGACATCCTCGGCCGGACCCTGGAACGCTGCGCGGTGAAGGTGGAAGTGCTCGGCTTCACGACCCGGGCCTGGCGGGGCGGGCAGGCCCGGGAGCAGTGGATCGCTGCGGGCAAGCCCACTTCCCCCGGGCGGCTGAATGATCTGCGGCACATCATCTACAAGGCAGCGGATGATCCCTGGCGGCGGGCGCGGCGCAATCTCGGCCTGATGCTGCGCGAGGACATGCTCAAGGAGAACATCGACGGCGAAGCCCTGATCTGGGCCCATAACCGCATCGTCACCCGCAGCGAGAAACGCAAGCTGCTGATGGTGATCTCCGACGGCTTGCCGGTGGACAACTCCACGCTGCTGGTGAACCCGAGCAACTATCTCGAGCGCCATCTGAAGTATGCCATCGAGCAGATCGAGACGGCTTCACCGGTGGAACTGGTGGCCATCGGCATCGGCCATGACGTCACGCACCACTACCGGCGGGCGGTGACCATCACCGACGCCGAGCAGCTCGGCGACGCCATGACCGAACAGCTCGCGGCCCTGTTCGAGGTGGAGTCGCTGCGCGGCCGGCGGGTGTGAAAGATGAGCCCTCATGCGGGGCCGGCACTGTGGGAGAGCGCTATTTCGCGCAGCGAAATGCGCCGATCGGCATGACGTCCAGCGAAGGCAGCGGTGTCAGCTTTGGCGAAGTGCCACGAGCTCGGCCCACAATGGGACAACGCCAGACTCTGGCGATACGCCCTTGTGGGAGAGCGCTATTTCGCGCAGCGAAATGCGCCGATCGGCATGACGTCCAGCGAAGGCAGCGGTGTCAGCTTTGGCGAAGTGCCACGAGCTCGGCCCATCCGCCTGCGGCGGATAGGGCCTTCCCACAATGGGACAACGCCAGAC
>JAFIFL010000204.1 GCA_020832055.1 Gammaproteobacteria bacterium
TCGTTCAGCGAAAGCAACGCCATCAGCTCCGGCAGAGCGCTTCGAGATCGGCCCATTTGCCTGCGGCAAATAGGGCCTTCCCACAAAGGTCGACGCCGGATTCCGGCGCCAGCAAACGCTCGGAGGCTGAGCAGCGAAGCCACTGAGGCCCGGCGCAGCAGCGATCCGGATGACATTCAGCGCAGGCAGCGGCCGTCACATTCAGTGTTTGCAAGCTGAGAGCAGGCGTACCACGATCAGGCCCGGGCGACTCTTCGAGGAGATGGCCATGCATGTCGGTGTACCCAGCGAGACCAAGGTGCACGAGTATCGCGTCGGCCTGACGCCGGGGGCGGTACGCGAACTGACCGAAACCGGCCACGAGGTCAGTGTCCAGGCCGGTGCCGGCCTCGGCATCGGTTTTGACGACGAGGCCTACCAGCGCGCCGGCGCGCAGATCCTCGACGATGCGGCAGCGGTCTTTGCCGCCGCAGAACTCATCGTCAAGGTGAAGGAGCCTTCGGCGGCCGAATGCGACCTCATGCGGGCCGAGCAGACCCTGTTCACCTATCTGCACCTCGCCGCCGACGCCAGACTGACAGCGCGCCTGCAGGAAATCGGCCTCACCGCGATCGCCTACGAGACTGTCACCGCCAAGGACGGTTCCCTGCCGCTGTTGACGCCCATGAGCGAAGTGGCCGGCCGCATGTCCGTGCAGGTGGGCGCGCTCTGCCTGCAGAAGGCCCAGGGTGGCGCCGGCGTCCTGCTCGGCGGCGTTCCCGGCGTGGCCCCCGGGCGGGTGACCATCATCGGGGGAGGCGTGGCCGGCAGCAACGCTGCCTGGATGGCGGTGGGACTGCATGCGGAAGTCACGGTGCTGGATCTGGCACCGGCGCGCCTGCGGGATCTCGATCAGCTCTTCGGCGGTCGCGTCCACACTCTGCACGCCACGCGCGACGCCGTGGAGGCCGCCGTGGCCGAGTCCGACCTCGTGATCGGCGCCGTCCTCATTCCTGGCGCCACCGCCCCCCGCCTCGTGGACCGCACCCTGCTGCGGCAGATGCGCCCCGGGTCGGCCCTGGTGGACATTTCCATCGATCAGGGTGGCTGTTTCGAAACCAGCCGCCCCACCACCCACGCCGACCCCACTTTCGTCGAAGAAGGCATCGTCCACTACTGCGTCACCAACATGCCGGGCGCCGTGGCCCGCACCTCGACGCTGGCGCTCAATGCCGTGACGCTGCCCTGCGTGAGGGCACTGGCCGACAAGGGCGTTCGCGCTGCGATGGAGGCTGATCCCCATCTGGCTGCCGGTCTGAACATCGATGCCGGCAGGATCAGTCACCCGGCGGTGGCCGAGGCCATGCAGCGCGGTGACCGAAGTCGCCGCTGAGGGGCACGGCCATCGCGGGGCCCTTCCGGCAGGGATGAGAACAATTATCATTCACAAAATCTATGCTGGATCACGGCCGCTCCCCGGAATGCGCGGCGCCGGAGCGGCTCCGCGCCAGTCAGCCATGGCCGCCATCCGATCCACGATAGCCATTGCCTATGACAGTGATCAGGACTTTCGAATGGCGCCAGCACTGCGCTTTCGTATACTCACAAGCCTCCCGCCCTTCCGGGCGGAAGTACCGGTAACCGGACAAGGACACACATCATGGAGCTCAAAGACAGCAAGACCCTCGACAACCTGAAGGAAGCCTTCGCTGGCGAATCCCAGGCCAACCGTCGCTATCTGTACTTCGCGGCCAAGGCGGACGTCGAAGGCGAGAACGACGTCGCTTCCGTTTTCCGCTCCACCGCCGAAGGTGAGACCGGCCACGCGCACGGCCACCTCGAGTACATGGAAGCCGTGGGTGACCCGGCCACCGGCCTGCCCATCGGTACCACCCGCGACAACCTCAAGGCTGCCGTCGCCGGCGAGACCCACGAGTACACCGACATGTACCCGGGCATGGCCAAGACGGCTCGCGACGAAGGCTTCGACGAAATCGCCGACTGGTTCGAGACCCTGGCCAAGGCCGAGCGCTCCCATGCGAACCGCTTCCAGAAAGCCCTGGACGCCATGGTCTGATCCCGGACCTGCTCTTGGATCGCTATGAATGGGGGGGCTTTCGAGCCCCCTCACTGCTCAGGCCCCAACGGCCCTGATCGCCCCGCCCACAACAAAACAAGAGGATGACCGCGTGTCCGAGTATCGCGAAGGTAATCTCGAACGCCCGCAGCGCGAGCCGATCCCATGGAAAGAGGCCGAGTTCTGGGACCAGAACGCGCTGGATACCGAGCTCGAGCGGGTCTTCGACATCTGCCACACCTGCCGCCGCTGCGTGAGCCTGTGTCAGGCATTCCCCGTGCTGTTCGACCTCGTGGACGAGTCTCCCACCATGGAGCTCGACGGCGTCGACAAGTCCGACTTCCCCAAGGTCGCCGAACAGTGCTTCATGTGCGACCTGTGCGCCGAAACCAAGTGTCCCTACCTGCCACCCCACGAATTCGCCGTGGACTTCCCGCACCTGATGCTGCGGGCCAAGGCCGTAGGCTTCAAGAAGGGCCAATCGAAGTGGCGTGACCGCATCATCACCAGCACCGATGGCGTGTTCGGTTTCGTCGGCACCCCGGGCATCGCCCAGACCGCCAACGCCGCCAACAGCGTCGGCTTCCTGCGCAAGGCGCTGGACGCTGCGGTGGGCATTCACCCGAATGCGCCGCTGCCGAAATTTCATTCCAAGACCTACAAGAAGCGACAGAAAGGCATTGCGGGCGCCGACCTCGAGGCCACGGCCACGACCCGCACCACAGGCCGGACGACTACCGGCAAGGTGGCCCTCTACACCACCTGCTACGGCAACTGGAACGAGCCTGAGCTCGGCGAGGACCTCGCCGCCGTCCTGAACCACAACAGCATTGCCATGAAAGTGCTGACGGGCGAGCGCTGCTGCGGCATGCCCAAGTTCGAACTCGGCGACCTCAAAGCGGTCGAGCGCCTCAAGGACGCCAACATTCCCGTCCTGCTCGCCGCCATCGAGGACGGCTGGGACATCATGGCGCCGGTGCCCTCCTGCGTGCTCATGTTCAAGCAGGAACTGCCGCTGATGTTCCCCGATGAGCCGGACGTGCTGAAAGTGGCGCAGCACATCTTCGATCCCTTCGAATACTTCGCCCTGCGCAACAAGGAAAACCTGTTCAACACCAGCTTCACGAAACCGCTGGGCAAGGTCGCCTACCACGCCGCCTGCCATCAGCGGGTGCAGAACATCGGCCAGAAGACCCGCGAAATCCTGAGCCTGATTCCGGATACCGAGATCACGCTGATCGAACGCTGCTCGGGCCACGACGGCACCTACGCCATCAAGAGCGAAACCCACGACCACGCCGTGAAGATTGCGCGGCCGGTGGTCAATCGGGTCAAGCAGGCCGGTGCCGAACACTACGGCAGCGACTGCCCCATGGCCGGCCGCATGATCGAGCACGGCCTCGAAGGCGAACAGCGGGCCGAACACCCGGTGACCATGCTCCGGGTCGCCTACGGCATCTGAACATCGCGCCCGCCAGAACCCAATGAGGACTCCCATGCAGAAACTCGATCGCGAAAGTCTCCACAGCCTCGAACATTATGCGCAGATCCGTGACGATTTCCGTCGCAAGGTGATTGCGCACAAGAAGCCGCGCCGCATTTCGCTGGACGAGGCGAAGACCGCCAACCTCTACTTCGAGGACTTCCTGACCATGCACTATCAGGTTCAGGAAATGCTGCGCGTCGAGCGCATTTTCGAAGCCAAGGGCATCGAGGAGGAACTCGAGTCCTACAACCCGCTGATTCCCGACGGCCAGAACTGGAAGGCCACGTTCATGCTCGAATATGCCGATGTGGCCGAGCGCAGGGCGCGGCTGGCGGAACTCATCGGCATCGAAGATCGCGTTTACGTCAAGGTGGGTGATCATGACCGGGTCTACGCCATCGCCGACGAGGACCTCGAGCGGGACAGCGATGAGAAAACTTCTTCCGTGCATTTCCTGCGCTTCGAGCTCGACGCGGCCATGGTGCGCGCCTGCAAGGATGGGGCGGCCATCTATGCTGGCGTCGATCACCCCAAGCTCACCAGCGAAGTCACGCTCTCTCCGGAAAGCCGCGACTCCCTTGCTGCCGACCTCGAACTGCCCCAATAGGGTCTTGAAGCGTTCTGTGGCCCCCAATCACGCCGCCGGCTGAGCCAGCGGCAAAGACGTGCTCACCGCGTCGCGGATGATCGAGGCGAGGCGCTGCAGCAACGCTTCCCGGGTGCTGGTGTTCCTCCAGACCAACCCGATCCGCCGGTGAGGGGCTTCAGGCTCGAAGGGGATGTAGCGGATCGTCCTGTCGGACTCGTCCATGGCCAGCTCGGGCATCAGGGTGATGCCCACGTTGGCGGAGACCATGTGCCGCAGGGTCTCGATGCTGGTGGCCGAGAAGTTGGTGTTCTCCACCGCATGGGCCTGCTTGCAGACCTCGAGAGCCTGATCACGCAGGCAGTGCCCGTCCTCGAGCAGCAGAACCTCGGCGGATGCGAGATCCTCGGAACGTACCGAATTCAATCCACACAACTCGTGCTTGGGCGACACGGCCAGATAGAAAGGTTCGGCGTACAACAGCTCTGAACGGACGTTGTCCTCGTCCAGCGGCAGCGCCAGGATCACCGCATCGAGGCGCCCTTCCCTGAGCGATTCGGAAACCACGGCGGTCTGGGCCTCCACCAGCTGGATCTGCAGATCCGGCAGCGCCTCGCGGATCGGCGGCAGGATCTTCGACAGCAGGTAGGGGGCCACCGTAGGAATGATCCCCAGCCGGAACTCACCACCGAACGGATCCCTGGCCTCCCGCGCCAGCTTCACCAGCTGATCACTGTCGCGCAGCACCAGACGGGCCTGGGCCACCACCTTCTCACCGATGGGCGTGAGCAGCACCTGCCGGTTGTTGCGCTCGATGAGGGTGACGCCGAGGAACTCCTCGAGCTTGCGCAACTGGGTGGACAGGGTCGGCTGGCTCACGTGGCAGGATTCGGCAGCCCGCCCGAAATGGCGCAGCTCCGCCACGGCCACGAGGTACTTCAGATCACGCAGATTCAAGCGAACACTCCTTTCGGTCCGCCGGGTTCGACGAGGACCTTACAATGGGCTGCGGGTCGCGCCAGGGCGGCGAAGGCGTCAGGCACGTCGGCAATGTCCACCGCCGCACTGATGAGCGGCGCCACGGGCAGCTCGCCCTCGGCGATATGGCGCAGGGTGCGGGCGAATTCATCCACGCTGTAGGCGAGAACGAACTGCAGATTGAGTTCGCGAGTGATGCCGAGCATGGGGCGAATCGTATCGGCCTGCATGCACACGCCCACCACCACCACGCGGCAACCATGGCGCGCACCCGCCATCATCTGATCGAGCACGCCGGGAATGCCGACACACTCGAAAAACACGCCCGGTCGCAGTTCCCGTTCACCCGAGAGCGGATTGACGGGCACCTGCTCACCGCCCTCGGTCACGGCCGCCAGCTCCTGCCAGCTCGTATACGGCGACCGTTCGGCGGGATCGATGACCGCATCGGCACCGAGTTCCTCCGCCAGCCGACGCCGCGCCGGCGAATAGTCGGCGGCAACGATGGGACGCACTCCGGCCAGCCGCAATGCCGCGATGACCGCCAACCCCACCGGCCCGCAGCCGATGACCAGCGCCACGTCATCTTCAGTGAGACGCGCCATCGCCACCGCGTGCACACCGACGGCCATGGGTTCCGTGAGGGCTGCATGGTGGGCGGACAATCCGTTGGGCACCGGCAGCAGCAGATCCTCCGACAGCACCATGCGCTCACCATAGCCGCCGGGCAGAACATGGGAGTAGCCGATGTTCTCGCGCCGGCCGATGTGCTGCGTCCAGGGCACCGAGCACGCCAGAGTGCCGACCGGGAGTCGCTTCGAACTGCCGGGGCCGTGATCGATGATCTCGGCCGCGAACTCATGCCCCATCACCACATCGCGGGAGAAATCCAGCCCGAACAGACTCTCCGGGCTGCCGGCACCGTGCCGCGCATGCTGCGCCACGTGCAGATCGGACCCGCAGATGCCGCAGGCGCGGGTGGCAGCCAGCACCTCCCCCGGCCCGGGTTCCGGATCGGCAACGTCGGTGACCACCATCTGACCCTGACGGAGAATCGCTGCGCGCATGTAGACCTCCTTTTGTGCGTGGCAGTCTAACACTGCCCTTCACCCCAGGCCCCCGGCCCGCCCGGTCAGGCTACACTCTCCCTCCTGGCACCCAAGGAGCCCGCCATGACGATCACGGTCTACGACCACCCGCTCTCACCCTACGCGCAGAAGGTGAAGATCGCCCTTGCCGAGAAAGGCGTACCGTTCGAGGCGCCGCTGCCCGAGGCCCTCGGCAGCGGAAAGGTGGCGTCAGCCTTTCAGTCCGCCAGCCCGCGCGGCGAAGTCCCGGCGCTGATCGACGGCGACGTGGCGATCTTCGATTCCACCGTCATTCTTGAGTACATCGAGGACCGCTGGCCGGAGCCTGCCCTGCTGCCGGCAACGCCGGCGCAGCGCGCGCGGGTGCGGATGATCGAGGACGTGATGGACACCCACTACGAGGCCATCAACTGGGGTCTGGCGGAACTCGTTCACTTCGGTCGCGGCGAGGGCGAAGTGGCCGACCGCCTGCGGCAGCGCGCAGCGGAACAGACCCGTCAGTGGCAGGCCTGGCTGACGGCACGGCTCGGTACGGCCGAGTGGTTCAACGGTGACGGCTTCGGCTGGGGTGACCTCGCCGTGATCCCCTACATCAATGGCTCGACCGGATTCGACTTCGGACCGGAACCGGGTACGGCCCTGCACGAATGGCAGCAGCGGGCCAATGCCAGACCCAGTGTCGCAGCCGCCAATCAGGCCGCGGCCAGCATGGCCATGGGAGGCTCCGAAGCGGCCCGCTCCGGCATGCAGGCCGTCCGCGCCATGCTCGAACGCGGCGAGTTCAAGCGCGAGTACCGGGACCACCGCCTCGAGTGGATGATCAAGTCCGGCGGCATCGACGTCGTTCTCGACGGCCTCGCCCGGAACAACATCCGCTTCACGCCTGAATTCCCGGCCTGAGCCCCAAAGGTGGATCACACGGATCTGCCTGCCGAGGTGCTGTGGCGCGACCCGGGCCTGCTGTTGCTCGACAAACCCTCTGGCCTGCCGGTGCTGGCGGATCGCAGCGGCATCCCCTGCCTGTGGGACGCGCTGACGAGCTGCCTCGCGGCGGACGGTTTGCGGCCCCTGGCAGTGCATCGCATCGACAAGGGCACCTCGGGTCTGCTGCTGGTGGCCTTGAACCCGCGCACCCAGCGGGCGCTGGGTAAGGCTTTCGAGGAGGGGCGCGTGCGCAAGTGGTACGCCGCCATCAGCCACGGTCGGCTGCCCGGCGGCAGCCTGGACGTCGACCTGCCCCTGGCCCCTGGCCGCAAGAGCCGGTGGCGCATCGCCGGTCCCCGGGAGGCCATCCGCCTCGATCTGGCCTGCCGCCCCCACCGCTACGTTCTCGACGTACCGGTCACCGATGGGCGGGCGAAAGCAGCACGGACCCGCATCCGCAGCGTCATCCAGGATGACCACTACAGCCTGTTCAGCATCCGGCTCCACACCGGCCGCACTCACCAGATTCGTGTTCACCTTTCCTGGCTCGGGGCGCCCCTGCGCGGCGATCAGATCTATGGCAGACCGCAGGACCCCGATCAGCAGGCGCCGCGCCTCGCCCTGCATTGCCACCGCCTGCAGTGGCCGGACCTCGGCGATGGCATCGACCGCCCGCGATCGTTCCGGTCATCGCTGCCGGAGGATTTCCGGGCGTTGCTGCCCGGCTGAGCGAAGACAGCGCGCCAACTGTGGGAATCTGCGCAGCGAAGCGCAGCAGCGATCTCGATGACTTCCAGCGAAGGCAGTGACAGCAGCTTCGGTAGAGCGTCTTCAGATCGGCCCAATCGCT
>JAFIFL010000205.1 GCA_020832055.1 Gammaproteobacteria bacterium
CCAACTTGTGGGAGAGCGCTATTTCGCGCAGCGAAATGCGCCGATCTGCGTGACGCTCAGCGAAGGCCGTGACTCAGCTTCGGCGAAGCGCATCGAAATCGGCCCAATCGCTTTGCGATTAGGGCTCTCCCACAATAGGCAGCCCGCCAACTTGTGGGAGAGCGCTATTTCGCGCAGCGAAATGCGCCGATCTGCGTGACGCTCAGCGAAGGCCGTGACTCAGCTTCGGCGAAGCGCATCGAAATCGGCCCAATCGCTTTGCGATTAGGGCCTTCCCACAAAGCGCGCAGTCTGTGCGATTTCGCGGCCCGGGCCGCTGCAACCGGATGAGGAGCCATCATGCAGGTCACCATGAACGGGCGCGTCGCGCTGATCACCGGCGGCAGCCAGGGTCTCGGCTACGCCATGGCGAAGCGTTTCCTGGAAAGTGGCGCCGAGGTCGCCATCGTCGCCCGCCGGCAGGACGTGCTCGACAGCGCCCGCAGCGAACTCGCAGCGGCCACCGGCGGCAAAGTGCTGGCCTATGCCTGTGACGTCACCGATCCTGAGCAGATCGAGCGCACCCATGCCGCCGTGACCGGGGATCTCGGCCCGGTGGACATCCTGGTCAACAATGCCGGAGCGGCCAGCACCGGGGCCTTCGAGGACGTCACCGACGCCATGTGGCAGGCGGATCTGGACCTGAAGCTGTTTGCCGCCATACGCCTGTCGCGGCTGGTGCTGCCAGGGATGAAGGAGCGACGCTTCGGCCGCATCATCAACCTGCTCGCCACCGCCGCCAAGGCGCCGCCGGCCCATTCGGCCCCCACCTCGGTCAGCCGCGCCGCTGGTTTGGCGCTGACGAAGGTGCTCGCCAATGAAGGGGCGCCCCACAACGTCCTCGTCAACGCCCTGCTCATCGGCCTGATCAAGTCCGAGCAGGTGAAGCGCTGGTGGCAGGCCAGCGACGGCAACCACAGCCTGGAAGAACATACGGCCATGATGGGCAAGCGCCTGCCCATGGGACGCATGGGCGAGGCGGAAGAGTGCGCGAATCTGGCCTGTTTTCTCGCCTCGGAGCAGGGCTCCTACGTCACCGGCTGTGCCATCAACATGGATGGCGGCCTGTCACCGGTGCCATGATCGAAGTTCGCCCGCGGGCAGCATCACGGTTTCGAGGTGCTGCTGCCGGCGGGCGGCGCGGACCGCATCCCCGCGCTGCACGGCATAGGCGCAATTCAGCAATGCCACCACGGTCGCGCCATAGCGGACGCGGTCGCGAAACCCGTCGTCCACCGGATGCCGGTAGGCAGCCAGCACACGCTCGAGAAAGTCCGGACCCAGCCACATCGTCGCTTCGATGAAATCCACGGCCGGATCCCCGAAACCCGCATCCGCCCAGTCGATGACACCGAGGATCCGCCCCGTGCGGTCATCCATGAGCACGTGGTCCTCGGCCAGATCGAAGTGCAGCAACACCGGATCCCCGGCGAACGGCGCTGGCGGTGCCACCTCGCCCGCCAGCAGCGGCTTCACCACAGCCAGGGTTTCCGGTCCCAGGCGTCCCCTGAGCACATCGCGCACGCGCATCAGCTCGGCCGCCCAATGAATGGGGGCATAGTCAGCGGGATAGCTCTCGCCGGCCGCGCTGAGCGCATCCTGCACCACCGCGGTGCTGCCATGCAGATCGTTCAGAAAGCCGATGAAGTCAGACTCGAAGGCAGCCGGCGGCTGAGCCGGCCGGGAGGACCAGTCGCGGGGGCGGCCGGGGACGAGGCGGTAGCCGGAGAAAACGAAGGGGAAACGCTCACAGGGTGTGCCCACCCACTCCGGGACCGGCAGCCGCAGGTCGATCCGTTCGGCCAGGACCGGCAGCAACAGGGACTCGCGGGCCAGACTTTCCTGAACGGTTGCCCGCTTCGGGAAACGAAACACCCAGCAGTCATCCACCAGCCAGGTCTCGCAGTCCCAGCCTTCGCCAAGCGGTGAGACCCTGCGTACTCCGAGGTCCGGAAACTGCTCGGCGACCAGTGCCGTCACCGTTCGGGCATCGAGCACCGGGCGCTCCAATCGCCAGGGGACCTCATCCATGTGCGATGCTCCTGGGCGGGCCTGGAGACGACTCAGACGCCTCGCGCGGGGACCTCGTCCGCCCAGACCTCGAAGTGGGTCAGGGTGTTCTGGCCGAAGGTGTTGCTCAGCGCCACGTCAGCAGCGTCCCGGCCGCGCGCGATGAGCACCCGGCCCATGCGCCGTTCGTTGTTGCGGGGATCGAAGGTCCACCACTGGCCGCCGAGGTAGGCCTCGAACCAGCCGGCGAAGTCCATGGGCGGGTACGGCGGCGGCACGCCAATGTCACCGAGGTAGCCGGTGCAATAGCGGGCGGGGATGTTGAGCGCGCGGCAGAACGCGACGGCCAGATGGGCGTAGTCGCGGCAGACCCCGTTGCCCTCGTTGAAGGCCTCGGCTGCGGTCTTGGTGGGCCGCGCATGTTCGTAGCCGAACTTGATGTGCCGGTGCACGAAGTCGCACACCGCCTGCACCCGCTGCCAGCCCAGCGGCGTGGACCCGAACAGGTCCCAGGCCGCCTGGGACAGGACGTCCGTCTCGCAGTAGCGACTGCCGAGCAGGAAGACCAGCGCCTCTTCCGGCAAGGTCTCCACCGGATGCTGGATGGCATTGAAATCCACGGGATCGGTCTGGCCGGCATCATTCAGCAGCCCGTCCGCCGTCAGGCGGATGTCGCCCGGCGGCGCCACGAGACGCGTGCACCAGTTGCCGAAACCGTCCCGATAGACGCTCATGGGCACTGACGGATTGGTGATCAGGTGATCCGGCCGGACGATGTCAGACGCCCGGCTGTAGTGAATCGACAGCGTCAGGATCATGGGCACCGGCTGCGGACAGTGATAACGCAAGTCATAGCCGACCCGAAGTTGCATGTTGACCTCATTGCTCATGGCTGTGGCCGGAAAAAGCCGGGCCTTGAACGCACTCTAACAGAGTGTGGCCGGCCTGCACGGTGCGGTCGCCGTCAGTCCCGCTGCTGCACCTCGTCCAGGGTCAGGGCAGCGGCCGCCGCCGCCAGACACATCAGCGCGAACACGCCCAGCAGAAAAGCCTCCCCGAGCACCTCGGCCATCACGCCGAAGGCGCTGGCGGCCAGCAGCAGTACGCCAATGATGGTGTTCGACAGTGCAGTGTAGGCCGCCCGGGTGTCCGCATCAGCCATGTCAACCACATGGGTAGCGCGCCCGAGGCGGACGCCCTGATGGGCCATGACCACGATGAACAGCAATACCGGCAGCAGCATGGGCACGCCGAGCAGTTCCGGGTAGCCGACGCCAATCACCGCAGTGACGATGAGCGGCGCCGCACCGAGCAGCCCGGCATAGCTCAACACCCGGCGGCTCGAGACATCCGACAGGCGTCCCCAGATGTAAGTGCTCGTGACCGCAGCCAGCGAGGCGGCCATCACGAACAGCCCCAACTCACCCAGTTGCGCGCTCCCGGAGCGGCCGCCGAGCGCCAGCATGAACGGTGGTGCCAGCGCGGTGCCCATGAGCAGCGCCCGGGTGAGGATGAAGCGCCTGAGCTGGGGGTCCGATTGCAGCAGTCCGAACTGCTCGCCGACCACGGTCAGGGCATTGCCACCGCCTGCCGTGGCGCCGGGCTTCTCCGCCAGGGTGACGAACACGGCCGCCGCCAGCAGCCACAGCATCCCGGCGATGAGCAGGACCACCCCGATGGTGACCACTCCCAGGTTCAGCAGGCCCGCGGCGAGCGCCAGACCGAACAGCAGCACCAGTGCCGAGGCCACGGTGCTCGCCGTACCGGAGGCCGTGCCCCGGGTGGACTTGGAGACAGTCTTGCCGAGAACGTCCTTGTGACTCACCGAGCAGACACTGCGAGCCACGGCCATCACCGCCAGCAGGGCAATGAGGCTCCAGCCGGCCGCAGCCCCGTCGAGGGTGAACGCCACCACCCCCATGCCGATCACCGCCAGCCCCTGCACCAGCGAACCCGCCGCCCAGGCCCACTTGCGCAGGGGCATGGCACGGATGCTCGCGGCCGTCACCAGCTGCGGCAGCAGCGCCCCGGACTCCCGGACCGGGACCAGGAAGCCCACCAGATAGGACGGCGCGCCGAGGGCGCCCATGAGCCATGCCAGCACCAGCTTGGCGTCCGCCAGACCATCGCCGGTCTTCGTGGCCGCCAGCGCCACCACGTGCTTGAGGAAGTTCTCGGGCTGGGCGTGGCAGGCCTCCTCCGGAATGTCCCGGCACACCCGGCCTTCGTCGTCGCCCGTGAGTTGGAGATAGACCTTCTCGGCCGTGCTCATGATGTGACCTGCTGCAGCATGCCTCTGCCTCGTGAGCGACCCGCGCCAAAGGTCAGCGAGCATAGGCGGGCGCAGCGCGCAGGAAAAGCCGGGGATGCCAGGCCTGTCCACCTGGGTGCCGGAAGATGCGACCATCTGCCTGCCCTTTGTCATGACAGGAATCTCGCATGCTCGACGGATTCAGCTCGCGCAGGATCAAGGCCAACGGTATCCACCTGCATGCCGCCGTCGGCGGCGAGGGCCCACCGCTGCTGCTGCTCCATGGCTACCCCCAGACCCACATCCTCTGGCGGCATGTGGCGCCGGTACTGGCGGAGCACTTCACCGTGGTGGCAGCCGATCTCCGGGGCTACGGTGCCTCCGACAAGCCGGCGGGCGGAGCGGATAGCTACAGCAAGCGGGTCATGGCCCGGGACATGGTGGCGCTGATGGCCGAACTCGGCCACGAGCGCTTCCTGCTCGCCGGCCACGATCGCGGCGGCCGGGTGGCCTACCGTCTGGCGCTGGATCACCCGGAGACAGTGACCCGGCTGGCGACGCTGGACATCATGCCCACCCTCGACACCTGGGAAGGATTCGTCGGCACCCGGGGGCTCGTGGCCTGGCACTGGTATTTCCTCGCCCAGCGCGAGGGCGTCCCCGAACCCATGATCGGCGCCGATCCGGACGGCTTCCTGCGGATGGTCCTGACGAGCTGGCTCGGCCGCAAGGACGCCATCGAGCCGGAAGCCTTCGCGACCTATGCAAAAGCCTTCCGCAATCCCGAAGCCATCCGCGCCTCCTGCGACGACTACCGGGCCGGCGCGACGGTCGATGTCGCCATCGACCGCGCCGACCGGGAAGCCGGCCACCGCATCCGCTGCCCCATGCTGGCTTTGTGGGGCGACCGCGACGGTGCCCTGGCAGACGACCGCTACCTGAAGGTCTGGCAGAACTGGGCCGACGACGTCCGCGGCCAGGCCATTCCGGGCGGACATTTCCTGCCGGAAGAAGCGCCAGCAGAGACGGCGGCGGCATTGCTGGCGTTCTTCCGCAGCGCGTAAAGCCTGGCTTGCGCCGCCCTTTCTGTCTGTGGGAAGGCCCTAATCGCAAAGCGATTGGGCCGATCTGCAGGCGCTCTGCCAAACCTGACGTCGTTGCCTTCGCTGTATGTCATGCGGATCGGCGCATTTCGCTGCGCGAAATAGCGCCCTCCCACAAGGGCTTACCGCTCGAATCCGGCGTTGCGCCACTTGTGGGAAGGCCCTAATCGCAAAGCGATTGGGCCGATCTCGAAGCGCTCCGCCGGAGCTGATGTCATTGCCTTCTCCGGATGTCACGCAGATCGGCGCATTTCGTTCCAGACGAAATGCGCCCACAAGGGCTTATCGCTCGAATCCGGTGTTGCGCCACTTGTGGGAAGGCCCTAATCGCAAAGCGATTGGGCCGATCTCGAAGCCCTCCGCCGGAGCTGATGTCATTGCCTTCGCTGCATGTCATGCAGATCGCTGCTGCGCTGGGCCTCACAGGTTGCGCAGCCACAGGCTACTCGCCGACGAGGGTCTCGCTGCGGAAGGAGCCCTCACCCGGCTCCCCGAGTTGATCCGCCAGCCAGGGCAGCGCTGCATCCATCTGTTCCCCAAGCACGAAAGGCGGATTGATGACCACAACGCCGCTGGCAGTCATGCCAAAGCCGTCTCGATCGGCGGCAATGCCCAGTTCGAAGCGCTGTATGCGGCGAATGCCGGTGGCGAGGAGTGCTTCGAGCATGCGCTCCGCCCGTGCCCGTTCCACCACCGGATACCAGAGCATGTAGACCCCGGTGGCGAAGCGGCGATGGGCCGCGGCCAGGGTCTTCACCACCTGCACGTAGTCGCTCTTGATCTCGTAGGCGGGATCGATCAGCAGCAGGGCCCGCCGCGTGGGCGGCGGCAGCAGACCGATGCAGCCCTCGAAACCGTCTTCCTCACGCACGGTCAGGCGCCGGTCGTCGGCGGCCCAGCTTCGCAGGGCTTCGGCCTCGTTGCCGTGGCGTTCGAACAGGACGAGGCGATCCGCCGGTTTCAGCAGCTGCCGTGCAATGGCCGGTGACCCCGGGTAGTGCGCGAGATCACCGCCGCCATTGGTGCTGCGGATGCAGTCCAGATAGCGGGCCACGGCGGCCGGTGCGTCCGCCACATCCCAGAGTCGGCCGATGCCGCTCTCATACTCCCGCTTTTTCTGCGCGAATTCCGAACCGAGGTCGTAGCTGCCGGCACCCGCATGGGTGTCGATGTAGACCAGCGGCTTGTCCTTGCGCCCGAGATAGTCGAGCACCGCCACTAACAGCGTATGCTTGACGACATCGGCGAAGTTGCCGGCGTGAAACCCATGGCGGTAGCTCAGCATGGATCAGACGATGGTGGAGCCACCGTCGATGATCCAGTTCTGCCCCGTGGCATAAGAGCCCGCCTTGGAGGCCAGGAACACCACCACGCCGGCCAGTTCCTCCGGATCACCGATGCGCCGCAGCGGCACTGTGGAGGTGACCCGCTCCAGCATCTTCGGGTCTTCCCAAAGTGCCCGGGCGAAATCGGTCTTGATCAGGCCCGGCGCCACCGCATTCACCCGTACGCCCTTGGGCCCGTATTCCGAAGCGAGGTTGCGCACCAGGGCGAAGTCGGCAGCCTTGGAGATGTTGTAGGTGCCGATGACGTTGCTGGCCTTCAGGCCGCCCACGGAGGAGATGATGATGATCGAGCCGTCACCGCGGGCTTCCATCTCCGGCAGCACCATGTGGCAAAGCCAGTGATTGGAGAGCACGTTGCACTGCATGATCTTCTCGAAAGCGGAATCCGGAATCTCCTTGGACGGTCCGTAAACCGGGTTCACGGCCGCATTGCAGACCAGGATGTCGATGGCGCCGAGCTGGGCATGGGTCTCGTCCACGAGGTTCTGCAGCGCGGCCTTGTCGCCGATGTGGGCGGGAATGACGATGGCCTTGTTGGGCGCGTTGGCACCGAGTTTGGCGTTGATGTCGTCGGCAACCGCCTGACAGGCATCCGCCTTGCGCGAGGAAATCACCACGTTGGCACCGTGCAGTGCGAGCTGCTCGGCGATGGCACGACCGATGCCCTTGCTGGACCCGGTGACGATCGCGTTCTTGCCCGACAGATCGAACAGGCTGCCTGCTGCGACACTCATGGATACTCTCCTTGTGCTGGGTGCTTGCGATGAACGGCGTGGCGGCATTGTCCATGGAGACACTGACAGAGTCACCTTCGTCGTGAGCTGTGGAGCGAGACGGCTCTTGTGGGAGAGCGCTATTTCGCGCAGCGAAATGCGCCGATCTCGATGACGTCCAGTGAAGCGACGACTTCAGCTTCGGGAGGGCGACTGCCGATCGGCCCAATCGCTGCGCGATTAGGGCCTTCCCACAGTGGCGCGACGCCAGATTCGAGCGGCACCCCCTTGTGGGAGAGCGCTATTTCGCGCAGCGAAATGCGCCGATCTCGATGACGTC
>JAFIFL010000206.1 GCA_020832055.1 Gammaproteobacteria bacterium
GAAGGCCCTAATCGCACAGCGATTGGGCCGATCTCGAGGCGCTGCGCCGAAGTTGTAATCGCTGCCTTCGCCGGGCCTCATTGAGATCGCTGATTCGCTGCACTGGCAGCTTCGGCGGCAGTCCCGGAGAAATGAACCTCGAGCGGTGTGTCCGGGGGCGTGTCGATGCGGAGCAGGGCGCAGGGCGACGTCAGCGCCTGAGTCACCATGGCGTCGGGAGGTGGCGCTTCGAGGCGGACGTGAAGCTGGATGCCGGGGCCGTCGGGATTGGGCGTGGTGGCCTCCGGCAGAATGATCTCGAAACCGCCTGTGGGCTGTCTGCCCATGCTGATCACCAGGGTGGTGCTGTCCTCGAAGATGCCGACCTGCGGCAGCGCTGCGGGCAGCTCGGAGCTGGCGCGGATGCGCTGCCAGCTGAGATTCAGGCCACAGTGTTCGCTGCGGGCGAGGACGGTAACCTCGGGGGCACTGGGCGCATTGCCTGAGCATCCTGCGATGGCGGTGGCCAGGGCAATCGGGGCAAGGGCGAGGAACGAGCGGCTCATGGATGAGTCTCCTGCAGGCGTGGGCGGGGGCGAGAGATGGCTGGGCGTTGATTGGCTGTGCTGGCGTCAGCGCTGTCGCCGCCGGCATCGAAGCGCGTGGCGCGGAAGCCGGTGACGAACTCGATGCCATCGATGTCCTGATTCACTGCCAGGATGCCGGGTGAGTCCAGGGTCGGGAACAGACCACAGGCCTCGGCTTCGTCACAGACCAGGAAGTTGTTGTTCATGTCGGTGCCGGCATAGAGCTCGTACTTGCCTTCCGGGACGGCGTCGAAACTGAAGGTGTAACGCCCGCCCTCGGCTATTGCCGTTTCCTGCAGCACCACGTCGCCTGTTTCGGGGTCCGCCAGGACGATGTAGTGGAAACCGGCATCGGAGTCGATGTTCGCCTCGGCCACGCGCAGCCGGACGGGAACCAGCATGGCGGTGGCGGAAGTGCTCTCGAAGCGGATCGATCCTTCATAGCGACCATCTGCCAGATCGGTACGGTCTACCGTCACCCGGTAGTTGCCGAGCCCGGAGCCTTCCACGTTCAGCCAGGGGGCGTCGACGACGGGAGCTTCGATGCTGACGTCTTCGGTACCTGCATTGCCGAGAGTGAGTTCCAGTTCGTCCGTGAAGGGATCGAAGTCCAGGCGCCCCGGGCTCACCGTGAGCCTCCCCGGCAGGATGAGATTGCCCCCGGCCGCCTCCTCGGCGGCCAGGACCGCCTTGCGGGCATTGATGAGGCCGTGACCGAAGCGGTCATCGCGGCCGGGCTCGCCGAGATCGTCGGTCAGACGCCCGGCGGCGAGCAGGGTGTCGAACAGATCCGGTGTCAGACCCGGATGGACCGCCTTCATCAGGGCAATGACCCCGGCCACGTGGGGCGCGGCCATGGAAGTGCCCGCACGGCCCTCGTAGACGAACTCGAGTCGAGTATTGTCACTGTCACTATCCCTGATCACGCGGCCGACGGTGCTGATCACCTCGCCGCCGATCACTCGTTCACCGCCGGGTGCGGCCAGATCGATGGTGGCGCCGAAGTTGGAGTAGCTGGCGGCGCGGTTGCTGATGCTGGTGGCGCTGACCGACAGCACGCCTGGGTAGGAGGCCGGGAAGAAGGGTGACGAGCTCGAGCTGTTGCCGGCCGCGGCGACGACGAAGATGCCCAGATCGCGAATCTGTCGAAGCAGGTCTTCGTCCTGCGCGGAGCGACCGCTGCCGCCCAGGCTCAGGTTGATCACGTCCACGGGCTGGGCAGGCACCTCCCCGGAGCGATTGCTCAGCCCCGCGGCATAGCGCAGGGCTTCTCTCAGGTCGGCGCTGCTGCCACCGCTGCGACCCAGTGCGCGGATGGGCAGGACTCGGGTGTTCCAGCCTGCGCCCGCAACGCCCAGGTCGTTGTCGGTACGGGCCGCCACGGTACCGGTGACATGGGTGCCGTGAAAGCCGGCGGCGTCGCCGCCGCCATCGGGGTCGGCGGCGCCCTCGACATTGTCGAGGAAGTCGTAGCCGGGCAGCAGCTGCCCGGCCAGATCGGGATGGTCGAGCAGCACCCCGGTGTCGATCACCGCCACGGTGACATCCGCGTCACCCCTGCTGCGCTCCCAGGCCAGCGGCAGCTGGATGTTGCGGTAGTGCCACTGATCCGGAAACACCGGATCGTCCGGAACGACCTGCTGGGGTTTGCGCGTGAAGTTGGGTTCCACCCAGGCATAGCGCCCGCTGCGGCGCAGAGTCTTGATGGCCTCGAGCGTGGCCATGCGCAGCTCGGCTTCCGGCAGCGCTGAGCGCGCCACGGCTGCGGCCTGCCAGCTGGCAGCCCGGGCACTGCCGGCGGGGTGCCTGCCGCGCGGCAGACGGGCCAGGGTCACGTCACCGTGGGAGCGTTCGCGGATGACCTGATAGGCCACCGGGGGTGCGCTGGTGGTCCTGGCTGCTGCGACCCTGGCCTGTCCGAGCACCATCTCGCCTGGAACGAAGTCAGTGCTGGCGCGCAGGGCGGACATGGGTGCGCTGCTGCTGCCGCCGATGCTCATGGCGTAGGTGCTCGCGCCCGAGAATGCGTGCACTTCGAGCACATAGCTGCCGGGTGATTCAATGACGAGTGACTCGGTAGGTCCAACGTCGATGGCGCTGTCGATCAGCGTCTCGCCGCTCTCGTCGTAGAGGTAGAGGTCGAGATCGTTGCGGGCCACGCCGTTGCTGTCGAGATCCGGGTTGCCGATGACCAGTTCCACCCGTTCCCCGCCGTCGGCCTCGAAACGATAGAAGTCCGAAGGGTCCCCACTGCTTCGCACACGGCCGCTCGGACCGTCCCCGGCCCGGGCCACATAGCCGCCGATGATGATGGGCAGCTGGACCGCTTGGGCAGACGCGGGATCATCGTTGGCAAGGAATCCGGCATTGCTGTCGTTGGTGGTGCTGTCCGCGGCCGAGGCGCTGCCGATGATCATGGTGCCGCTGACCCGGTAGGTGGCCGGCGGTGCGGTCACCCTGATGCTGCGGCTGGTGGAGGCGGTCGCGCCGGCACTGTTGGTGACGGTCAGGCGGGTCTGGAAGGTGCCGGGGGCGTCGTAGGTGTGGCTGGTCTGGCTGCCGGTTCCCGTGCCGCCGTCACCGAACTGCCAGGCGAAACTGGTCAGCGTGCCTGCCACCGCCCTGGAGGCGCTGGCGTCGAAGGTCACCTGAAGAGGGGCATCGCCGCTGTCCGGAGTGGCGCTGAAGCTGGCCACCGGCAAGGGTGCCGGGGGCGGAGGCGAGCTGTCCCCACCACAGGCCGCGAGGAGCAGGGTGAGCGTCAGGATCAGCAGGGGGGGCATCGGATGTGGCCGGCGGCCCCCACGGCTGTTGGCAAGGGCCATTCCAAAGGCATTGAACATCGGTGGTATCCTGCCGCCGCCTGGAGTGAAGGGCATGACGCCTTACTCCGGACCACCCCGCACCGGGAACGCTGATCGTACAGGAGAGCAAAATGACCCAAGAGGCAGGCGAAAGCAAACAAGCAGGTAAAAGCAATCGACAGTGGCGCCTGAAGAGCCGACCGGTGGGGATGGTCAAGGAGACCGACTTCGAAATGACCTCGGAAGCTGTTGCTGATGTCAGTGAGGGGCAGTTCCTGGTCCGCAACCTGTTTTTCGCCTTCGAGCCGGCCATGCGCGGCTGGCTCAACGACGTCAAGAGCTACGTGCCGCCGGTCGGGCTCGGCGAGGTGATGCGAGCCACCTGCGTGGGGCAGGTGGTCGAGTCCCGCCATCCGGATTTCCGCGAGGGCCAACTGGTTTCCGGCGTGTTTGGATGGCAGGACTACACCTCGAGCGACGGTCAGGATGCCATCCTGCGCCGTCCGGTGGTGAAGGTCCCGGCCGGCGTACCGCCCGAGCGCACCCTTGGGGCCCTGGGCAGCACCGGCCTCACGGCCTACTTCGGCATGCTCGACATCGGTGAGGTGAAGGCGGGTGATGCGGTACTGGTGTCGGGCGCAGCCGGCGCGACGGGCTCGGTTGCCGGGCAGATTGCCCGCATCAAGGGTGCCTCCAAGGTGGTCGGTATCGCCGGCGGTCCGCAGAAGTGCGCGTGGCTGGTGGACGAACTCGGCTTCGACGCCGCCATCGACTATCGCAACGAGAACGTCAATGCGCGCCTGAAGGAGCTGTTCCCCAAGGGGGTCGACCTGTTCTTCGACAACGTCGGTGGCAGCATCCTCGATGATGCACTGCTGAACATGGCGCAGTTCGGGCGGGTGGTGATCTGCGGAGGCATTGCCGCCTACAACGAAACCGAACTGCCTCCGGGACCCCGCAACTACATGCAGATCGTGATTCGCCGGCTGACGGTGCGTGGCTTCATTCTCATTGATCACATGCAGGAGGCGGATGTCGCCCGCGAGCAGTTGGCCGTCTGGCTCGCTGCGGGTGAACTGCGTGGCAGGGAGGACATCCAGGAAGGATTCGAAAACACCCCCGCGACGTTCCTGCGACTGTTCCGCGGGGAAAACATCGGCAAGCAGCTGCTGAAAGTGGCGGAGCCGCCGCTGCCAGTGGTGAGCTGAGTCTCTGCGGACCGGGGCTACCGCCGCTGGCAGCTGCGGTCCAGCTTCGGTCCGAACAGGAGGCGGCGGGGCAGGGCACGTCGTTCGCCTGCCGCTGCCAGCACGGCCAGAGCACGTTGCGCGTCCCGCTGGATGACGGCAGCCACGAACCGGGCCAGCAGGGTCCGGGGCCTCGGGATGGCGGTCAGCGTCAGCGTGCTCTGCATGGGTTGCGTGGTCATCGTTTCTGCCTCGGCGTGAGCCTCGAGTGTTCGCCTTCGGGGTGATGCGGAGCCCATGGCCGCCATGGGGTGGGCAGGGCTCCGGAGCTGGCACAAGCGGGCGAGTTCGGCCAGTAGGATCACTGAGTTCGCGTCAACGATATGTCCAGGTTTTGTGTTCGTCAATGACGATTTTGATCTATGTTGTGCAGGTTTTGATCTGAACAGGGCGTCTGAACATCGCTACAGCGATTCCTACTTCGTCAGACCTTCCATTTCTGCCACGTTCTCCAAGGCTTCTTCGATCAGCGCCCTCGCGTGGGCCGTGACCCGGTGCAGATAGCCGTGCAGGGCTGCATCGTCGGCATTGCGGTGCTGGCACGTGGCACTGTAGGCCTCGAAGGCCGACAGGTTGCCGATCAGGCTGATCAGGTGTTCGGGACATTCGCATTCCACGGATCGGGCGATGCCCGCCAGCCGCACGAGATCACCGTCCCCGAAGCGCCGTGGCGGGATGGCCTCGGCGAGGTCTGACTGCAGGCTCCGGTGAGGCGCGGCGGCTGCTTCGGGCGACTCGCCGGCGTAACGGCACGCGAGTTCGAGTTCCTCCAGAGAGACCGGAGACCGCAGGATGACGGCACCGTGTTCCTTGAGGCTTCGGAAAACGTCGTGGCGACCGAAGCCGCAGACCATGACGGCCCGCTTCGCGCCGGAGCGGGCCAGGAGATCGACGAGCTCGTCCACGGTATCCGGATAGACGCCGGCATACTCGAGGATCAGCACCTCGGGCGCCAGAGAGGCCAGATGACGTCGAAACTCGTCGAAGTGATGGTACGCTCCGGCGAGCAGGATGCCGGGCAGTCTGTCCAGCGACGAGCGAAGCAGAGCAGCGAGGGTCTCGCCGTAGGCCACGGCCCGAACGGGTTTGTGGGTGAAGAGATCAGTGCTGTGCTGGCTGCTGCGGCTGTCCTGCTGCAGTCGCTGCCTGAGCTGCTCGTCGTCGAGATTGGCGACGGAGCTGATGGAATTGCCCAGGTCCACCAGCTGCTTGATCATGGTGAGACGTTCCACGTCGCCGCGGGTGTAGATCCGGCCGAGGGCTTCTGTGCGGCGGGTTTCGACGACGCCGTAGCGTCGTTCCCAGGCGCGCAGGCGGTCCACCGAGATGCCGGTCAGGCGGGCGACGGCGCCGATTCGGTAAGTGTTGTCGTCGCCTGAATGGGCGGTATCGGTCATGGGGCAGGCCTCGCTGGAATGACGGTTTGGGCGGGTCGTTGCAGCTGTAAACCTGCGTAGTATAGGGTTTTTTCAAAGCACGTACAGGATTTGTTCAATATTGGCCCGGACATATTATGAACGGCCATGCCGGCAGGGGAGATGAATCAGGATGCAGAACAATATCGGATTGTTCCTGGAGAAGCGGGCATTCCTGAGCCCGCAGCGGGAGGCCTTCTACGACGGTCAGGATACGCGGCTGACGTTCGCGGAACTGGCCGCGCGCTCGCATCAGACGGGGCATGCACTGCTCGACTCCGGCGTACGCCCTGGGGATCGGGTGGGGCTGCTGCTCATGAACGGCGTGGAATTCCTGGAGAGCTTTTTCGCCATTGCCCGCATCGGTGCGGTGGTGGTGCCACTGAACTGGCGTCTGGTGGCGGATGAACTGACCTTCATCCTCGATGACAGCGGCACCTCCACCCTGATCTATGGTGAGGAGTTCGCGGACACGGTCAGCAACATCGAAGCACGCTCGGGAGCCACCCGGGTCGAGCGCTGGGTCGAAGTGGGCAGGGGAGGTGCGGCAGCGTTCGCGACCCCCTACGAGGCCTGGCGCGAGGGCGCTTCGACTGAGCCGCCGCCCGTGGGTGGCGACGACGACGATCTGCTCTACATCATGTACACCTCAGGGACCACGGGGCTGCCCAAGGGGGTGATGCACACCCACACCACCGCCATGTGGGGGGTGCTGACCATTGCCGCCACGGCGGATCTGCGTCTCGGTGACCGTTATCTGATGGCGCTGCCGCTGTTTCACGTTGGTGCACTGACGCCGGCGACCCTCAACGTCTACCGGGGCGTCACCAGTGTGGTCCTGCGCACCTTCGATCCCCGCCAGGCCTGGGCGCTGATCGACAGCGAGGAGATCACCACGGCGCTGGCAGTGCCGGCCATGCTCAACTTCATGCTGCAGGTCCCGGATCGGGAGCAGTTCGACCACAGCAGCCTGCGCTGGTGCATGTCCGGCGCGGCGCCGGTGCCCACCTCCCTGATCGAGACCTACGCGGAACTCGGCATCGAGATCCATCAGGTCTATGGCCTCACGGAGTCCTGCGGCCCCGGCTGCCTGATCGACCCGGACAGCGCCATGCAGCGCATCGGCTCCACCGGCAAGGCCTTTTTCCACACCGAGGTGAAGATCGTTGATGATGCGGGCGAGACCTGCCCGCCCAACACCGCCGGCGAGGTGCTGATCCGGGGCCCGCATGTGATGACCGGGTACTGGAACCGCCCCGATGCCACGGCACAGAGCATGCAGGACGGATGGCTGAAGACCGGGGACGGCGCGATCATGGACGAGCAGGGTTACGTCTACATCCAGGATCGGATCAAGGACATGATCATCTCCGGTGGTGAGAACATCTATCCGGCGGAGATCGAAAACGTGCTCATGGGCCACGAGGGCATCCGGGAAGCGGCGGTGATCGGCCAGCCATCCGAACGCTGGGGCGAGTCACCGTTCGCGGTGGTGGTGCGGACGGATCCGGCACTGGACGAAGCGGCAGTGCTGCGCTGGTGTCGTGACCACCTCGCCCGTTTCAAGCTGCCGCGGGCGGTGGCCTTCGTTGAGGAGATTCCCCGCAATCCCAGCGGCAAGATCTTGAAGCGCGTGCTGCGGGACGAGTATCCGGGGCCCGCGCGGGAGTAGTGGCTCTCTCATCGTCCTGCCGTCTGTGGGCGCATTTCGTCCGGAACGAAATGCGCCGATCTG
>JAFIFL010000207.1 GCA_020832055.1 Gammaproteobacteria bacterium
AGCTGCGCAGCGCAGCGAAGCAGCGATCTCGATGACTTTCAGCGAAGGCGGTGACTTCAGCTCCGGCACAGGCCTTCGCGATCGGCCCAATCGCTTTGCGATTAGGGCCTTCCCACAATGGGGCATCGCGAGCTTTTGTGGGAAGCTGCGCAGCGCAGCGAAGCAGCGATCTCGATGACTTTCAGCGAAGGCAACGACAGCTCCGGCAAAGCGCCCCGCAATCGGCCCAATCGCTTTGCGATCAGGGCTCTCCCACGATGGTGCGAAATCAGCGGCAGTCGATCATGACGGCCACCGTGCGGCCCAGCCCGGCCGGGGCGTCTGGATGCACCTGCAGCCGCCAGCGGCCGCAGTGCTGGGCGCGAAACGCCTGCTCGCGCCAGAGTTCGTAAAACTGATCGAGGCCGATGGACTGACCATCGATGCGGATGTGCCCGGCAGCATCGATGGTCACTTCGGCCAGCACCGCTTCGCTGTGATGGCGGTGATAGCTGTCGAGCAGGTACAGGAAGCCGCCGGCCATCAGCCCCAGGACCAGCAGGGCGGAGACGGCAGCGAGCAGCAATCGCACGCCAGAGTCAGCTCGCGCAGCGCTCGGGCGTGAGCTCTCCGGCTGCTCCACGCAACTGCCGCACGACTTCGATCTCGTAGCCGGCATGGAGCATGCCGCGCTTGGCGAAGCTGGCCACGGCATCCAGGTCGTGCCAGCCGATCTCCAGCAGTTCACCCCGATCGAAGCGGGTCACGGGCGCGGGGAGCGGCGCCGTGTAGACCCGATGCCAGCCGCCACGAAAGGACCAATCACCGAGTTCTTCGAGTTCTTCCACTTCCAGATGCAGTTCCTCGACCAGCTCACGGCGCAGGGCGTCCTCCGGACGCTCGCCAAGGTCGAGATGGCCACCCGGCAGGCCCCAGCGTGGCCGTCGGTCCCGTCCACCGCCGGCGTGCACCACGAGCAGGTGATGCGCTCCGTCCGTGAGCAGGCAACGCGCCGTGCGGATGCGGCGCTTCTTGAACAGGGAAAGCATGGGCGTTGAACACTCCAGTGACTTGTTGGTCTGAAAAGCGATGCACATAGCATACCTGAGTCGCGCCGGACTCGATGTTATGGTGACGCCCCCGCATGTCCATGCCGCTACGGAGAAGTCGATGAGAGTGTTTTCCAACCTGCTGCTGCCGGTGATCCTCATGGTCGCGTCAGCGGGCGCCCTGGCACAGCAGACCGCTCCGGGTCTGGCCCGAACGGTCACCGAGCGTCCGCTCACGATCAGCGTGGATCAGCGCCAATGCGGCGTGGAGGGCATCTATGTCCAGGTCCTCGGCGCCAGCGGCGGCAGCTTTGATGATGCCCAGGCCTCCTCCGGCTATCTGGTGTGGGTGAACGGCAAGGCGCGCATCCTGATCGATGCCGGCCCGGGTACCGCGCTGCGGTTCCAGGAGTCGGGTGCCGACTTCCGGGATCTCGAAGCCATGGTCTTCACCCAGGTCCACCCTCAGCACATCGCCGATTTGCCCGCCTTCGTGCTGGGCTCCATCAACGCCGGGCGAACTGAAGCACTGCCGGTATTCGGCCCCGGCGGCAGCGATCCCCAGCCCGGGTTTCTGGACTGGATCGACCTCGCCATGGGACCCACCGGGGCTTACCGCGATCTGGCCGACATGTTCTCGGGCTTCAGCCGCGCCGGTTACCGCATCAATCCCACGGAGATCGATCACAGCAGCCGCAATCGCTGGTCCGGCTTCCGCCGCGGCGACATCACCCTGAGCGCCATCGGCACCGACCACGGCAACCAGCCGGCCCTGGCCTGGCGCGTGGACGTCGCCGGCATCGGCATCACCTTCACCGGCAGCACCGCCAATCGCCGCCAGCTGGTCAATGATCTGGCCGCCGATTCGGTGATCCTCGTGGCTCACCACGCCATCCCCGAGGATGCCCGTGGCCATGTGCGCGAACAGTTCATGACGCCTTCCCAGATCGGTCGTCTGGCCGCGGATGCCGGCGTCAATCGCCTCGTGCTGTCCCACCGCACCCCACGTACCCGTGGCCGGGAGACCCAGAGCCGGGACGAGATCCGCAATCATTTCCGTGGCTCCATCGTCTTCGCCAATGACCTCAACTGCTGGCGCACCTGAGGTGGACATGAGCAGCGCAACGGACGCGGTCCTTCAGTTCTGGTACGGCGACCTCGAAGGGGGCCTGATGGATCCCGCCCGCAGGAACAGCCTGTTCCGGGCCGACGCCGGCTTTGACGGCCGCATCCGCGACGCGTTCGGCGCCGACGTCGAGGCCGCCCTGGCCGGCAGGCGAGATGCCTGGGCCACCACGGTTCGCGGCCGCGCTGCGCTGGTGCTGTTGCTGGACCAGTTCACCCGCAACATCTTTCGCGGCACGGCCAGGGCCTTTGCCGGCGACCCTCAGGCGCTGGCCTTCGCCCGCGAGGGTGTCTCCCGGGGCGAGGATCGGCTGCTGGCCATCGAGGAGCGGGTGTTCTTCTACCTGCCCTTCGAGCATTCCGAGCATCTCGCGGACCAGGAGACCAGCCTCGAACTGTTTACGGCTCTGCTGGCGGAACAGGAGGCAGACGGGCCTGCTGCCGAAGTGCTGAAGAACTATCTGCAGCATGCACGCGACCATCACGTTCTGATCGAGCGCTTCGGTCGCTTCCCCCATCGCAACCGCATTCTCGGGCGACCGTCGACCGATGCCGAGGCGGCGTGGCTCGGACAGGATGGCCGCAGGTTCGGCCAGTAGTGCCGCACTCACCCTGGAAGGGCTTGCAAACCCATCCGTCTGACCCGACGCTTTGACCATGAACAAGTCCGACGACGAACTGTTTGCCGAGGAAATGGCCGGGGTGCAGCCCCTGCCCGCCGACGGCCGCGCGCAGCCACCCGGTCAGCCGGGCGAGCCCACGCCGGCGCAGCTGGCACGCCGCCGCGCGGCGGAAGCCCTGGAGGGCGACCGCAATCCCCTGACGCTGGGCGAAGTGCCCCAGGTGGCGCCCTTCGATGAACTGGCATGGAAGAACGACGGCGTCCAGGAAGGGGTCTATCGCAAGCTCCGGCTCGGTCGCTACCCGCTGCAAGCCACCCTGGACCTGCACCGGATGACCGTCCGTGAAGCCCGTGAGGCCCTCTATGGGTTCATCCTCGAAGCCCTGGCCATGAACCTGCGCACCGTCCTGATCACCCACGGCCGTGGGGAACGCAGCGCCACGCCGGCACGCATCAAAAGCTACGTGGCACGCTGGCTCGAAGACATGCCGGAAGTCCTCGCCTTCCACAGCGCCCAGCGCCCCCACGGCGGCTACGGCGCCACCTACGTGCTGCTGCGCAAGAGCGCGGAGAAGCGCAACGACAACCGCGAGCGCTTCGCCCGCCGGGGGTGAGCCCGGCCCCGCCTGCGCGGGGGATGTCAGTCCAACCGCTTTTCGAGTTCGATCAGACGCTCATGGAAGCCGGCGGACGCGTACAGTGAGCGGGCAATGCCGTTGGCAGCCAGCACCTGCACGCGCAACCGCTCCGCGCCCCGGGCGCGCGCAAACGACTCACCGGCTTCGAGCAGCCGGCGTCCGGTGCCCTGACTGCGTTGTTCAGGGGCCAGATACAGTTCCCCCACCATGGCGTGAGGCCGTGAGGTTTCGTCCACCTGCTGCTCCGGAACCCGGGCCAGGACGCACAGGAACCCCACCACCTCGTCACCTTCCACGGCCACCATCACGCAGCCCTGATAGGCCCGACAGCGGTGCAGCATGGCATCCACATAGCGCCGGGCGACGCGCTCGCCCGGCGGCAGTTCCGGATCGAGCGTGCGTTCGTAGTCCTGCAGGCCCGCCACGCAGGCAATCACCGCCTCACGGTCGGTGCTCGGCACATAGTCACGGATGTCTGGCCCCGGGGAGGCGCTGGCGGTGGCGGATGACATGCGGCACATTCCTGGCGGGTGGCTCTCCATTCTTGGCGGCTGGGCAGTCGTCGGCAAGACGGTTGCGTGCGCCTCGGCATTGGGCGGTTCACTTGCGGCCCTTCGGGGAGGCGTCACGGATGATGACCGGCCCGGCGATTGCTGCGAATATTGCCGGCATCGTCTGGTTCGAGTATGCCCCTCGCCAGGCCACCAGGTCGCAGCCACGGATCCGCAGAAGGTCCGCTGCAGCAGGGAGCAAGCAGCATGCAGTTACCGGTGCGGCGTCTGTCGCTTGGCACCATGGCGGCCTACGGCTTCGGTCAGACGGCCGAGGGCATCAAGAACGCCGCCTTCAACACGTTCGTACTGTTCTACTATCAGCAGGTGGTCGGTGTTTCCGGCACGCTGACCGGCATCGCCCTGGCCATTGCCCTGTGCTTCGATGCGGTAACGGATCCTCTCGCAGGGGCGATCTCCGACAAAGCCATGACGCGCTGGGGACGGCGCCACCCCTTCATGCTGGCGGCCGCCATCCCGCTGAGCATCGCCTTCTTCTTTCTCTTCAATCCGCCAGAGGGCTTGTCGGAGATCGGCAGCTTCCTGTGGCTGGTGTTCTTCGCGGTGCTGGTCCGGGGGGCCATGACCTTCTACCACATTCCCCATCTCGCCCTCGGCGCCGAGATGGCCATGGACTACAACCAGCGCTCCACGCTGTTCGCCTTCAGCACCCTGTTCAGCCTCGGCGGGGGCGTCGTCACGGGTTTTCTGGCCTACACGCTGTTCTTCCCCACCACGCCCGAATACTCGCCGGGCCTGCTGAACCCAGCCGGCTACGTCAACTTCAGCGCCACGTTCGCCATCGCCATGGCCATTTCCATCGCGGCCTGCGTGTTCGGCACCCGAAGGGAAATCCCCCACCTCCGGCAGCCCATCACCATCGTGCCCTTCGGGGTGACGCGAATGCTCAGGGAGATCGGCGAGGCCTTCCGCAACCGCTCTTTCAGGGCCCTGTTCTTCGGCATGATGCTCGGCACCATGATCCTGAGCATCGAGGCCGTGCTGAGCCCGTTCATGGGTCTGCACTTCTGGGAGTTCACCACCGAGCAGCTGGCCCTGCTGCCGCTGGTGGCCATGGTGGGCCTGCTGCTGAGCCTGCCGCTGACGCCCATCGTGACGCGCATCCTGGACAAGAAGCTGTCGCTGATCGTCCCGGCGGCCCTGGCCATCATCAACGGCAACATCCTGATCATCCTGCGTCTGCTGGACGTACCCTGGTTCCCGACCAACGAGTCGCCCTGGATGCTGCCGCTGGTGATGGTCACCACCTTCATCACGTCGACCATTGCGCCGGTGATCTTCACCAGCATCAATTCCATGTTCGCGGACATCGCCGACGAGCACGAACTCGATACGGGCGAACGCAGGGAGGGCATCATCTATGCCGCCCGGGCGTTCTGCCTGAAGGCCACGGGGGCCGGCGGTGTCATGCTCGGCGGCATCATCATCGATCTGATCAGCTTTCCCCGCGGCGCGCCGGCGGGCAGCGTCGATCCTTCCACGGTCTGGCAGCTCGGGCTGCTGCAGGGGCCGGCCACGTCGATCTTCAGCTTCTGCGGCCTGCTGCTCTATGCCCGCTACCGGCTGAACCGGGCGCGCCACGCCGAGATTCTCACGGAGCTCGAACGCAGACGAGCGGCGGCGGAGGACTGAAGCGATTCAGCTCGCGCAGGTGGGCGCGGGCGGCATCGACATCAGTCATGGAGTCCCGCCAGCCGCTCGTGGGTTTCGATGCGGTTGCGGCCATTCGCCTTGGCCACGCGCAAGGCCTTGTGAGCCTTGGCCAGCATTTCGTCAAGCGTCTCGCCGGCCCCTTCGAGACAGGCCAGACCGATGCTGACAGTCACGGGGATTTCGAGGTCACCCACCGCCACGGCTTCGCGTTCCACCAGCAGCCGCATGCGCTCGGCGAGCATTCGGGCGCCAGGGAGCTCGCTGTGAGGAAGCAGCAGGACGAACTCATCGCCATCAAAGCGGCAGTACTTGTCGCTGGACCGCAGGGATTTCATGACCCGCCGGGTCAGCGCCCGCAGCACCGCATCGCCGCAGGCATGCCCGTGGCGATCATTGATGTCCTTGAAGTGATCGAGGTCGAGGAGCATCACGCTCAGCGCGATGCCGTAGCGTCGGGCGCGCTTGACCTCCACGTTGCCGGACTCGAAGAAGTCACGCCGCGTGCAGGCCCCGGAGATCGCGTCTATCCTGGCGCGCTCGTCGAGTTCACGCGCCTGAAACAGCACCGCGAGGTGCAGATTGACGGCTTCCTGGAACTGTTCGATCAGCCGCTCACTGCGGAAGGAATAGCGGTTCGCCTGCTGGTCCATGACGCAGATGACGCCGAACGCTTCACCATCCGGCCAGGTCAGCGGCAGGCCCAGATAGGAAACCATGCCCCTGCAGCGCCCCGGGCTGTTGCGCCAGCGTGCCTCGGTCGCGGCATTCACGACCTTCACCGGCCTTGATTCGACCAGACTGGCCTCGAAGTAGCTTTCCGGATAACGCTCGTTGAAGTCGCCCTTCAGGTAGGCATTGGCATCGGTCCGGCTGGCGAGGAGCACCTCGGTCTGCTTGGCATCACAGACCCTCACAATCAACGCTGCCGGCACCCCGATCAGGTCCGCCAGGATGTCCACGGACCACTGCCACGCCTCACGCGTGGCTTCAGGAATGTCGATGACTTCGCGCTGCATGACCGCTCTCCCGTCCCGGCGCTCATTGTTGTCGGACGGACCAGGCAGGTCCAGCCCTGTCCGGATCAGGCCTCCCGCCGCTCACGAACCCCAGACCATGCGGGAGGACGGCAGGGCAGTTCAGGCCCGGACTGGGCTCTGTGTGGCTGCGAACCCACCCAAACGAGTGCTCGCCGGTCCGGGAAGGCCTCTGCTATCTTGCCCGTCGCCCTGACATCTGGAGTCCCGCCCATGTTCTGCTCCGCACGACGACAGCGCGCCGCCCTGCTGCTGGCCGCGGCCCTGATCGCCGCGCTGCCCTTCAGCGTCCATGCCGATCCCGCCCATGAGGCAGCTGCCGAGGAACTGCTGCGGCTGATCCAGATCGACCGCGGGCTGGCGCCGATGGCTGCCCGCATGCGGCAGAGCACCCTGCAGCAGATCCGCGCCCAGGACGTCGCCGTGGGCGAGGAGCCGACGGCAGCCCCTTATCTGAACCGGATCGGCGATCTGATCGAGACGACGCTGAGCTGGGAGCGCCTGCGACCGGAATTCCTCGAAATCTACATGCAGACCTTCACCCGTGAGGAGCTCGTCGCGCTGAACGAATTCTTCCGATCCAGCGTCGGCGGCAAGTATCTGGCCAACGTCAACAGCCTGAACCAGCAGGCCACCGAAGTCGTACGGCGTCACGCCATGGCCACAGCCCCCGATGTCCGGGCCATCACTGACGAGATGCGTGCCGCCCTCGAAGGCAACTGATCGCGGCAGTGCCGCTCGATTCGCGCACCGCCTTGCGGAAAGGCCCTAATCGCGCAGCGATTGGGCCGATCGCGAAGACCTCTGACGAAGCTGATGCCGCAGCCTTCGCTGAACGGCATCCAGATCGGCGCAATTCGCTGTGCGAATTAGCGCTCTCCCACAAGCGCGTCTCGCCTGAAACTGGTGCTGCCCCCCTTTTGGGAAGGCCCTAATCGCACAGCGATTGGGCCGATCGCGTGGCGCTATGCCGAAGCCGAGGTCGTTGCCTTTGCTGAACGTCTTGCAGCTCGGCGCATTTCGCTGTGCGAAATAGCGCTCTCCCACAAGCGCGTCTCGCCTGAA